>NC_020126.1:7605000-7927500 GCF_000331735.1 Myxococcus stipitatus DSM 14675 | reverse complement strand
CCTCGCGCGCAACGCGGTCCTCGCCGCGGGCTGGCCCATCGGCATCCCCGGCTTCAGCCTCAACCGCTTCTGTGGCTCGGGGCTCCAGTCCCTCTCACTGGCGGCCATGGGCGTGGCGTCCGGCGCACAGCGGCTGGTCATCGCGGGAGGCGTCGAGCAGATGAGCCGCTACGGCCTCAATGCCGACGGCGGCGGCACGGACGGCGGCAACGTCGACCTGCGTGAGCGCTTCTTCCAGGTCCCCCAGGGCATCTCCTCGGACCTCATCGCGACCCTGGAGGGCTTCACGCGGCAGGAGCTGGATGCGTGGGGCCTGCGCTCGCAGCAGCTCGCGGTGCTCGCCCAGAAGGAGGGTCGGTTCGCCAAGAGCTTGTTCCCCGTGACGAACCCGCACACGGGAGAGGTGCTGCTCACCGCGGATGACTCTCCGCGCGCGGACACGACGGCGGAGAAGCTGGCCGCGCTGGCGCCCGCCTTCGTACAGCTGGGGGCGCGTGCCGAAGGGCCTCGGGGTGAGACGTTGGATGAGCTCGCGCTGCGGGCCTATCCCCGGGCGGGCGTGGTGCGCCACCTGCACACGGCGGGCACCGCGAGTGGCATCGCGGACGGCGCGGGCGCCGTGCTGGTGGCGTCGCGGGAGTACCTGCGGGCGCATGGCTTGAAGGCGCGTGCTCGCGTGAGGGCCGTGTCCGCCGTGGGCAGTGACCCGGTGCTGATGTTGACCGGGCCGGCGCTGGCCGCGCGCAAGGCGCTGGATGCCGCGGGGCTGAAGACGCGCGACATCGACCTCTGGGAAATCAACGAAGCGTTCGCGGCCGTGGTGCTACAGACGGCGCGGGCGTTGGAGCTGGACCTGGACCGCGTCAACGTCAACGGAGGTGCCATCGCCCTGGGACATCCCCTGGGCGCGACGGGGAGCATCCTCGTGGGGACCGCCTTGGATGAGCTCGAGCGGCGGGGCCAGTCGCTGGCGCTGGTGACGTTGTGCACCAGTGGAGGCCAGGCGGTGGCGGCGGTGCTCGAGCGCCAGTGAGCCGAGGTGGCCGAACAGCATGTGCATCATCATGGGGCTCTCGGGGGGGAGCTTCAGTGCGCGGGCGCGAGGCGGTTGCGCTCCGCCTGCGCGGACTGGGTGGCCTTGCGGGCCTCCTCGCGCGCGACCGTGTCCAGGTCCTCCAGGCCCTTCTCCAACTGCGTGCCCACGAAGGACTCCATGAAGCCGAAGCCCATCATGGCCTTCCCCATGAAGGTGTTCGGCCCCGACATGCTCCAGGTGACCTGGGTGGTGTTGCCGCTCGCGGCGAGGACGAACTCGGCCTGGTTCACGGCGGCGAAGGGCTCGATGAACTCGAGGCGGATGGTGATGCGCTCGCCGGGCTTGCTGTCGACGATGGTCATCCGGCCCGCGCCGATGTTCTTGTTCCCCTTCCACGCGTAGCCCGCGCCCACGCCCTCCTCGGCGCCTTCATAGGTGCGCTCCATGTTGGGGTCGACCTTCTCGTACGGCGACCACTGGGGCCACTTCGAGAAGTTGTTGATGAGTCCGTGCACGACTTCCGGCGAGGCCTGGATGGGCCGCGTGCGGGAGATGTGGAACGAATCAGGGCGCGTGGCGATGAAGACAATCAAGCCGGCGATGAGCACGACGACAGCGGAACCAATGCGCTTGGCCATGTGAGTCTCTCCTTGTGAGAAGCGTCGGGAATAGGGGAGTCGGCCGGGTCTCCGGAGGACTCCGCCGCGGGTTTGGATCCCGCCTTCAATGCGGCGACGAAATGGCCGTGGGGCGATCGACATGACCCCTGTTTTTCCCCTCTCCGGCCTCGCAACCCATGGAAATAATTGAGGATTGTCCCTCGGGGAAAATGCCCGGATAAATCCGGCGCGGACGGGGTCGGACCTCGGGGAGCGCAGGTCGTATAGCGGCTGCGAGGGTGCGCAAGAGAGGCGTGTCGAACCTCGTGTGTCTCGTTCGTCGCGAGGCTGGAGCCACGATGGATTTCACGTGGATGGCGTCGGGTGTGTGGCTCTGGAACCCATGAGGAGACATGACGATGCGATTCATGCTGCTGCTGAAGGCCAGCCGGGACACCGAATCAGAGCTGTGGCCGAGCGAGGCCCTCGTCAGGGAGATGGACCGCTACAATGACGAGCTGGTGCGAGCAGGCGTGCTCCTGGATGCGGCGGGCCTTCACCCCAGCGCGTCCGGTGCACGCATCGATTTCTCACAAGGCAAGCGCACGGTGACACACGGGCCGTTCTCGGAAACGCAGCAACTGATTGCTGGATTCTGGATGATTCAGGTGCGCTCCTTGGAGGAGGCGCTGGAGTGGGGGCGGCGCTGGCTGCACCCGCAAGGGGGCTCCGA
The DNA here is from genome assembly GCF_000331735.1 of Myxococcus stipitatus DSM 14675. Lineage (GTDB taxonomy): Bacteria > Myxococcota > Myxococcia > Myxococcales > Myxococcaceae > Myxococcus > Myxococcus stipitatus. Next base: position 7,925,132 of record NC_020126.1, on the reverse strand, counting down.
CTCCCAGATCGAGCTGCGCCAGGTGTTCGAGCCGAGGGATGCGCTGGTGGCGGAGGAAGCGCCCCTGGTGCAGGACTTGTGGTTGCAGGCGGGTCGCTCGCGCTCGTGAGGGGAACGTGGTCCACTGCCGCTGAACGCGGAAGCGAGGTGGACACGTGAAGGTCGTCGCGCTCGTGGAAGCGCCGCCGGACATGCAAGCGGCGGCGGTGGCCTTGGCCTCGGTGATGGGGATGGCTCCCGCGGAGGCTCGGATGCGGCTGGCGCCGGAGCCGCCCGCGCTGTTGGCCCGGCTCGCCCCCGAGGCCGCGGAGGCGCTGGTGGAGAAGCTCCGGGGCCTGGGGCTCTCGGTGCTGGCGGTGGATGAGCGGGGCCTGGGCGCGGACTGGTTGATGGCGCGCCGGGTGACGCTGGGAGATGCGTCGGCGGTCTTCACGTCGCGCGCCGGTGAGTCGCTGGAGCTGCCCTGGAGCGACGTGGTCGCGGTGCTGCGAGCCGCCAGCTCCGTGCGCACGCGCAGCGAGCACAAGGAGGCGCCCAGCAAGCTGGACACCGCCAAGGCGTACGGGCTCGCCATCGCGTCACACGGGCTGCTGTTGCCGCGCACGGGCCCGAAGACGGTGAAGCAGGAGACCGAGGAGACGTCTCAAGTCATCTACGTCTTCTCCCGCGATGGCCGGAGCGCGCTGCTGGGGGAGCACGGGATGGACTTCTCGTGCCTCGGCGCGGAGATGCAGCCCTCGCGAATCGCGAACATGACGAAGCTGATGGGGATGTTGTGCGTCCGCGCGCCCGGTGCGTTTCATGACGAGCGCCTGCTCCGCCTGGGTCGGCGTCCGCTGCCCTTCGTCGTCGGAGACTCCACGCAGCTGTCGGCGGGGGATGTCTCCGTCCGGCGCGTGAGCACGGTGCAGGGGATGGATGTGCTCGCGGAGGTGATGCGCCAGGCGGTGCTCCAAGGCCTGTTGGAGTGAGTGCCACGGGGACGTCAGTGGCACGACCCTGATGTCTCCACCGCGCGGACGGCGAGCACGACGGCCGCTGTCAGGGGCATGGCCCGCTTCAGGAGGAAGTGCGAGAGGCGAGGCCGCTTGCTCCACAAGCCCCACTGGAGCTGAGCGACGAACAGCGCGGGGAGCCCGCCCACGGCGAACGCTCCCATCACCAGCGCGCCCCCCGCGAACGAGCCACTGGCGAGCGCCACGGCGAACACGCCGTAGAGCAGACCGCAGGGGAGCAGGGGCGTCACCGCACCCATTGCGCCCGCGCGAACCGTCCACGAAAACTTTGCGCTCCACCGCGACAGCCCGCGAGCCAGCCGCGCGAGCCCCGGGAGGGGAGGCAGGCGCTTTCCCAGGTCCAGGGCCGATGCCACGAGTGCGGCGATCATCAACCAGGGGAGATAGGGCCGCGTGGAGACAGCGAGCGCGCGTGCGACGCCACCGCCCAGCGCGCCCAGCAGGCCCCCCACGAGTGCATACGCGCCCAGCCGCGCGCCTTGATAGGCGAGCAGGGCCCGCCGTCTGTCGGCGCCGGGTATCGACGGGAGGCTGGCGCACGCGAGCGGCCCACACATGAGGAAGCAGTGCACGCTGCCCGTGAGCCCCACGGTGAGTGCGCCCACGGCCGCCGTGAGCAGCGTGGGCGTGGGCACCAGTGAAGCGAGTAGGGCGGGGACGTCGATGGACATGCACGGCTCCATCGCAACAGGCATGCCGTTCGCAAGGTGGCGGCTTGCATGCCTGACTCCGCGCAAAGCCGGCCCGACGAGGCCCCCTGCCTTCACTGTGGCAGCCGCGTGCCGGAAGGCGCGGCCTCGCGCGAGTTCTGCTGCGCGGGCTGCGAGGCGGTCCACGGCCTGCTCGTCTCGCAGGGGCTGACCCGCTACTACGACCTCGCGACGGGAGGAACGGCGCCCGCGGCGGAGCCTGCTCGAGGTCGTGGGCTCGCGTGGCTGGAGCCGCTCGTCGCGCGCGCGGAGTCGGCGCCGGGAGCGCTGTGTTCGCTGGAGCTCGACGTCCAGGGCATCCACTGCGCCGCCTGCGTCTGGTTGATGAATGAGCTGTTTCGTCGCCAGCCCGGAGGCGCGGGGCTGACGGTGGACCCGGCGCTGGGCAAGGCGCGCATGCAGTGGAGGCGTGGCGCGTTCGACGTGAGCGGGTACCTGCGCGCGGTGGAGGCGTTCGGCTATCTCTTCGGCCCCAGCCGCAAGCGCCCCGCGCCCGCGAGCCTGGACCTGCCCATCCGCCTGGGCATCTGCGTGGCGCTCTCGATGAACGTGATGTTGTTCTCGGTGAGCTTCTACGTGGGGCTCGCGCCGGAGGATGGAGACGTCTTCGGGCTCTTCACCTGGCTGAGCCTGGGGCTGTCCACGCTCGTGGTGGCGGTGGGCGGGTGGCCGTTCTTCCGCTCGGCGTGGCAGGGGCTCCGGCGTGGAGTGCCGCACCTGGACCTGCCCATCGCGCTGGGCATCCTGATGGTGTTCGGCACGTCGCTGGTCCAGGCCCGGAGCGGGCGAGGGGACCTGGCGTACTTCGACACGCTCAACACCTTCGTCACGTTGATGCTGGTGGGCCGCTGGCTTCAGCAGCGGGTGCTGGAGCGCAACCGGCGATTCCTCCTCGAGGACGATGGCGCGGAGGGCCTCTTCGTCCGCCGGCAGACCGGTGCGCGGCTGGACACGGTGCGGGTGTCGCAGGTGGCGCAAGGGGACCTGCTGGTCATCGCTCCGGGAGACCTGGTGCCGGTGGAGGCGGAGCTGCTCGATGGGCATGCGCGCGTCTCCACGGACTGGATGACCGGCGAGCCCGACGAGCGCGAAGTCCTGGCGGGAGAGGTGCTGCCCGCGGGGGCCTTCAACGCGGGCCGCGAGGCGGTGCGAGCACTCGCGCGACAGTCCTTCCAGGACTCGCCGCTGGTGGCGTTGCTGCGCCGTCCTCCGGAAGGCGGCGCGGGCCGAGGCGCGGGGCATACGCGCTTCTGGGAGTCCGTGTCGCGGCGCTGGGTGGTGACGGTGCTCGCGGTCTCCGCGCTGGGGCTGGTGCTGTGGTGGCCGTCGGGGCCCGACAAGGCGCTCGAGGTGGCGGTGGCGCTGCTGGTGGTGACGTGTCCGTGCGCCATCGGGATTGCCACGCCGCTGGCGTACGAGCTGGTGCAGGCGCGGCTCCGGCGCGAGGGCTTCTTCATCCGGGCGACGGACCTGCTGGACCGGCTGCCTCGTGTGCGGCGGGTGCTGTTCGACAAGACGGGGACGCTGACGCTCGGGCGGATGGAGCTCGTGGACCGCGCGGGCCTGGAGTCGCTCGGTGGAGAAGCGCGCGAGGTCGCCTTCAACCTGGCCGCGCGGAGCAACCACCCCGTGAGCCGCTGTCTCGCGGAGGCACTCTCGCGGCAGGGGGCCCGCTTCGACGCGGACGCACGTGTGACGGAGCACCCGGGCCATGGGATGGAGTGGGTGCGCGGCGGTGTGTGCTGGCGGCTGGGGCGCGCGGACTGGCGCATGCGCGTGGAGGCAACGACTCCCACCGAGGCGGTCTCGACTCCCGAGCGTGCCGCCGCCGACGGGCTTCGCGGCACCGTGCTCTTCCGCGACGGAGCCCCTGTCGCCGCGTTCCCGGTGCGGGAGGCCCTGCGTCCGGATGCCCGGCGCGAGGTCCTGGCGCTCCAGGCGGAGGGCCATGAGGTGTGGCTCATCTCGGGGGACGCACCCGCGCGGGTGCAGGCGCTGGCCTCCTCGCTCGACGTGCCGGCGGGGCGGGCCCTGGGGGGCCTGCGGCCCGAGGAGAAGGCCTTCGCCGTCTCGCGCCTGGGCGCGGCGGACACGCTCTATCTGGGGGATGGCGTCAACGACAGCCTCGCCTTCGAGCGGGCGCTGTGCGCGGGGACGCCCGCCATCGACCGGCCGGTGATGCCGGGCAAGAGCGACTTCTTCCTGGTGGGCGAGGGACTCTCCTCGCTGCGCGAGGCCCTGCGGCTGTCCCGACACCTTCATCAGGTGGTGCGGCGGCTGCTGCACCTGGCCATCGGCTACAACACCGTGGCCGTCGCCGTGTGCCTCGCGGGGTGGATGACGCCGCTGCGTGCCGCGGTGGCGATGCCCGCCATCAGCCTGGCCACGGTCCTCTTCACCGTGTGGAGCCTGTCCGAGCCTCGGGCGCCGCACGGGGATTCGACACCGGTGGGGCGACCCACGGAGGTGCCCGCATGAACGTGCTCGTGCTCCAGGTCTTCGTGAGCCTGATGCTCGTGGCCAGCTCGGTGCTGCTGTTCGTCTACAGCATGCGGCACCGGGACCATGAGCAGGCCGACCGGCTCTCGCTCTTTCCGCTCGAGGACGACAGCGCCCCTTCCGTGGCGCGGTCCGACGGGCCGTCGTCGCCTTCGACTTCTCAGGAGTGACTCCGTGCAACAACAGCGAATCGTCTACGACGACACCACGGTCCGCCGCTTCGTCTTCGCGGCCGTCGTCTTCGGCATCGTGGGAATGGCGGTGGGAGCGTTGGTGGCAAGCCAGCTCGCGTGGTGGCAAGCCAACCTCGGCATCCCCTATCTGACGTACTCCCGGCTTCGTCCCCTGCACACCAACGCGGTCATCTTCGCGTTCGTGGGCAACATGATGTTCGCGGGCATCTACTACTCCACGCAGCGCCTGTTGAAGGTGCGCATGGCGTCGGACCTGCTCTCGAACATCCACTTCTGGGGCTGGCAGCTCATCATCGTCGCGGCGGTGGTGACGTTGCCGTTGGGCATCACCACCTCCAAGGAGTACGCGGAGCTGGAGTGGCCCATCGACCTGGCCATCACCGTCATCTGGGTGGTGTTCGCCATCAACTTCTTCTGGACGCTGGCGAAGCGCAACGAGAAGAACCTCTACGTCGCCATCTGGTTCTACATCGCGACCATCGTCACGGTGGCGGTGCTGCACATCGTCAACAGCCTGGCGCTGCCGCTGGATGGCTTCAAGAGCTACTCGGTCTTCTCGGGTGTGCAGGACGCGCTGGTGCAGTGGTGGTACGGCCACAACGCCGTCGCCTTCTTCCTCACCACGCCCATCCTGGGCATCATGTATTACTTCCTGCCCAAGGCGGCGGAGCGGCCGGTGTATTCGTACCGGCTGTCCATCATCCACTTCTGGGCCCTGGTCTTCATCTACATCTGGGCGGGTCCTCACCACCTGCTCTACACGGCGCTGCCGGACTGGGCGCAGTCGTTGGGCATGGTGTTCAGCGTCATGCTGTGGGCGCCGTCCTGGGGCGGCATGCTCAACGGCCTGCTCACGCTGAAGGGCGCGTGGCACAAGCTGCGCGAGGACCCCGTCCTCAAGTTCCTCATCGCGGGCGTGACGTTCTACGGCATGGCCACCTTCGAGGGGCCGCTGTTGTCCATCAAGGCGGTGAGCGCGCTGGGGCACTACACCGACTGGATTGTGGGCCACGTACACGGCGGCGCGCTGGGCTGGAACGGCTTCATGGCGGCCGGCATGTTCTACTGGCTGGTGCCCAGGCTGTACGGCACGAAGCTGCACTCGACGCGAGCCGCGGACGCGCACTTCTGGCTGGGGACGGTGGGCATCCTCCTCTACATCGTGTCCATGTGGATCAGCGGCATCAACCAGGGGTTGATGTGGCAGGCCACGAACGCGGACGGGACGCTGCTCTACCCGAACTTCGTGGAGACGCTGCTGGCCATCCGGCCCATGTACATCGTCCGCTTCGTCGGCGGCTCCATGTACCTGGTGGGCTTCTGCATGATGGCGTGGAACCTCTGGAAGACGGCGCGCTCGGGCAAGGCCGTCGACGGGGAGACGACGGTGGTGGTGGAGGAAGCCGCCGCTCCGGTGCCCGTGCCCGGCAGGCCCGTGCCGGGCTGGGTGCAGGTCGTCACCGGCCGTCCGCTGGTGTTCGCCATCGCCATCCTCACGGTGACGATGTTCCTGGGCTGGGCGAAGCCGGTGCGCGCGCTGGTGTTGATGGGCGCCATCGTCGCCTTGGGTGAGTTCGCGTGGATTGTCACGCGCAAGGACCGCGAGGCGGGCAAGCCGTCGTGGTTCGCGCTCATCGAGGGCCGTCCCCTGGCCTTCACCGTGCTCACGCTCATCGCCATCCTCATCGGCGGCGTGGCGGAGTTGCTGCCCACCATCCTCATCCAGCAGGCGGTGCCCGCGCACGGCGAGGCGCAGAAGCCGTACTCCCCGCTGGAGCTCCAGGGCCGAGACCTCTACGTGCGAGAGGGTTGCTACACGTGCCACTCGCAGATGATCCGACCCTTCGTGGCGGAGACGCAGCGCTACGGCGACGTGTCCCGCGCGGAGGAGTTCATCTACGACCACCCGTTCCAGTGGGGCAGCAAGCGCACCGGACCGGACCTGCACCGCGTGGGCGGGCGCTATCCGAACCTCTGGCACTACACGCACATGATGGACCCGCGGGCCACGAGCCCCGGCTCGAACATGCCGCCCTATCCGTGGCTGGCGGCGAACCGCATCCGCGCGAAGGACGCGCCGAAGAAGCTGACGCTGATGCAGAAGCTGGGCGTGCCGTACTCCAACGACGACGTGGACTCGGCGGAGGCGCGGCAGAAGACGCAGGGCGAGGCCATCGCCGCGGACCTGGCGCAGCAAGGGGTGAAGGTGGCGTGGGACTCGGAGATGGTGGCGCTGATTGCCTATCTCCAGCGCCTGGGCCGAGGGCCGCAGGACGTCCCCCCGCCGTCGAACGTCGCACCCACCGCGTCCGCGGCGGGCGTCGAGGGAGGGAGCCGCTGATGTACAAGCAATTCTACCAGGGGATGACGCTGGAGGAGCTGCCGCTCTTCGCGCTGGTCTTGTTCGTCGCCGTCTTCCTGGGCGTCTGCGCGTGGCTGTTCGGAGCGCGCAGGAGCCAGGACTACGACGGCCTCTCGCGGATGCCTTTGTCGGAGCGCGGGGAGGGTGGCCATGAGTAGCGACAAGCCGCTGATTCATCACATCTATGACGGCATCGAGGAGCACGACAACAACCTGCCCAACTGGTGGCTGTTCCTCCTCTGGACGACGCTCGTCTTCGGGGCGGGCTACTGGTTCTGGTACCACGTCGCGGAGCTGAGCCCGGGACAGCTGGGCGAATACGCGGCCGAGTCCGCCGAGCATGCCCAGCGCATGGCCAGCAACACGCCCGCGTCGGATGAGCTGCTGCTGAAGCTGGTGAAGGACCCGACGTCCCTCGACAGCGGCAAGGCCGTGTTCCAGGCCAACTGCGCCGCCTGCCATGGCGCGCAGGGGCAGGGCCTCATCGGCCCCAACCTGACGGACGGCTTCTGGCTGCACGGCGCGGCGCCCATGGCCATCCACAAGGTGGTGGCCGACGGCGCGGTGGCCAAGGGCATGCCCGCGTGGGAGCGGACGCTGGGCGCGGAGCGGGTGAAGGCCGTCACCGCGTATGTGCTGACGCTCAAGGGGACGAACGCGCCGGGCGGGAAGGCTCCGCAGGGAGAGGCCGAGAAGCCGTAAGGCTCCGAGGACCCGCTCATGGCGACCGCTCCCCATCAAGAAGGCCCGCCGCGCATCGACCAGCTCGGCTCCATCAACGCGGATGGCTCGCGGCGGGCGATTCATCCCTCGGATGTCCGGGGACGCTTCATCACCTGGCGACGGGTGGCGTTCGCGGTGCTCATCGCCCTCTACGTCGCGCTGCCCCTGGTGCAGGTGGGCGGGCGCCCCGCGATTCACCTGGACGTGGAGGCCCGCCGCTTCTTCCTCTTCGGCGCCACGTACAACGCGCAGGACTTCTGGCGGGTGCTCTTCCTGCTTACCGCCACGGGGTTCGGCCTGTTGTTCATCACCGCCTGGCTGGGGCGCGTGTGGTGTGGCTGGGCCTGTCCCCAGACGGTGTTCCTGGAGGGCGTCTATCGCCCGCTGGAGCGCTTCTTCGACGGGCCTCGAGAGCGCCGGCTCCGGCTGGAGGGCGCGCCGTGGACGCCGGGCCGGGTGGCTCGCGCGGTGGCGAAGCATGGGGCGTACGTGGGCGTGTCGCTGCTCATCGCGCACGCCGCGCTCAGCCTCTTCGTGTCCGCGGGAGGGCTGGTGTCCATGGTGGCCGGAGGGCCTGGGGCGTCTCCGGTGGCCTTCACCTGGGCCATGGCGGTCTCGGGCGCGCTGTACTTCAACTTCGCGTGGTTCCGTGAGCAGCTCTGCGTGGTGGTGTGCCCGTATGGGCGGCTCCAGTCGGCCATGCAGGACGACCACTCGCTCATCGTCGGCTACGACGTGCGGCGCGGAGAGCCTCGGGGCCGGCTGTTGAAGGCGCTCCCGAAGGAAGCCCCCGCGCGGGGCGACTGCGTGGACTGCCGCAAGTGTGTCACCGCGTGCCCCACGGGCATCGACATCCGCAATGGCTTGCAGATGGAGTGTCTGGCGTGTGCGCAGTGCATCGACGCGTGTGACGAGGTGATGGACCGGGTGGGCCGTCCGCGCGGGCTCATCCGCTACGACTCGCTCAACGGCCTGGCGGGCAAGCCTCGCCGGATGTGGCGCCCTCGGCTGGCGCTGTATGGCGCGCTGCTCCTGGCCTCCGTGGTGGGCCTGGTGTGGAGCCTCGCGAAGCGGGTCCCGTTCGAGGCGAACCTGCTGCGCTTCCAGGGCATGCCCTATCTCGTGGAGGAAGGACGGGTGCGCAATCAGTTCGAGCTGCACCTGGTGAACAAGAACCCCGAGCCCTCCACGTTCACCCTCACCGTGCAGGCCCCGGCCTCCGTGCAGGCGGTCATCCCTCAAGCCGAGGTGCGGCTCGCCTCGCTGGAGGACTTCCGGGTGCCGCTGTTCATCCTCGCGCCACAGGGGGAGACGGAGGTGCCCTTCACCTTCATCGTCGAGGTGACGGACTCCGCGTCGCGTGAGGTGAAGCGGATGGAGGCCCGCTTCCTCGGCCCTCCGTCCCCGGGCCGCTGACTTCTTGGGGGCCCGCGAAAGTGATGCGGGCCCTGGTGGGCGCCTCGCAGAATCTGCGCGGGCTGGGGCGTGGCCGAGGCGGGGCGCGTGGCACGCGGCTTGGAGTGGCTGGGGGCGACATGGAAACACTTCCAGGGGTCCCCCGTCCCTCGCCGGAGCTGCTGAGCCGGTATGACGTCTCCGGGCCTCGCTACACGAGCTACCCCACCGCGCCGGAGTGGCGCCGGGACTTCGGCCCCGAATCGCTGGACGAGCGACTGCGGAGCGCGGGGGCGCGCGAGCCCTCGGAGCCTCTCTCGCTCTATGTCCACCTGCCGTTCTGCCACAGCCTCTGCTGGTACTGCGGCTGCAACGTGGTCATCAGCAAGGACTCCAGCGCGGCGGACCGGTACCTGGACCACCTGGTGATGGAGCTGGACCTGGTGGCGGAACGGCTGGGGTCTCGGCGGCGGCTCTCCCAGATTCACTGGGGCGGAGGCACCCCGACGTTCCTCACGGAGCCGCAGCTCGAGCGGCTCTGGACGGAGCTCACGCGGCGCTTCACGCCGATGCCCGACGCGGAGGTGGCCATCGAGGTCCATCCCTCCGTGACGACCGGGGAGCAGCTCTCGCTGCTGCGCGCGCTGGGCTTCAACCGGCTGTCCATGGGGTTGCAGGACTTCGACTCGCGCGTGCAGGAGGCGACGAACCGGCTCCAGACGCCCGAGCGGACCCGGAGCCTGCTGGAGCATGCGCGCGCGCTGGGCTTCACGGGCGTGAACTTCGACCTCATCTACGGCCTGCCGTATCAGGAGCCTCGGAGCTGGGCTCGGACGCTGAAGACCGTGCTGGAGATGCGGCCGGACCGGCTCGCCGTCTACTCGTTCGCGTTCATGCCGGAGGTGCTCAAGCACCAGCGGCGGATGCCGGCCGACGCGATTCCTGGCGCCTCCGTGAAGCTGGAACTCTTCCGCGCGGCGGCGTCCGCCTTCGTGGGCGCGGGCTATCAGCCCATCGGCATGGACCACTTCGCTGTGCCGGAGGATGAGCTGGCCCGCGCACTGTCGGAGCGGCGCCTGGGGCGCAACTTCCAGGGCTACACGGTGAAGGCGGCCTCGGACGTGGTGGCGCTGGGCAGCACGGGCATCAGCGACGTGGACGGGGCCTATGCGCAGAACGTCCGCCCGCTGCCCGCCTACTACGAGCGGATTTCGCAGGGGCGGCTCGCCACGGAGCGCGGCCTGCTGCTCACGGAGGATGACCGGAGGCGCCGGGGTGTCATCACCCAGCTCATGTGCAATGCCTGGGTGGACCTGGGCGAAGACAGCCTCCGCGACTTCGCGCCCGAGCTGGAGCGGCTGCGCCCGTTCGAGGAGGACGGGCTGCTCGTCCGCTCGGGGACGCAGCTCGAGCTGACGGCCCTGGGGAAGCTCTTCGTTCGCAACGTGGCGATGGTGTTCGACGCGCGCCTCGCGAAGGCCGAGCGACCGCGCTTCTCGCGGACCGTGTAGCGCCGGGGAAGACACCTGGCTCGACAAGGACGGGGCGATGGCGAGGACGCTGGGGCTTGCCTCCGACCCGCTGCCGTATGCCTTCGCGCTCGATGAACACGGCCAGGTGCTGGCCGCCGTACACGGCAGCGTGGACTCGGCGGAAGGGCACGCCTTGTTGGTTGTGCTCGCGAAGCCGTGAGGCGCGAGCGCTGGAAACACAACGGGCGTCGCGGGGGTGGCCGCGACGCCCGGGTGCTTCCATCCGTGTCTTCTGTCTTCAGCGCTGCGACAGGACTTCCTGGGCGCGCTTCTTGTCGCTGGAGAACTTGAAGAGGTTGATGAGGATGAAGTGGTTCTCCGGGTCGATGATGCGCGGCTTGAGGGCGCGCAGCGCGTTCAGCTTGTCATTGGTGAACGGGAAGCGCTCCAGCAACGCGGCGACCTGCGAGCACAGGAAGTTGTTGTTGTGGATGCCCGCGTAGAGGACGCGGAGCTTGTCGTCGTTGAAGTTCTCACGGGCGATGGCGTCATCGAGCTTCCCGAAGGCGTTCTGCGACATCGGGCGGATGACCGGCTCGCGCGGCGGCGGGGGCGGCTGCGGACGCGGCATCACCGTGGCGAGCAGGGGCGCCTCGGAGACCTGACGCATCAGGGTGTTCAGGGTCTCCTGCGCGCGACGCAGCCGGGTGCGGGTGTTGCGGTCCGCGCGCTCGTCCAGGTACTCGAGCAGCTCCTCCATCCGCTCCAGGCGCTCGGTCAGCTCCTCGCGGCTGAGGACCACCAGCGTGCCCGTGTGGTTCGGCGGGTAGGGGTAGTTCGGGCCGGAGCCCGGCTCGTAGCCCGGGTAGTTCGGCATCGGGCGGCCCGGCGGGGGAGCGCGGAACTTCGCGGCGTCGGCGCCCTCGGCGGTCATCTCGCTCTTCTGCGCGGCCTCGGTCTCGGTCGTCGCCGCGGTGGGGGCGGGAGCCCGGAGCTTGTCCGCGTTGTTGTCTTGCGCGAGGGAGGGAGCGGCGGTCAGCAGGGCGACTGCGAGGGCGAGGGCCTTCATGGGGGAGCGTCCTTGGTTTCGTGTACTCGACACATCAGACGGCGGGTGCCTCATGGCATTCAATCCCGCCACGAACAAGGGCCCCCCCTGTCGCTCCCTCGGGGCGCTCCTCGCTGTCTCAAGGCGTGAGAGTCTGTTTGGACAGCACGGCTGTATCGGCGGACAGCTCGTAGAGGAGGGGGACCCCGGTCGCCAGCTCCAGCCCCACCACCTGCTCCCCGGAGAGCCGGTCCAGCTTCATCACCAGGGAGCGATTCGAGTTCCCATGGGCCACGACGAGGACGTTCTTCCCCAGGCGGATGTCGCCGCTGATGGCCCGGTCGTAGAAGGGCAGCACGCGCTGGGCGGTCATCTCCAGGGACTCGCCATTCGGGGGGCGGACGTCGTAGGAGCGCCGCCAGAGCTTCACCTGCTCGTCGCCGAAGCGCTGGGCCGCATCCGCCTTGTTGAGCCCCTGGAGGTCGCCGTAGCCGCGCTCGTTGAGGGCGGCATCCCGGATGATGGGCGGGTGCTGGCGCAGGGCCTTGAGGATGATGTCGAGCGTCTCCTGCGCGCGGATGAGCGCGGACGTATAGGCGACGTCGAACGTGAGGCCCTGGAGCGCCCGCGCGGCGAGCCGCGCCTCTTCTCGGCCTTTGTCGGTGAGGGGCACGTCCACGAGGCCCGTGAAGCGGTTCTCGTGGTTCCACAGCGACTGACCATGACGGACGAGTGCGAGGAGGGGCATGGAGAGGGTGCTAGCCCAAGCCGGGCGCCACGGCCAGCCGGGGCGGGGCTGACCTGGCGGGCGCGTGGGGCGAAGTGCGCGGAAGAGCACTCAACCCAGGCGGCGTCGCCGGGCGCGGTACAGGTCCTCGTAGAGGCCGAGGAAGAGGTGCCCGCCGAGCACGAGCCCCTGCTCGATGTCCCGCGCGGTGGTGGCGGACGCTTCATAGGGGGCGTCGAGCTGGCGGTAGAACCCGTCCGCGTGCTCCTCGTCGAGCGTCGCGTGGGTGGGGTAGTGCGTCACCTGGTCCGCGGCGAGCCAGCCCCGGGCGACGATGCCGCGCCCCAGCTCCAGCGAGATGCCGCTGAACAGGTCCTCGATGATGCCGAACACGGCCAGGGCGGTGTGGGTCGGCTCGAAGCTCGCGATGCCGGTCAGCGCGGCGTTGAACTTGCGGACCTCCGGCCAGAAGGCGTCGTCGTGGATGTGCTCCACGGAGGCGCCGAGCCGCTCCAGGAGCACCAGGAAGGTCTGCTCGTGGCCGTGCGCGAGTGTGCCTCGGCCGTGCTCGTCGAAGACGTTCTCCACCAAGGGCAGGCGAAGCTCGGGCCGAGGCAGCCTGCTGGCGAGCAGGGCCATGGGCCGCGAGAAGTGCGCCACGGCGGAGAAGAACTGGCGCTGGGTCTCGATGAAGTCGGTGCGCTCGAACGTGCCGTCGCGCAGCGCGCGCAGGTAGGTGGAGGACTCGCTGGCGCTCCACTCGGCCTTCAGGGTGGCGATGTGTCCGCGCAGCTTCAGATTTCGGAAGAGGGAAGGTGCACCCATGCGGGGGTACCCTTAAGTCGGGTGAGGTCGAGAGAATAGACGGTGCACGCGGCGTCCGGGGGCAGGCCCACGGCTTGTAGCCATGCGACATGGTCCGCAAGCAGTTCGTCGATGGCGAAGCAGGCGAGCGACTCAGGGTGGTGGAGGGTGAGCTCCTGGCCGCAGGTGCGCAGGTAGTGTCCCCAGCCGTGGGTCCACGCGGAGGGCGGCGCCGCGAGGTGGACCAGGGGCCAGGGCTTCTGGGTGGAGCGGAGCTGGAGGTCCTTGCTGCCGGAGGTGGTGCACCACCCCGCGCCGTCGAGCCGCCGGTCCGGGGCGGGGCCGAGCACGAGCCCTTCTCCCCGCACGGGCTTGGGCGCGAGGGTGAGGTCGAGGGCGGCGAGGCGGGCCGGGGGCACGAAGTAGAGCGCGAGGCGGCTCTGGGGCCGGCCCATGCGCAGGGGATTCCAGCCGCGCACCGTGTGCATGACGTCGCCGCGTGCGCCGCGCATGGCGGCTCCGTAGAAGAACCGGGTGCCTCGCAGGGCGGGGATGCGGAACAGGTGGGTGAGCCCCTGGAGGATGAGCCTTCGGGCGAGCCCCGTTCCTCGCGCGTGGGGGGCCACCTTGAGGTCGCAGATGTAGAGCGCCTGGGCGGAGCGGGTGCCGCGGAAGACCTGCCGCGAGACACCCGTCACCGAGCCCAGCAGCTCTTCTCCGCGCAGGGCGAGGAGGAAGTACGCCTCTCCCATGGAGGAGAAGAACGGGTGGTAGTGGGGCCCGTGGTCGATGAAGAAGTGGTCGGCGCCGTCGGCGATGGGGTACTCGATTCCGCGCTCGAGCAGCCGGAGCCGCTCGACGTACGGGCCGAGCGTGTCGGGCCGGAGGACCACGTAGCGCACGCTGGGCGTGTTCATGCGGGAGTGGGCCGCCGGAAGCCGACCTCGATGCGCTCGTAGAACAGGCTGCGGTCCTGGGCCTGGAGCCGGGTGCCCAGCGCGTCGTCGAACTCGAAGGCGGGGCTGAAGAAGCGCCGCAGGTCGCGCTGGTTGTTGAGCTGGCGCATCAGCACGGCGCAGCCGGGGCGGGCTTCTCGCGACAACAGCGCGGCCCATTCAGCGACGAGGGTGTCATCCGACCAGTCGAAGATGTTGGACAGGGAGATGACGTCGAAGCGGCCCAGGCCGGGCACGTCGGGCAGCGAGCCTTGGATGAGCTGGAAGGGGCGCACGCTCGTGGCGCGCAGATACCCGGGACAGTCCTCGGGCAGGTAGGCGCCGAGCAACACGTGTTGCAGATAGGGATTGCGGTGGGCGTCGTCACGGCGCAGGCCGCGCTCGAAGGTGGCCTGGAAGTAGCGTGGGTAGGAGCCGGGGGCCGCGTGTTGCGTGGCGGCGGGTCCGAACATGGCGTGGAGGAACGGGTCCGCGAACGCGAGCTGGAAGGCCACGGGCCAGTAGGCGGAGGCGAACCAGGGGGTGCACAGGGTGTCCCGCTCGGAAGGGGACGTGGTGGGGTCGAAGAAGCGCTGGAGCTCCGAGGCTGGGGCCACGAACTCCTCGATGAAGTGGCGCAGGGTGCGGAAGAGTCCCTCGAACTCTCCGCGCTGATTCAGGCCCGTGGGCGCCGCCGCCTGGATGTTGAGGTGTTCGGGCGACGCGGTGCCGAGGCTCGCGGCCTTCTCTCGCACGTGGTCGAGTTGTCGCGGGTTGAAGTCGAAGCCGACGAGCTCCACCGAGGGGTTCTCGTGCGCGAGCGTGAGGAGCGTGCAGCCACCCGAGGCGACGGTGAGGAGGGCTCGGGCCCGGGTTCGTTCGATGAGAATCTGCTCGAGCCTGGGGTCCTCGCGGACGACGGCGAACTTCAAGCGGAAGGTCGAGGTGCTCAAGGGGCGAGGTGGCTCCGGCGAAGGAGTGGATTCTAGGGCATGATTCGGTTTGCCGAAAACGACGGCGCCCCTTCCTTCGACAGTCCATGCCGATGCTGCCCTTCTCCCTTTCTTCCGAGAACCTACGAGAGCTCGAGCGGGTGGACGCGCGCCACCTTCCACGGCTGGGGGCGTTCGTGCTGCTCCTGGGTGTGTCGGTCTGGGGGGCGGTGCTGCTGTCGCGAGAAGAGTCCTCGCCGTGGGGATGGAGCGCCCGCGTGGTGCTCTACGTCCTCTCGGCGGCTTCGTTGCACGGCATCAGCCTGTTCACCCACGAGGCGGTTCATGGCGGGTTGTCATCGCGCCCGTGGCTGAACCGGTTGGGCGGCATGTTGTGCGCGTGGCCCGTGCTGCAGAACTTCGCGGCCTACAAGGTCTTGCACCTGCGGCACCATCGCGACCTGGGGGGAGGCTTGGACCCGGACCACTACGCCAACTACACGGGGCGGCGGTGGCTGGAGCTGTTGATGCACGTGGGGCGGTTGCTCTTGGGGTATCCCGCGTACATCACGATGATTCCCATCCTGGGATGGAAGCACGGCACGGCATCCGAGAAGCGGTGGATGGGCTGCGAGGTGGCGATGGTCATCGCGGGCTGCGTGCTCGCGGGGGTCTTCGTTCCGTGGCAGGTGTTGCTGCATGGCTGGCTCATCCCGATGGTCATCATCAACACGATGGTGAACATCCGAGGGATGAGTCAGCACACGTTCCTGGCGGATGCGGACCACCCCGTCCGAGGGACCCGGACCATCCTCACCAACCCGGTGACGCGGTTCTTCATGTGCAATGAGAACTACCACCTGGAGCACCACCTGTACCCGCGAGTGCCCTGGTACAACCTGCCGGCGCTGCACGGTGCGCTCCGGGCGGAGCTGGTGTCGCAGGGGGCGCCCTTCATTCCATCGTATGCCTCGTTCGTCTGGGGCGTCGTCAGTGGAGGGCTGATGCGAGAGGCTCGGCGGAGCCGTCCCGCGGATGTCTGAGCGTCCGTATCTCCATGAGGTGTTGCTGGCGGCGCTGGGGGTGATGCTGTCGGGAGTGCTCCTGTTCGAGACGGGGGCGTCGGCGGGGTCGTTCCGGATGCTCGGGGCGACGGGACTGTTCATCCTGACGGTGGCGGTGCTCGCGCGGCTGGATGGCTGGGCACAGGTCTTCCGGGTGCGGCTGCTCCTGGCGTATGTCGCGACGTTCTTCTTCTATGCGTCGGTGAAGGACGCGGTTCCCGCGCTGGGGCTCGGGACGTGGGATGCGTGGCTGTTCGGTGTGGACGCGCGAGTCTTCGGTGGGACGACGCCCGCGGTCTGGCTTCAGCGCTGGAGTGTGCCGTGGGTGAACGAGGTGTTCAGCGCGGCGTATCTCTCGTTCCACGTGTATCTGCACCTGGCGATGCTCTGGGCGGTGGTGGGGCCTCGTGAGAAGGCGGAGGCGTTCTTCGGTCAGGTCTTCTCGGCGTATGTGCCGGGAATCGTGGGCTACTACCTGGTCCCGGCCATGGGGCCGGTGGCGGCGTATCCCGAGCTGTTCACGGTGCCCATCGAGGGTGGGTGGGTGACGCGGCTGAATGCGCTGGTGGTGGAGAGCGGCTCGTCGACCTACGACGCGTTCCCGAGCCTGCATGTGTTCATCACCCTGGTGCTGCTGGGGCATGACGCGCGTGCGAATCCCCGGAGGTTCCGGTGGATGGTGCCGGTGGCGGTGCTGCTGTGCGTGTCGACGTTGGTGCTGCGCTACCACTACGCGGTGGACCTGCTCGCGGGCGGGGTGTGGTTCTTGGGCTTCCGGGCGCTGTATCCGAGGCTGGTTGCTCGCTGGGGGCCGATGCGTCGTGCTGTCACGGTGTCGGCGCCGCGTTGACGAAATGTCGCGCGGTGGAGCGGTGGTGACGGGTGCAACCCCTTGGAATCGCGTGAGGGGAGGGTTGGAACGGCACGTGAAAAGGGACAGGGCCACAGGAGGAATCCGCCATGGCCCGGTGCCGTCCGTCCGTCTCTCGTGCTTCTTCTGCCACCTTCACGTTCCTCGAGCGCAGCGCGGTGGGGGTGCTGCGAAAGGAAGTTCTCGAGCTCATCCTGGACTTCGGTCAGCGCATCCGGGCGGCGGGAGCCACACACATCACGGTGCTGGAGCGAGACCTGCCGGAGCACCTCCGGGGCACGACGTTGGCGAGGCAGGCGAGGGGCTGGATTGTCCTGGTGAGTGATGAGGAGCGCCTCCTCACGTGCTACCGGCGAGGTGATGCGAGTGGTTTCATCCGGCGAAAGCCCAAGCATCGCCTCCACGTCGGGCGGCCGCATCTGAGGGTGCGTCGCCCCCGCGGCGGGCGTTCGGACAGCTATCAGGCGAGATAGCCCGGAGCGAGTCGGGGCTCGGCACGGGGGGCGCCCAGGAATCGGAAGTGCTTCAAGCACGGACGTTTCTGACCGTGAGACACCTGGGGGCTCGATTCGGCGATGTGGGTTGCGTGTTCGGCGACGTGAGTCGCGTGTTCGGCGACGCGAGCGGCGTGTGAGGTGCGCGAGGACTATTCCGGGGACCGCATCCAACAGGGAGCGCGCAACGCCGTGCGTTCCTGGAGCTGAGCACCCATGCGCCCTGCCCCATCTCGAACGCTTCCCGTGAGTCTCTTGTTGCTGGCGGTCTCGGCGATCTCCTGCGCCGCGCATGCGCCAAGCCCGTCTCCGGAGGTTCGGCTTCCCTACGCGGGCAACCCGGCGCCCGCGGAGTTGCAGGTCCTGGCTCCGTGGGTGGGGGAGTGGACGCTCGATATCCAGGTGGCGCCGAACGCCCAGTCCCAGCAGGGCGTTCACTTCACGGGCCAGGCGGTGGGCCAGCAGTTGCTCAACGGGCAGTTCATCCGCGTCGATGGCCAGGCGACGAATGGCTCAACGCGTGAGGAGTATTTCATCCTCTACGGGTATGACACGGGCAGGGCCGTGTACCGCCGGTGGTATTACTCGTCGATTGGACTGGTCAGTGAGTTCGAAGGCCATTGGGATGCGGCTCGTCGGGAGCTGACCTGGAGCCTGCTCAATCCCGCCAGGAACCAGACGGCGACGATTGTGTATGCCGTCACGGCGGACCTGGTGACGACGAACGTGATCTACAAGGACAGCGAAGGAAACGTCGTCAGGAGCGCGGTCAACCGAGCCACCCGGAAGCCGAGGGCTGACGTCAGTCACCACTCGCGCGCGGAGTAGCCAGCACGCCGCGCGACACGGTGGCCTCGGAGTCCTCCTTCACGGGAGCCCCTCGTTGGTGGCGAAGCGTTTGGTGGGGCTTCATGTCGCCTCCACGACAATTGTGAGCAGGGGGGCGAGTCGTCTTCGACTGCTGGCGGGAGTCCCTCACCGTCAGTCGAGGTGGATGCTGCATGGAGAGCCTGCTGCGAAGTCGATGGGCTTCGTGGATTGTCGGTGTGCCCTGCTATTGCCGCGGATGGCCCGTGAGGTTCGCGGGCCCTGCTGGGGGGACACTTCATGTGGGTTCGCTGGGCGCTGCCGCTGCTCTTGCTCGTGACCATCACCGGCTGTGCGACGAGTCGAGTCGTCCGGCTGGAGACCGGGCGTGACTCTTTCGTGGTCACGCCGCGCGAGGAGCCGGGCGCGGAGCCGGATGCGGCCGAACTCGACGACGATGAGTTCGAAGAGAGCATCGTGGAGCTTGCTCGGGACGTGCGTCCATTCCGCAATCCGATGCAGGGGGCGCGAGAGCTCTTCGGTGTGCCATCTCGAAGCGGGGTGTATCGCTATGAGAGCCGTCCACCTCGCCTGACGCCTCTGCGTCGCGCGGACGCGGAGGGGCCTCACCTGTTGGAGTCCTATGCGGACGATGAGTTGACGCGCGCGTACGGTCAGTGGTGCAAACGGAAGGACCAGCCGGGCGACTGCCTGCGGCTGCTGGAGGAGGGGCCGTTGCTGGCCAGCGACGGCAAGTACACGGTGGCGTTTGCCATTGCGATGGATTCGGTGTGGGAGGAGACGGCCGAGGCGCTGGAGGACATGGCGGACCCTGGAGCGGTCATGGCCACGGTGACCGCCGCCGCGACGATGTACCTCATGCTGTGGGTTCTGCCGGAGCCTGTCTCGAAGGGTGTCGCGGCGACACTGACGGCCCTGGCGATTGCCTACCTGGGGGTGGATACGGTGTGGCGGCTGCTGGACGGGTGGCTGACCTTGGTGCGCGAGGTGGAGCGGGCCACGACCTTCGCGCAGCTCAGCGCGGCGGGTGAGGCGTATGGGGAGGTGCTCGGGGAGAACGCGGCGCGTGTCTTCGTGGTGCTGGCGACGGCCGCTGTTGGGAGTACAGCGGGGCTGGTCGCGAAGGCAGGGCGGCTGCCTGGGTCTGCTCAAGCGGCGCTCGCCGTGGAGTCCCAGGCGGGCATCTCGTTTCCTGCGCTGGCGGGAGTGCGTTCCGTCGCGGTGTCGGCGGAGGGCTTCACCATCGCGCTCGCCCCCAATGCACTGGCGATGGCGGGGCAGGGGATGGGCGGTGGGCACCGCCACCACATCGCCACTAACAAGAACGACATCTCCGCCGCACGCGGTGGACCGTGGTCACCCAGATTCAGGGAGCTGTTCACAAGGGCTGGGATGGAGTTGAAAGACCCCGAAAACATCGTCAGGGTCTCGGGCCACAAGGGGCCGCACCCCGAGCAGTATCACTCCTTTGTCTTTGAGCGCCTGAGAACGGCCTTGGGGACATGTCGCAAGGTGGCGGATTGCCAGAAGGCCCTCCGAGGCGAGCTTCGTACTCTCGCCAAAGAGGCCGTGACCCGAGGAACAGAACTCAACAGCCTTTTGACTCGACGCAAGGGAGCCCGCTAGGAAGGCCATCATGTCGGACTTCACTCGATACTTCAAACTCAGGGAAGATGTGCGGGCAGGGTACTGGTATCTCGGAGACCCATTGGATGGGACTGGTCAGGAGGTCGAGGACATCTGGCAGTTCGCGGCAGGCGCTCCTATCCAGCCTCCGGGTCGGCTGACGTTTCCCATCAGGGAGCCCGGGCGGAGCCTGGACTTCAGCACCGCAGGCGTTGGAGTGACTCCCATTGTCCATGTCAGGGTCGCGACCATCTTCGCGGAGCGAGCTCCGGGAGATGTGCAACTCATTCCCGTCGACGTCAAAGGCTATCCGGAGCAGTACGTCATGCTCGTGGCCACGAAGACTGTTCGGTGCATCGACGACAAGGCGTCGAGAGAGATTCTGCTCTGGAAGCCAGAGGATGATCGTCCGGAAATGCTGGGCAAGTACCGGAGCGTGGCGGGAATGAAGATTGACCGCTCGAAGGTGGGCGATACCAAGGTCTTCCGCACCTGGGGATGGCCGCTCGGGCTGATTGTCTCCGAAGATATCAAGGCCGCAATGGAAGCCGCGAAGACCTCTGGATCGAAGTTCGAGGAAGTGTAGAGCCGAAGGGGCCGCGATGACCTTGAGTCAGACGATGTACTGAAGGCCTCGAGATGACGTCCAGGTCGGGAACTGGCGCCTGGAGGCTCCGCTGGATGAGACGGGCAGGAGGCGGAGGACATCTGGCCGTTCGCGGCGGGTCGACCTATCCGCTCGCCTGGGCGTCTAAAGCGATTGACCTGGCAGACTGGGCCAGTACCGCAGCGTCCATAGCCTTCGAATGGACTGACGGAGAGAGCGCGAGGCCACGGTGTTCTGCACTTGGGCCGGGGGATTACTCGCAGCATCGCTAGCGACATTGACATTCCGATTGGGAAGTCAATCGCACTGGCGGGGTATTCCCAGTAATGGAGAATTCATTTACGAGCCTGCAAACAAATGGACTCAAGGATAGTCCCTGAGGGGAGACGCATGTCGAGGAGGATGAGCCAGTCGTTGCTGGCTGGCGTTGTACTGCTGATGCTCGCAGTCCTTTGGGGATGGAACAGCGCTCCTGGTTGCGTTGGGACGAGCCATGGTGAACAGGAGATACAACCCGGGGCGCATGTCGCAGAAGTGCGAGCGGGAGTTGCCAGCTGGCTACCTGTGCCGACTCCAGAAACTGTCTCGCATACTTCTCGGCCAAAGATGATGCTCACGGGACGCATCATCTCGGAAGAGAGTGGTGATGGAATCCCAGGTGCCGAAATTTCGATTCAACGTCTTGGTCGTATTGAGTCAATTCGGAGTGGGGTCGATGGTCGCTTTTCGTATGAGCCCCCGATATCCGGAGAGTATTCGATTGTAAGAGTGGTGAGTGAGGGGTTCCAGCCGTTCGCTCCATCTGCCCGTATGCCCGGTCTGGTTGTCTCGGTCGACGAGGAGGAAGTGGTCGATGGGCTTGTATTGGCGCTCAAGTCTTTGGGGTACTGTGAGGGTGTTGTGCACGGCGTTGACGGCCGTCCCGTTTCAAACGCAAAGATCCGTTTCTTGACCACGGGACGGTGGGACCCGAGCAGTGGGGTTCCCGAATCGGTCGAGTCAAATCTCGACGGACAGTTCAAGATCCCGTTCGTGCCGGATGCTCTTCTTCAGGCTGAGTTGAACGGTACTTTTTCCGGGATTCATTGTCTGTGTATTGCTTCAGAGTGTCCCTTTGTGATGGACTTGGACGCTGACGCTGCTCAGGCTGAATTGAAGTATGTCGAAGGCCATGTGCTTGATTCTGCGGGGCATCCTGTTGCCGGAGTTCAGGTCAGTGCAACGGACGCCGAATTCCGGCGTACGAAGATTATGGGAGATGTTGCTCCAGTTGATGACGGAGGGGTCGATATGGGCATCCTTCTCAGCGCCCTGGAGATGGAGCCCCGTCAAGAGACAGTGACCGATGACGATGGCAGTTTCTTGATAGGTCCACTTGAGGAGGACGAATATGATGTCTTCGTTTCCAAAGATCCTGAGTCGATGAAGACTGTGAAGGCAGGGGCGCGAGACGTTCGGCTGCGACTGCCGCCGGCAGGTCAAATCTCAGGGAGAGTGGTCTCTGAGTTGACTGGTGAGGCTGTTTCCGGGTTCTCGTATTTGATTGAGAAATACTGGAGGGAAGGGGAGTTCGCGAGAGGTAGGATTCGAGATAGCCTGAGGCACCGGGGGATTGTTCACGATGCTCGGGGGCGTTTCGAGATCTCCAACTTGCCTGCTGGTGTCTATCGGCTTCGGATTCTGGCTGATGGATTTCAAAGGAGCGTTCGGTCAACAGTGAAGGTGGCGGCTGGTGAGAGAACGCAACTTACGATTTCGCTGACGGCTGGACACTTGTTGCAAGGCATCGTGACAGACCTGGAGACGGGACAGCCTCTCGCGGGGGCTCGGATTTCGGAGCATGAACCAAGGCATCAGGGCCTGTGGGCAGATGCGGTCGATGAGGTTTCATCTTTAGGAACACCAGGAGTTGTTGAGACCGCTGCCGACGGGAGCTTTAGACTGACGGTGACGGAGGATGCGCTCTGGGCCAGTTCGAGTGGTTATCGGTCATGGGTTGTTCGGGAGCCTGCATCCTGGAGTGGACCGCTGCGAATCGCATTGAGTCCGCTAAGAAAAGACGCGGCTCCCGGTGTCGAATTTGGTGGCGTAGGAATTGTCTGGGCGAGTGAGCAGACTTCTGTTGGTGGGGTACAGCGACTGACAATCAGCGGCGTTCTTGACGGGAGCCCAGCAGAGCGCGGTGGACTTGCTGCTGGAGATGCCATGCTCGCAGTGGATGGCGCGGCCGCGGAATGGGAGGAAGCCTCCTCAGTGGGCGCGAGGATTCGAGGTGAAGTTGGTACCCCGGTCCGACTGAGGCTCTGGAGGAGTTCATCTCGTCAAGAGTATGAAGTCGTTCTGACGCGAGCCCGGCTCATGGAATCGGATTGATGCAACCTTCTACCGTGGTCCAACGGCCTCGAACACTTCGGCATCCGTGAGTGTCATCACTTCCCGCCCGGCCGCAGCCAATTCCTTGCGCGGCACGTTGAGGTACCGCGTCGCGAAGGCCGCCGTGGGCTTGAGAGTGATGGTCTTCCCCGTCGCGCGATGGCGGAACGTCGTGAAGACCTCGGCGGACGTGGCCGTGCTCGCGAGCGCGAGATTGAGCTTTCCTAGGCTCGCCCCCGTGGCCGCCGCGGCTCCGTCCGCGACACACGTGTACTGAACCTTCGCCGGGCTGTGATGCACGACCTCCAGGTCGAAGCTCCCCACCGGCAGCCCCAACTCCCGGAGGGCATGCGCCCCCATCCGATACCCCGCCACCGCCCAGGGGCCCGCGCCTCCGTGAATGGACGCAACCCGCGCCAGCGCCGCATCCTCGGCCGATGGGACTCGCTGGGCCCCCGCACAGCCGGAGGCCACCAGCAACACGACACCAACGAGGAGGCGGGCGCGCAGGCTCATGAAAGGGGTTCTACCTCGAACCCCTCCACCCTGGCACTTCAGTGGCGAGCCTGCGTCGCGCGCAGCCACGCCACCGTGTCGCTCAACGTCTGCCGGTGTCCCCGAGGGCGATAGTCGAGCTCCTCGTGGCTCCACAGCGTCTTGAACCCCCAGTGGCACATCGACATCTCGAGCACCACGGGGTCCGGCAGCTTCTTGATGGGCACTCGCGAGCCCAACGCCGCGAGCCCCTTCACCACGAACGTCGGCACATCGGGCTGCACCACCGGAATCCCGGCGACCTCACCCACGCGCTCGAAGAAGGTCCTCAGCGACAGCGCCGTCCCTGGCAGGTGGTACGTGTCCCGCCACGTCGCCTTCTTCGACAAGTTCGCCAGCGCCTGCGCCACGTCCCGCACGTCCGTGAACGCGATGCCGCCCGCCGGAATGAACGGCAGCCGGCCATTCAGCACGCGCGCCACGTTCGTCGTCGAACGCCCCAACGTGTCGCCCGGTCCCAACAGCACGGGAGGCCGCACCACCGTCATCTCCACGCCGAGCTGCCGCGCCAGCTTCCGCGACTGCTCCTCGGCCCGAATCTTCGACAGGTAGTACGGCCAGCGGCCCACCAGGGCCTCCGCGTAGAGCGAGTGCTCATCCGCCTCGATGGTGGCGTGCTCGAAGCACCCCACCGTCCCCGACGTCGACACCAACACCAGCCGCGCATCCAGCGCCTTCGCCGCCCGGACCATCGCCAGCGAGCTGTCGATGTTGAAGCGCACCATCTCCTCGGAGTGCTTCCGGCTGTGATGCACCATCCCCGCCGAGTGCACCAACACCTTCACGCCCTTCGCCTCCGACAACCACGCGTCGGGCTCCAGCGGCGTGCCCTTCACCTGCGGCACCTTCATCTCCAGCGGCGTGCGCACCAGCGCCACCGCGTCGTCTCCCAGCAGCTCGAGCAGGTTGCGACCCAGAAACCCGCTGGCTCCCGTGACCAGGGTCTTCATCGCTCGACCTCGCCGCGCCAGGCACACGCCTCATGGAACCCGGAGAGCTGCGTCGCGTTCTCGCCCCACTCGAAGCCATCATCCGTGGGCTTCACGATGTCGCGCGACACCAGCGCCTGGACCACCCCGTCGAGGTGCGGTCGATGCGCCACCTCCACGGCCTTCAGCTCACCCGGCGCACGCACCTTCGTCACCTCGCGGTAGTCCCGCACCACCGGCGCGTAGAGCGCCTCCACCACCGCGTCCACGCGCGCATCCTCGCACTCGGCCAGCGGCGTCGAGCACCAGCGGTAGCGCGACAGGTGGTCCTCCAGCGCCACGTTGCCCGGCTGCCGCGCCAGCACGTCCCCCGCGAACCAGTGTTGCCACTGGTTGCGCAGCGAATACGACAGCGAAGGCGTCAACGGAGACGGCACCGGCAGGTCGCTCGTCACCACGCGTCCACCCCGGCGCTCGATCGCCTCCCGCAGCCACGTCTCGTCGACCCCCGGAATCGAGTGCTCGGCGAGGAACGCCCGCAGGTGGAAGCTGCTCACCGAGGTGTGCCGCTGAAGCTCCGCCATCAGCGTGTGGCTCAGCGTCCGCACGTCCGTGGTCCGCTCGAGCAGCTGCGGCGCGCCACAGGCCAGGTGCACCCGGCCCAGCTGCACCTTGCCGCGCGCCAGCTTCGACAGCCACGACATCACCCCCGTGAGCGTCATCTTCGGACGCGGCTCGCCCGCAAGCTCCTTCGCGAGCGAGGCCTCCTCGGGGAGTCGGTCATACGAGATGGCGACGGGCAGCACGGCGAACCGGCGCCCCGTGTTCTGCAGCGCGCGCAAGAGCCCCCGCTTCGGCGGCAGCATCAGCCGAGCCCGGCTGCGCTGGCCCTCGATGAAGAACATGAGCGACGCGTTCTTCTCGGTGAGCCGGCGAAGCTCCTCGCCCAGCTCCGGCACTTCCTTGCCCACGCCGCGCTTGATGAAGAACGCCTGCGAGTCCCGAAGAATCGGCCCCACCACCGGAATGCGGCCGAACTCCTCCGCCGCCGCGATGTGCGGCATCGAGATGCCCAGGTCCGGGTGCTGGAAGCACAGATAGCTGGCCAGCAGGAAGTCGAAGTAGCTGCGATGCGTGGGCGCCAGCACCACCAGCGCGTCCGGAGGCACCTGCGCCACCGCGTGCTCGAAGGACGGCCGGTCGAACGTCACGTCGCTCGTGCAGTGGCGGAACGTCTTGCGCAGCGAGTAGCCGAACACCTTGAGCGTCGTGTTGTTCGTCGGGCGCTGCAGCAGCCACGTCCGGTCGTCCCGCGCGTCATCGTGCTTGGGCCCCGCGAAGGACACCTGCGTCTCGTCGCGCGACAGCAGGTGCCGGTAGAGCCCCTGGTTCACCACGCGCACGTACTCGCGCGGCTCGAAGCCGGGCACCTCGAGCGGCGTGCTTCGCACGAAGTCGAACGTGTGGTGGGTGAAGTACGAGAAGCCCTCGTTCAGGTACTGCACCTTCTCGTCGGCGCGCGTGAGGCGGCGGTGGGCCTTCTTCTGGCCCAGCAGCTTGAGCGCGGCCTTCTGCAACTGCACGGGCAGCTCCCGGCGCAGGAAGTCGACGCCGTCGAAGCCGTGGTCCTTGCGGCCCACGAACATGTCCGGCGTCTTCACCACCCCCGGGCGGTGCTTGAACCACTCGATGGTCGACGCCGCCGCCATGTCGATGCGCAGCGCGCGCTGAATCCCCATGGTGGCGTGGACGATGGGTACCGCCTCGCCAGGGCGAGGCATGGGGCCGAACACCGAGCGGACGACCTCGCTCGCCACCACGTCCACGGGGACCACGTCGAGGCGCACGGACGGGTCGGCATTGAACGCCCGCACCACGCCCAGGCCGCTGTACAGCAGGCACCCGGCGAGCGCCGCCGGGCTGTCCAGCCACGCCGGGAAGGGCGTGCGGTGGGACGCCGACACGATGCTGGGCCGGACGATGACGACGGGCACATTCCCGCGGCGCTCGCAGATGAGGTGCTCGGCGACGCTCTTGGTGAGCGTGTACGTATTGGGGTGGCCCGTGAGCTCCATCCACTCGCGGCCATCCCCCTGCGCCACCTGGAAGGCCGCGTAGAGCTCCTCCGCGGGCTTGGGCAGGTGCGCCAGTTGCTCCTCGATGGGCCCGGGCCGCCACACGGTGACGTAGGCCGTGGACACGTCGACCATGCCCACGAGCTTCGGGCACGTGCGCGCCAGCTCCAGCACGGAGAGCGCGCTCTTGATGTTCGCGGACGTCGCCTGCGCGAGCGGCAGGTCGAACTCCACGCTCGCCGCGCAGTGCACGACGTGGGTGACGCCCTGGCGCACCTTGCTCGCATCGGCGGCGGACAGGCCGCAGTCCGGGTTCTCCAGGTCGCCGCTCACCACGTCGACGCGGTTCGTCCACCCCGGAGGCAGGTGCGAGAAGCACGCGGCCTGCGCCACCTTCGTGAAGCGCTCCTCGGCCGACTGCACGCGCCCCTGGCGGTCCTTCGACTCGCGCACCAGCACGGTGACGCGCTCGACGCCCCGGACGAGCAGCGCCTCCAGCACCACCTTGCCGACGAAGCCGGTGACCCCGGTGAGAAACACATGGCGAGACATCAGTGCGCCTCCTCGTCGGGAGTGAGCGCGATGGGGCCGTTGATGCCGCTGTTCGACGCGCCGAAGACGTTGTCCGGGTCGATGGCCGCCTTCACCTTGCGGTTGAGCGCCAGCGCGCCCTCCGAATAGACCTCCGGGAGGAAGTCGCGGCGAATCTTGCCGATGCCGTGGTGATGCGAGAGCGAGCCGCCCGCGGCGAGAATCTCCTCGCGCGCCGCGTGCTCCAGCGCCGCGTAGGCCCCCACCGGGTCCTTCACGCCCTTCGCGTAGAAGCCCAGGTAGAAGTAGATGACCACGCCCGTCTGGTAGACCTGCGTGAGGCGGCCGGTGAAGAACACCTTGCCCGGCAGCTTCATCGCCGCGTGCTCCTTCTCCACGCGGCGCTGCACGCGCTCATAGAGCTCCATGGCCAGGCTCCACGGCACGCTCGTCTCGAAGCTCTCCGCGATGGCCCAGTGCTCGAACGTGAGGTCGCGGATGTAGGCGATGCCGAACGTGAGCTGGTAGCCACGCTCCCCGTTGGCCCCGCCGCCCTTCATGCCGCCGTGCTCCGCGGCGATGCGGTACAGCGTCTTCTCCTGGAACGCGACCTCTTCGCGGGAGCCCTCGAAGACGACCGTCGCCACGGCGAGCTTGTACGGGTCGTAGCCCTTGAGCTTGGTCACCACCATCTTCTCGACCTCGCTCTTCAGCTTGGCAGCGAGCCCGTGCTTCGCCGGCTTGAGCGCCTGGCCGAAGTGGAACTGGGTGTTGTCCATCACCCGGACGCTGGCGGGCACCGCGCCCGACTTCTGCAGCTCGTAGAGGAAGGAGAGGCCCGTCTTGAGGTCGGGGAAGAGGACCGAGCCGTAGCGCTGGACCTCGGGCACGGGGAACAGCTTCACCACCGCCGTGGTGATGATGCCGAAGTTCCCTTCGCTGCCGAACATGTACTGGCGCGGGTTGACCCCCACGCTCTCCCGAGGCGCCTGCCGCGGGCGCTCGACGATGCCCTGCGCGGTGACGACCTGCATGTCGAGCACCAGGTCCTCGATGTTGCCGTAGCGGTTCTTCTTCATGCCGCTGGCGTTGGTGGCAATCCACCCGCCGAGCGTGGAGAACTCGAGGCTGTCGGGCTCATGGCCCATGGTGAGGCCGAACTTCGCCAGCTCGCTCATCAGGTGACGCCCGGTGGCGCCCGCCTCGATGCAGGCCATGCGGTTGACGGGGTCAATCCACAGGATGCGGTTCATCTGCCGCATGTCCACGGCGATGACCAGGCGCGCCTCCGAGAGCGGAATCCGCAGCGCCTCCGTCACGTTGGTGCCGCCGCCGAAGGGGATGACGCAGGCGCCGTGCTTCATGGCGACCTCCACCAGGCGCACCACCTCCTCGTGGCTCCGGGGGAACACGACGAGGTCCGGCACCCGGTCCAGCTTCGTGTAGCGGATGGCCCAGATCTCCCCACCCGTGTGGCCATGGCCCCGGCGCAGGCGCTCCTTGGGGTCGTCCGTGAGCTGCTCGTCCTCGAGGAACTCGCGCAGCGCCGCCACCAACTGCTCGTTCTTCTTCGCCTCGGGAATCTGGGGCGGGTAGTGCGGCTCGTTGCGGTTCTCGTAGCTCAGCGGGGAGGCGAGCTTCGCGGCGAACCAGGGCATCAGGTCCGGCAGCGCGACGTTGCTGATGTTGTAGCGAGTCCCCGTCAGCACCGTGCTGCCATCGGGTTGCACCACGAAGCGCGTGTCCGCGAAGCCCCAACCTTCCAGGGACTCCACCTCGGTGGACTCCGGTGCGACGGGGGGAGTGAAGCGCGTGTCTCCGGAGGACGCCGAGGCCGACTGGCCGCCGTTCTGCCCACCGGTTGCGTTCAGCACCACCTTGTCCAGACGGCGCGAAGGACCCGATTTATCTGCCATGGTGGTGGCGAGTGGTACACGCCGCTGATTTTCACGTCAACGCGCGACGCTTACGCAGGTGCGCACTGCGTTACGCAATTCCGGAACGCCCGGTCTCGAAATTAGGTTTGTTCCGAGACAGCGAGTCTCGTAAAGACAAGGTCATGCGTGTGGGCCGACCGAGGGACGAGAAGGTGCGCCGGGCGATACTCACAGCCGCTCAGGAACTGGTCCTCGAGAAGGGCTACGCGGAGGTGACCACCGGGGAGGTGGCGAAGCGGGCGGGTGCGGGGAAGCAGACCCTCTACCGCTGGTGGCCGGGCAAGGGGGCGTTGGTGCTCGATGCCTTCTCGGAGTGGGTGCGGCAGGCGCCTCGCTCGAGCCTCCGCAAGCCCTCGCTGTCGTCGACGCTGGTGGAGTTCTGCCGGGGTGCCTCGGAGGCCGCGCCCGTGTTGCGGGCGCTGATGGCGGAGGCCCAGTTCGACGAGGACCTGCACCGGCGGCTCGTCGCCCAGCTGGTGCGACCCCGGGGCGATGAGCTCCGGGCCTGCCTCTCCGACCGCCGCCCCGCCGACCGAGAGGTGCTGGTCAACGTGCTCTCCGGGCTCGTGTGGCAGCGGCTCATGCTCAACGAACCCCTCGACGCGAGCTTCGTGCGCTTCGCGTTGAGGGTGGTCGCGCGCTTCTGAAGCCCGTGCCCGCTGGCCTGTCGCCGCCAGCGGGCACATGGGGGCTTCCCGCTACGGGCGGGCCGAGGGGTCCACGGCCGCGCGGCGCGGCGAGGACAGCTCCCGCTGCATGGTGTCGTCGCCCACGAGCACGCCGTCGGCGAACAGGGTCCGCTCGTTGGGGCTCAGCGACGCCAGCTCCTCGGGCGTGCCCAGCTTCAGGTTGTAGACCTTGCCGTCATACGGCACGCGCTCGGTGGAGGTGATGGTGGCCGTGCCCTTCTGGGTGAGCACCGTGTCCTTCACCTGCACCTTGTCGGCCGCGATGACCAGGCCCGAGGACAGGAGCACCGGGTGCTGCTCCGTCAGGCGCACGTCGTGGCCCTGGTCGTCGCGCAGGCGCACGAGCGGCTTGGGCTCGCGGCCGAAGATGAAGTCCTGGACGGTGAGCACGCGGCCCTTGGCGTTCGCCCGCACCTTGTCGCCCACGCGCAGGGTCTCGATGGGGGCCAGGGTGCCGTCGGCCATCGTGATGCGGGTGCCCTCCGCCATGCAGCTGTTGAGGACGTTGAGCTTGAAGGGGTTGGTGGGCAACGCGGCGCTGGTGAAGGTGAGGGCGCGCGGAACCGCCGTGGTGCCGCCGCAGTTGGCCATCGCGTAGAGCGTCATGGAGAGGACCACCGTCTCGTTGACGATCTTCTCCATCGTGCAGCCGGTGCCGCCCGACGCGGTGGTGTTCATGGAGACGTTGACCAGTTGCTGGATGGTCGTCGTCTTGCCACCCACGGGGAAGGCATCGGACAGGTCCGCCGTCGTCGTACACGTGCCGCCCGTGTCCGTCTTGATGAGGCGGAGCCGGGTCGTCATGGGGTCCTTCTTCATCGCCTGGATGGTGCACGGCGCGGACATGGCGCCCGCGTCGAACGTGCCCTGCGTGGGCACGTAGATCTGGTTGGTGTCGAACGCCGTGCCCGGCTTGAAGGCGAAGTAGGCCGTGGGGTCTCCCGTCCACGGGTTGCTGGTCTTCTTGAGCGCCAGGCCCGTGGGCGTCTGGGGGTACGGGGCCAGCGTGCCGGAGGCGTTCAGCACCATGGCGTAGTCGCAGTCCGCGCCGCCGCGGAGCTGGCAGGTGGTGAGGTTGATGTCGGTCCGGGGCCCCGGGGTCGCGAAGCGCGGGTGGTCCAGCGTGAAGGTGGCGGCCTCGGGCGCCAGCGTCGTGTCCAGGCTGGAGAAGGAGACGTGCTCCTCGTCCGTCTTGTCGTTGCGCGCCACCATCAGCGACTCGATGACGACCTTGCGGTTGGCCTCCATGGGCGCGCGCACCACCAGCTGGGTGTCGTCGAACGTCTTGCCGTCGTCGCTCTCCTCGTTCGCGCTCTTGGCCAGCACCGTCTGCTTCTTGCCGGACAGGTCGCTGTCGTAGGCCACGACATCCGTGAAGACGTGGTGGGAGCCGCCCGCGCAGGTGGCGTAGGGGTTGACGACGAGCGCGGGCCGGTTGTCCTGCGCCTTGTCGAACGCCTCACCCTTGTCGCCCTTCACCGTGCGCGAGTCCTGCACGTGGAGGAAGTGGTCGCAGTTCCAGTCCGTGGGCTTGGGCTGGGGGCCACCTCGCACCGCCTTCGCGCGGGCGCTCTCCAGCGTCTTCAGCGCCCGGGCGAAGTCCCGGCGAACCGGAGGGCCTTGCTGGAGCGAGGTCGTCTCGGTGGATGCCGCCTCGGCGGCCGCCGCCTGCTGGAGCCGATGCAGCGCGTATTCGTAGTGGTCGTCGTTCGCCAGGTCCAGGCGCACGAAGTCCTCATGGTTCTTGCGCTGCTCGAAGGCCGCGACCACGGAGGCGCGCTTCTCTTCGAGCGTCTTCGGCTTGGTTTGCGGTTTGACAATCCACGGACAGCCCGGCAACAAAGACAAGCATCCGGCGAGCATGGCCAGACGAGCCATGCGACGGCCCTGTAATACGTTCATGAACTCCCCCTCTGGACGGACCCGTTGCGAGCCCGGAGAAAGCACTGTCATACGCCCAGTGTTGGGAAGTCAATACTCTGGCATCTGACATTGAGTGCCGGTCAGCTGAGACCCAGCCTGTTACATCATGAGTCACGAAGCCGATGTGTCGGAGGGTGTCGCCGAGGGGAGAAGGGGGGCGCGACGTCGGCGTTGACTCCGTGCGCCACATGAGGGACGGACAGGCTCATGACGCAGCGGATTGTCCCCGTGCCCCGAGAAGTCGCTGGCGAGCGGTTGGATCGCTTCATCTCGAAGCAGGTTCCCGGCTTCTCGCTGGAGCGTGCCCGGGCGCTCATCGAGTCGGGCGGTGTGCGCATCCGCGGCAAGAAGTGCCAGCCCACCCGGAAGCTGTGGGGGGGCGAGCTGCTCGAAATCGAGCTGCCCCGGCCCAAGGCGACGTCCATCCCGTCGTCCGTGGAGGGGCCTCGGCTGGTGGTGCTCCATGACGACGCGGCGTTGGTCATCGTGGACAAGCCGCCGGGCCTCGTCGTGGAGCGCGAGGGGCGCGACGCCTCCGTGGCGGACCTGCTCGCGGTGCAGCGGCCTCCGTTCGACGTGGAGGGGCAGGCGATGCCGGGCATCGTGCACCGGTTGGACCGGGAGACGAGCGGCTGTCTGGCTTTCGCGCGCACGGACGACGCGGCGGCGGCGCTGCTGCGAGCGTTTCAGGAGAAGCGCGTGGACAAGCGCTACTGGACGCTGGTGCTGGGGAGTCCTCCGGAGACGGGGCGGCTGGAGGGGCCGTATGCGAGAGACCCGAACAACCCCCGCTGCTTCACCACGCGAATCCCCTCCGCGCGGCGGGCCGCGCTGTCCTTCCAGGTGAAGGAGCGGCTCCCCGGCGCCGCGCTGCTGGAGGTGGACCTGGACACGGGGCGCACGCATCAGATTCGCGTGCAGCTCTCCGAGGCGGGCTTCCCGGTGCTGGGGGACTCGCTGTACGGGACGGACGCGGCTCGCGAGCATCCCGCGGCGAAGGCGCTGGGCCGGCAGGCGCTGCATGCGTTCGAGCTGGAGATTCCCAGTCCCCTGACACAGCAGCAGGTCAAGGTGAGGGCGGAGCCGCCGGAGGACTTCCAGCGAGCGCTGGTGCTGCTGCGCGGGTGAGCGGAATGCCGCGCGCGCCGGGCCCCACGAGGAGGTGGAGCCCGGCGAGGGGGACTACTTGCTGTCCACCACGAGGACCATCCAGCGGTCCGTGGCGTGGTCGATGCGGACGTTGGCGGCACCGGCCTCCTGGAGCTGCTGCACGATGCTCTCGAGGAACGTCAGGTGCTCCTTGGGCGCGTCCACGAAGACGTTCTTGGGGCCGTTGCCCTTGGCCTTCGGCTTCTTGGCGGGCGCGGAGGCGGAGGCGGCCTCGGTGTTCGCGGCGGCCTGGAGCTGCGCGGCCGTGGTCTCGGCGGTGGGCTCCGCGGCGGTCTCGGTCTCCACCTCGGGCTCCTCGGCGATGGGGGCGGCGGAGGCGGCGGCCTCGACTTCCTCCTCGGCCTCCGCGCGGAGCTGGTTGAAGGTCTTCATGTTGATGGTCGCCCCGAACTTCGACTTGAAGGCGTCCAGTGCATCCTTGCTGCTGATGTCCGGCTGCTGGCGGAAGAGGTTGAGCAGGAACGTCTGCCGCTCCTGGGTCTGCTCCTGGGAGGTCCTGGCCATCTACTGTTCTCCTCTGAACCTGGGGATGAAGGGCGGCGCACCCTAGCCGAGGGACTTCGGAGAGGAAAGACGCTCAGGGACTCACCCGCAAACCCTCGGGAAGTGGGGCGCGGACT
The DNA here is from genome assembly GCF_000331735.1 of Myxococcus stipitatus DSM 14675. Lineage (GTDB taxonomy): Bacteria > Myxococcota > Myxococcia > Myxococcales > Myxococcaceae > Myxococcus > Myxococcus stipitatus. Next base: position 7,892,023 of record NC_020126.1, on the reverse strand, counting down.
TCCGTTCCGGCAAGAAACCCGAGGGGGCGCGTGTTCCCTGCGAAGAATCCAGGAATTCTCCTGGCGTTGGTGGGGGCTCCCGCATGCGCCGAAGCAGGAGGGGTGAGGCGCGGCAGCGCGGACAGGCCGCGGTGGAGAGCGCGCTCGTCTTGCCGCTGACGGTGTTCCTGCTGCTCGGCGCGCTGCAACTGGCGCTGTCGCATCAGGCGCGGCTGTTGAATGAGTACGCCGCGTTCAAGGTCGCGCGGGCCGCCAGTGTGTACCGGTTGGATTGCGAGCCCATGGTGCGCGCGGCGGTGCTGGCGTTGATTCCGTCGCTGAGCAGGACGGGCGCGGACGGCGCACCTCCCCAGAAGTTCATCCGCGTGGCGCGCCAGGTGTTGCGAGAGAACAGGCCCCTGGCGTTCGCGTTCCAGGGCGCGGGTCCCATCCCGCTCGTGCGGATCCACTACCGGCTGAGTGGGTTCCGGCCGGGCGTTCCATTCGACGCGCAGCTGGGGCCCGAGGAGCGGACGCTGAAGGCCCATGTGCGGCTGGCCTACTTCCACGAGCTCCGCATCCCCTTCGCGGGGTGGATTGTCAGCCGGGTGTGGCTGGCCTCGCAGACGGGCCGCGCGTGGGCGCTGGGGGCGGACCCCCTCACTCCGGTGCGGCGCACGGCGGGGAGGGTGAGGCGTGCGTCGGAGACGAGTCCGGACTGGGTCCTCGCGAGCCAGGCCATCGACCAGGGGTACTTCACGGTGCCGCTGGTCTCCACCTGGTCGCTGCGGATGATGAGTGACCCGCTGCCCGGCGCTCCGCTGGAGGGCGTATGCGAATGAGCGCTCGTGCTCGCGGGTCCGCGCGGGGCCAGTCCCTGGTGTTGGTGGTGCTGTTGATGCTGGTGGTGGTGATGACGACGTTCCTCACCTTCGCCCTCGGCGCGAGGATTCGGCGGAAGACCCAGCTCCAGGCGCTGGCGGACTCCACGGCCTACAGCCTCGCGGTGGCGGAGGCTCGCGCGTTCAACTTCTACGCCTGGAGCAACCGCGCGCTGGTCGCCCACCACGTGAGCATCCTCTCCGTCCACGCGCACCAGAGCTACCTGTCCTTCTACGAGGACATGCTGGGGGCCACGGGGTGGAACTTCGAGAACATCGCCCGGCAGATGGGGCCTCGGTGCCGCGCGGGGGGGAAGGCGGCGTGCGAGGGGCAGGACATCGCGCGGCGGATTCGAGACCTCTACTGGCTGAGCTCCTTCGACCCGAAGGCCGCGTTCAAGCAGCCGCGCATGTGCTCGAAGGTGAAGGGGCGCACGGTGTGCCGCGTGGACAAGGACTGCGTCGAGGGCCGGACGTGCCTGGACGCATCCGACCACGCCCGACGAGGCGCCATCTGGTTCCACGAGGAATGGCACCAGAAGGACAACAGCAACAGCTGTCTGCGGATGATCGAGGGCTCGAGAGACCACTTCAAGAAGGTGCAGTACCTGCGCTCGCGGCAGCTCACGGTCGATGCGCAGCTGCGGATGATGATGACGGGACGGGAGGCGGATGCCGTCCTGGTCGAGGGGGGCGCGGGGGCGGAGCGTGAGCTGCTGCGGGTCAACACGTCGATGCCGCACGGCTCGCGGCGGCAGGAGAAGATGTATGAGCGCCCCCCGGCGCAGGATTCACTGCCACAGCTGATGGTGCACCTGACGGCGCCCGAGCTCACCGCGGAGGAGAGCGCGGGGCGCGTCTCGCTGGGCTACTACCAGCGCGCCCTGGACAACGGGATGACGCTGGAGCGGCATCGCGACTACGACGAGGTCCTCTCGTCCACGCGTCATCCTGGCTTCATCACGCGGCGGGGCTACAAGTTCGGAGGCGCGACTCCCACCGAGGCGGACAAGGACCGCAACCTCCTCCGGCTGGAGCGGGGCGCGAGGCACGCCGCGGGCCGTGAGGCCCGGGTGGAGACCACGCTCATCAACCACGGCACCGCGCGCTATGTGTCGGTGCTCGACGGCGGGGCAGGGGGAGACCCGGGACTGGAGAACGTGTCGGGGCCCGCCATCAACGAGCGCTTCCCGTTCACCTACAGCGCGGTGCTGCCCCAGGGCGGCCGGCAGCTCAGCGCGCGGGCGCATCAGGCCCGACACGGTCCGGGCGGAGAGCTGGGAGACGGCGACGGACTGGCGGCCGAGGACCATGGCAGCGTGAGGAGCTCCTTCACGCTCCGCTCGGGGCAGGTCTTCGCGCACACGACGCGCATCATCCCCGGACGCAATGGCGTGTGGTCGGACCCTCACGACCACGAGCCTGGGCGCAAGGATGACAGCCACAGTCATCACATCTTCCACGGGGACCTCGCGATGGTGAACGGGCATGGCGAGAAGCTCGGCGACTGCACGGGCCCTGGGTGTGGGCGGAACCTGCAACGCGGTTACTACCGAGGGCACATGCGCTTCCGGCTCGCCCGGCTGGGGCGGGACGTGGAGCTCTGGAACATGCCGCGCACGCTGACGCTCATCAGCCGTCCGGTGCGGGAGCGCGCGGTGGGCTCGATGGCCGAGGCGCGGATGCCCTGGGACTTCGACTTCCGGGCCGAGCTTCCGGGCCCGGTCCAGTTCACCACCTGGAAGTCTCCGGGAGATGCGGCGACCCAGGGACGGATGGCCGCGTTCGCCGGTGGGCTCGTCTACTTCCACAAGCCACGGGTTCGCGGCGTCGGAGACGTCGACGAGGAGTATGGCGAGCCTCCCAACCTGTGGAACCCGTTCTGGCGCGCGAAGCTGCATCCCGTGAAGCAGGCGGATGCGCTGGCCGCCTCGCAAGGGGCTCATCCCGCGACGCACGCCGTCCTCGAGGAGCTCCAGCGATGGTCCGCCCTGAACTACTGAAGCCCTCCGCGTCCCGACGCGGCGCGGCCGCCGTGGAGCTGGCGGTGTCGCTGATGCTGTTCGTCCCGGTGTTGCTCTATTCCATCTACGCGGGGGAGGCGTTCCTCGCGGCGACCCGGGCGCAAGAGGCGGAGCTGACGGCCGCATGGGACGTCACGGCGTATCTGGGACATGACTATGCGACGCGGGCTCGCGCGGGGGACTCACTGGACCCGGACCGGGCGCTCGAGGTCCGGCGCCAGGTCGCGTCGGTGACGGGGCCCCGCGTGATGAAGGGCCTTCCCGCGCTGGACAGCTTCCTGCGTGAGGGCGTGGCACCTCCTCGACGGCGCATGGTGGTGTCCGAGCAGGAGCTGGTGGACGTGCGCTGCGAGCCCGTCGATGCGCGGGACTATCGGGATGGCGCGCTGCTCACCTTCGAGGGGATGTCCTCGGGCGTCCGCGCCTACCTGCATCGAGGGGGCTACACGGCGTGCCGCGCGCGGGTGCGCTTCCGCTCACCGTTCATGCCCGGGGGGCTGCGGGAGGGGTTTCACGCGAAGGTCGACCTGGTGCCGGCGGCGCTGCGGGAGGGCTTCTGGGTCTGTGGCATGGGGCGCTCGCTCCAGGGCTGTGGCCCCGCGGGCGTGGGCTCGGCGGACACCGAGGACCCGGGCTTCGTGGTGTTGATGGATGACTGGGCGCTGGAGGATGCGCGGGAGAGTCCGGTGAGCACCGCGTCGCTCGCCCGGAACCAGAAGTACGCGAACGTGGGTGAGCGCATGTACCTGCACACGCCCACGGAGCTTGGGGATGGCAGCGTCCGGGAGGTGGCCCTCGGCACCGAGCAGATTCGCGAGGTCCTGCTGTTCCTCCTCGATGACGCGCGGGACTTCGGCGACACGACGCAGTTCAAGTTCGGCTTCCGGAATCCGTCGAGCCAGGTGCAGACCTTCGAGCAGGACCCCGAGGGCGAGCCCCACCCTGGACACCTCACGCCATGGGACGACGGCGAGCCGGGCTTCGCGGGGGGCTCGGATGTGCGGCGCTCGCCGCACCACTACCTGGGCCACCCCGACGCGGACTTCAACCAACCCTGAGGCCCTCATGCGCATGTCATGGATGAAGCTCGTCGTCGGGTTGCTGTTCAGCGCGGTGGTGGGCTCGTCGCTCGGGCGGCTCTACTCCTCGCGCCTCGAAGCGGAGGTGGAATCACCGGAGGCTGTCTCGGAGGCTGCTCCACCCAGGGCGCAGCTTCACGCGCCACCCCCCACGACGGTGCGGCGAACAGGCCAGGTGCTGCTGAAGGAGCGACTGCCCTTGCCTCCTCGCGCGGGGCCGAGGATTCCCGTGGGGGAGCAGCTCACTGCACATGGTGTGCCGATGAACCTGGCCGCCTTCGAGACAGAGGCCTCGGTGGACGAGGTGTTCGCCTTCTATGCACGGCACTTCACGTCGAAGGGCTGGCCCCATGCGCGAGTCACTGGCGCAGCGGAGTGGGCGCCCCATCCCTCGCTGGGGGCAACGCTCCTCGACGAGGGCCTCCAGCTCACGGTGATGGTGATGCCTCACCACGCCGACCCGGGCGTCACGGTGATCCTCGGGCAGGCGGACATGGAAGCGTGGAGGGAGGGCTCGCAGGAGGAGGACACCGCGGACCTTCCTCGCTACCCGGGCACGAGCCCCTTCGCCGTGCGTTCACGGGATGAGGGGCGCGAGTCGTTGACGGTCAGCTTCGACACACGCGACCCTCCGGCGCGGGTGGAGGTGTTCTATCGCGAGGCCCTGGCCGCGCTCGGCTACGTCGAGCTCGCGGAGGACGAGGCTCTTGGGGGCGACGTCTCGGATTCGAAGCAGCTCCGGTTCGCGACCCGCACGGGGACCTCGTGGAGTCTGTCGCTGAGTGCCTCGGAGGGTGCGGGCACTCTCGTCACCGCGCAGGGCGCTCGTGCGATGAGCTCTCGGGAGGAGGGACACCCATGATGAAGCGGCACGCAGGGGTCCGAGGGCAGGCCATGGGCGAGTACTCGCTGCTCGTCACCTTGCTGACGCTGGGCTCGCTGGTGGGTTTCATCGGCTGGCCGTTCACCCAGCGGCTCTTCGAGGCACTCCAGTCCTACGTCGACCTGTACTTCTTCGCGCTCAACCTCGCGGTGGGGTGAGGTCGAGCGGAGGGCCCGCTGTGCCTGCCTGCCCCCCAGCGCCGAAGTCATGCGGCATGGCCACCCTGGAGTGTCATGGAGACCGCTGCCGAAGAGCCGTGGGTGGACATCTCCGCGCCCCTGCGCGACGGCATGGTGCACTGGCCGGACAATCCGGCCGTGCACATCACCCGGGTGATGGACCAGGAGAAGGGAGACGACGCCACCGTCTCCAACCTGTCGTTCGGCGCGCACACGGGGACGCACGTCGACGCGCCCGTGCACTTCATCCCGGGCGCGACGGGCGTGGATGCGCTGGCGTTCGACCGCCTCATCGGGACGGCCCGCGTGCTGGAGATTCGCGACGCGTGGGCCATTCGCGTGGAGGAGCTGCGCGGCCACTCGATAAAGGAGGGCGAGCGGCTCCTCTTCAAGACGGCCAACTCCTCGCGGCGCTGGCCCACCCAGGACTTCCTTCCCGACTTCGTGTTCCTGTCACTGGAGGGCGCCCGCTACCTGGCGGAGCGCAAGGTCCGCACCGTGGGCATCGACTACCTCTCCATCGGAGGACCGGGGGAGGGCGAAGCCACGCATCAGGTGCTGCTGGGCGCGGGCATCTGCATCATCGAGGGACTGGAGCTGTCCCCGGTGAGCCCGGGGACCTACGAGCTGGTCTGTCTGCCTTTGCGAATCGCGGGGGGTGACGGGGCCCCGGCTCGCGCCATCTTGCGAAGGCGTGCGGGCTTGGTCCCGGTCACATCACGGGCCTGAGGGTTTGCGCTCGGGCGCCTTCATGGGCTGGGCCCGCTCGAAGTCGGGGGGCTGGCAGTTCTGCCCGAAGGACTCGGGTCCCTCGCCGTGCGCCGCCCCGCTCCTGAGATAGAGCCAGTACAGCTTCTCGAACCGTTTCTGGTCGGCGGCGCCATAGCTCGCCGCCTGGCAGAGCATCATCGCGGAGGCCTGACTGCGCGGAGGCAGGAGCTCTGCTCCCCGCTGCGCGAGGACCGAGGCCGTGATGCGATAGTGGAAGCGATATGGATGGGGAGGCGCGTGGCTCGCCGAGCGCTGCTTCTCCAACGCGCCCATGAGCGGCACCTTGCCCACGGACTTGCGCGCCTTCTCCTCTTCGGGCCGGGGAATGTTCAGCACACCGCCGAACCTGTCCATGTCATACGTGCCACCCACCCAGCCCCAGTCCGGGGCGACCTCGGTGCCCAGGATGCCGAGGCCTTCGGTGCGAGCCAGCTTCGCGGCCTCGTGGAACGCCTCCGCCTTCTTCACGTTGGAGACGTCCTGCTGCGTGGTCGCCAATGCAGCGGCGTACTCCCGCGCGGGCTTCTCCCAGCGGGTGCCTTTGAAGTACTCCAGCGCCTCGGTGGACTTCCCCGCTCGCAGGAGCCGCCGCGCGAGCACCAGCCGCAGCCGTTCGGGAATCGTCGCCCCCTTCGCGTCGTCGTCGTCCCAGAGGGACTTCAGCTCACGCTTGCAGGTATCCTCCTCCGTGGTCGGGTGCCTGGTGACGAGGCGCTGAAGCTCGGCCACCGTCAGGACCCGCTCGGCGAGATAGGCGATGTCCGGCCAGGAGCAGCTCGCCAGGGCCCGCTCGGTCGCCGAAGCGAAGTCCCCTCGCGCGAGCGCGAGCACCCCGCGCTCTCCCTGCACGCGGCAGTAGGGGCGGAGCTGAGGCTCACCCCACACCCAGTCCATCCACTCTTCCTTCTCATCCAACTGGCTGGCCGCTGTCTCCAAGAGCTTGTCCGCCGCGGCGGTGTCGCCCCGACGCAGCGCGAGCCTGGCCTGTACCCACGCCGCCAGCGGGGTCTTCTCCACGGAGGCGAAGCGCTCGGCCAGGTCGAATCGACCGGCGTGCCAGGCCCCCGCCGCCAGCTTGTCCGCGATGGAGGGCCCGGGCATCCGGGGGGAGGCCTTCGTCGCCTGCGCGAGCGCCTCCAGCACTTGCATGAGAGGATTGCGTCTCTCTTCCCAGATCCAGTCCTCGACTCGCGTCCACACGTAGACGGCCATGAGGCGCTGGACCACTTCCGCCTTCAGCGCGGCGCGAAGCCGGGTCTCGTCGCGAGTGAGTGCGCGGGCGACCAGGAAGAGGGAGGAGCGCGCCGCCTCGCTTCCGTACGCCGCTTGCTCCGCGTAGAGCTGGATGGCGCCCGCGTCATCGCCCTGCTCGAGGAGTCCGCGCGCCTGCTCTCCATAGCTGGCGACCGCGAGGCCCAACGGGTCGTCGAAGCCCTCCCGGACGAGCTGCCGCGTGAGCTCGAAGCCCTCCTTCATGTCGCCTTCGAAGCCCGCCCCCGCGTTGCGCCCCAGCATGAACGCGGCGAAGGTGGAGAAGCGTTGCCGCTCCTGGGCGGGCAGTGCGAGCACCTCGCGGAAGCGGGCTCGCGCCGCCACCGCGTCCCCCTTCTTGAAGGCCTTGGCGCCGACCTCGTACAGCGCAGTCTCCTTCTCTCCTCCGCCCTTGCGTGCATCAGGCGGCTCGTCATCCTCCTCCATCACCTTGAAGGGGGACGTGGGCATGGGCACCAGCCGGCGCACCTCCCGTCGGAAGGAGCCCACGGGCAGCACCGAGAGCGCGCCCACGCGGTCCGCCAACATCCGCTCTGGAAAGTCAGGCCCACAGGCGTCCGCGGTGCGCACGGGCACCAGCATCAGCAGGAAGAGCAGGGAGGAGGACAGACTCCGGAGCCACACGTTTCACCTCGGTCCCCCGCTCGAAGCCGATGACGCGGAGCTCGCCAGCGCACGGCGGGGAGGCGTGCGCGCCACGAGTGAGGGTCCTCGTGAGGCATGGCCACCCACGCCACCGAGGACCTCGAGTCTTCCAGAAAGGGGCGGAGCCCCGGTCACGTCATGGGCCTGACGGCTGGCGCTTGCGGCGCAGGTAGAAGGCGGCGCCGGCCGCGATGGGAATCAGCATGCCTCCCACCAGCATCAGCAGGTGGCGGCGCCGGAAGGGCGCACGCTTGCTCTGGGGCGCCTTGATGGACAGGGCCCGCTCGAAGGCGGGGGCATGGCACTCCTGCCCGAAGGACCAGGGCTCCTCGATGTTCGCCGCGCCGTACTTCAAATACGTCCGGTACAGCTCCTGGAACCGCTTCGGGTCGTCGGCCGCATAACGCGCCGCCTGGCAGAGCATCATCGCGTACGCCTGACTGTGCTTGGGCAGCAGCTCCGCGCCCTGCTGCGCGAGGACCGAGGCCGTGAGGCGATAGTGATAGCGATTCGCATGCGGGGGCGCGTGGCTCGCCGCGCGCTGCTGCTCCTGGGCGCCCACGAGCGGAGTCTTGCCCACGGGCTTGCGTGCCGCCTCGGCCCCGGGCGACAGCCGCTCCGGCTCCGCGTCGTACACGGAGATGTCATACATGCCATCCACCCAGCCCCAGTCCGGGGCGACCTCGGTGCCCAGGATGCCGAGCCCCTCGCGTCGCGCCAGCTTCGCGGCCTCGTGGAAGGCCTCCGCCTTCTTCACGTTGGAGACGTCCTGCTGCGTGGTCGCCAGCGCGTCGGCGTACTTCCTCGCGGGCTCCTCCCAGCGGGTGCCCTTGAAGTACTCCAGCGCCTCGGTGGACTTCCCCGCTCGCAGGAGCCGCCGCGCGAGCACCAGCCGCAGCCGCCCGGGAATCGTCTTCGTCTCCAGTGCGTCCTGGTCGTACCAGAGGGACTCCAGCTCACGCTTGCAGGTGTGCTCGTCCGCGGTCGGGTGCTGGGTGACGAAGCGCTGAAGCTCGTCCACCGTCAGGACCCGCTCCGCGACATACGCGAGGTCCGGCCAGGAGCAGCTCGACAGCACCCGCTCGCTGGCGGAGTCGAAGTCGCCTCGCGCGAGCGCGAGCACGCCGCGCTCTCCCTCCACGCGGCAGTAGGGCCGGAGCTGGAGCTCGCCGACCACCTCCTCCATCCAGTCCTCCTGTTCATCAATCCCACCGGCCGCTTCCTCCAGGAGCTTGTCCGCCGCGGCGGTGTCGCCCCGACGCAGCGCCAACTTGGCCTGCACCCACGCGGCCAGAGGGGTCTTCTCCACGGAGGCGAAGCGCTCGGCCAGGTCGAACCGGCCGCCGCGCCACGCACCCGCCGCCAGCTTGTCCGCGATGGAGAGCCCGGGCACCTGCGGAGCGGATTCCGTCGCCTGCGCGAGTGCCTCCAGCACCTGGGTGAGCTGGCTGTTGTCCTCCCAGTACCACTCACGGCTTCGCGTCCACACGTAGACAGCCATGAGGCGCTGCGCGATGTCGTTCTTCAGCGCGGTGTTCAGCCGGGCCTTGTTGCCCGCGAGGGCATGGGCGACCAGGAAGAGGGAGGAGCGCGCGTTCTGGCTCCCGTGCGCCGCCTGCTCCGCGTAGAGCTGGATGGCACCCGCGTCATCGCCCTTCTCGAGGAGCCTGCGCGCCTGCTCGCCCAAGCTCGCGACGGCGAGGCCCAGCGGGTCGTCGAAGCCGTCGCGGACGAGCTGCCGCGTGAGCTCGAAGCCCTCCGTCATGTCCTGCTCGAAGCCCGCCCCCGCGTTGCGGCCCAGCATGAACGCCGCGAAGGTGGAGAAGTGCTGTCGCTCCTCGGCGGGCAGCGCGAGCAGCTCACGGAAGCGCGCTCGCGCCGTCGCCGCGTCACCGCTCTTGAAGGCCTTGGCGCCCGCCGCATACAGCGCGGTCTCCTTCTCTCCTCCACCCTTGCGCGCGTCGGGTGGCTCCTCCGCCTCCTCCACGACCCGGAAGGGGTCCGCGGGAATGGGCACCAGTCGGCCGGCCTCCTTGCGGAAGGAGCCCGCGGGCAGCTCGGAGAGCGAGCCCACGCGGTCGGCCAGGAGGCGATGAGGAAAGTCAGGTCCGCAGGCTTCCGCGGTGCGCGGGGGCACCAGCGTCAGCAGGAGGACCAGGGCGCACAGCAGGTTACGGAGCCACAAGGGTCACCTCTGTTCCCCGCACGAAGCCGACGACGCGGCGTTCGCCAGCGCGCAGGCGGGGAGGCGTGCGCGCCACGAGTGAGGTCCCTCGCGGGGCATAGCCGCCCACGCCATCGAGGACCTCGAGTCTTCCAGAAAGGGTGAGGCGCGCGGGCGCCTCGCTGTCCACGCGGCCCGTGTTCTCGATGACGATGTCGAGCGTCCCGCCGCCGACATCCACCAGCCGGGGCTCCAGCTTCGGCGTGAGGGGCTCGCGCTTCAGCACCGTCGTGAGCGTGGGGAGGCTCCAGGAGTCGATATCCCCCCGGTGGCCGAGCCGGAACCACACCAGGCCCTTCACGCCTCTCACCGGACGCTCGTGCAGCTGGCTCAGGAAGCGGGCCACCGCTCGCGGCTCGGACTCCAGGAGCCCGCCGTCACGCAGCCTCACGCGGTACGTGGGCAGCGCGACGCGGAAGGGGTGGGGCGTGGCCTTCGCCCAGGACTCGATGAAGCCTCGCGCCTGCTCGGGGGTGAAGAGAGTGGGGGCGCGGATGGCGTGGACCTGCACGATGACGTCATCGGGGATGGCCGTCAGCGCCTCCAGCTTCGGCGAGGTGGCCCACGTGGGCAGCGCGGTGATGGACAGCGACAGGTCTCCGAGCCCGCGGCGCTCACGCGCGAGCCACTCCGCGTAGGCGGGCAGGGACGCGGTGGCGCAGTCGTGGTCCACCTCCACGCCTCGGACGCGCACGCCGCGCGCCTTCCAGTCCCGGGCGATGCTCGCGACCTCCTGGAGGGAGACATCGTCGAGCGGCGTCGTCCCCTCCACGCGCATCACGGCCGCGACGTCCCGGCCGGTCTTCGCGAGGGCTTCGACATCCACGGCCACCGTCACGGGCGTGCGCGTGGCGCCGGAGCGCTCACGGGCCAGGACTCGCAGGGTGCCCAGCTCGGCGGGCAGCTCCGTCAGGGATTGCCCGAGCTCCGGGCTCCAGTCGCGTTGCCAGACATAGACGTCATGCTCGGGGGGAGGGGCGGGGGCTCGCGTACACGCGAGGACAAGGCAGAGCCCGAGGCTCACGAAGGCCGTTTGAAGGCGCGTCCAGGTCCAAGGTGCGGTGCTCATGATGAAACGCGGGTGCCCGCGAGACTCCCCCGTCTCGTGGCTCGGTGCCGCCCATGCTGCCACAACGCGGAGGACTTGGCGTCATCCCCTGGGCGGCGGGGGCGGCTCGCTGTGGTCGCAGTGCAGGAGGGAGGGCGGGTCGAAGCAGGTGAACTGATTGCTCCGGCTGTTGATGGCGCAGACCCCTCGGGGCGTGCTGGCGCAGTGCACCTCACCTCGAATGGCCTTGCAGCCGTAGCCACAGGCGATGGACTCGGAGGCATTGAGACAGCCGGGCGTGGGGGTGTCCGAGGCGTACTCGTGAATCACGCTGGCCGGCGGGTCCCAGCAGACCAGGCGGCCGAAGTGCGTCTTGCAGACGCCGTAGGGGGTGGTGTTGCAGGCGACCTCGCCGTTGTTCACCCGGCAGTTGAATCCGCAGGCCACCTTGCCCCGGACCTCCTTGCACTCGGGGCTCGCGCTGCTCTTGGACGGATGCTGGATGGCGACCCGCGGCGGGTCCCAGCAGTGCACCTGGCCCGCGTGGACGGCGCAGGTACCGTAGGGCGTCTGGGCGCAGGCGATGCCGCCCCGGGCGCTCTGGCAGTTGAAGCCGCAGGCCGTCTGCCCCTGGGAGGAGAGGCAGTTGGGGACAGGCTGGGGTGCGGGCTCGACGCGAGGTGGCGGCGTCACCGGCGCCGGCGGCGCGGGTCGCGGTGGCGGGATGGCCGGCGTGCTGGCCAACAGGAACAGCGCGAGGATTGGGAGCATGCGTCCCCCAACGCAAGTCCTCGCGACTTATTCAAACGCCTGTCTGCCTTTGTCTGGATGGAAGGTCAGCGCGGGCGGGCGCGCGCGCCGGAGCGTCCGGGGCCCTTGGGGGTGTTCGGACGTTGGGGCGGAGCGTCATCCTGCTCGCGGCCATCGCTCTCGGTGCGCTGCCTCCGAGCCGCCTCGGCGGGCGTCTCGGAGGGGACGAGGGCGTGGGGGCCTCGGCCGATGAGGTCCGAACGTCCGGCAAGGCGCAGGGCCTCGCGGGCCATGGGCCAGTGCTCGGGGTTCCAGTAGAGGAGCAGCGCCTTCTGGAGCCGCTTCTCGCGCAGGCCCTGCGCCGTGTAGACGGGCTCCATCTTCAGCGGGTCCACGCCCGTGTAGTACATGGCCGTGGCCATGGCCATGGGGGTGGGGATGAAGTCCTGCACCTGACGCGGGCGCTTGCCGTTCTTCTTGAGCCACAGCGCCAGGTCCACCATGTCCTCCAGCGTGGAGCCGGGGTGGCCGCTGATGAAGTAGGGGATGTCGTACTGCTCCTTGCCGGCTTCCTCGCTGGCGCAGGCGAACATCTGCTGGAAGCGCTCGAAGCTCTCGATGCCGGGCTTCTTCATCTTCTCCAGCACGCGCGGCGAGACGTGCTCGGGCGCCACGGAGAGCTGTCCGCCCACGTGGTGCGCGGCGAGCTCCTTCACGTACTCGGGCGAACGTTCGGCCAGGTCGTAGCGCACGCCGCTGGCGATGAAGACGTGCTTGACGCCTTCCTCCTCGCGCACGTCCTGCATCAGGCTGATGAGCGGGCCGTGGTCGGTCTGGAGGTTCTCGCAGACGCCGGGGTGGACGCAGGACAGCTTGCGGCACCGCTTCTCGATGTCCTCGCTCTTGCACTTGAGCTTGTACATGTTGGCGGTGGGGCCGCCGAGGTCGGTGATGGTGCCTCGGAAGTCGCCCATGCGCCGCAGGGCGCGGACCTCGCGCAGGACGCTCTCCGCGGAGCGGCTCTGGATGACGCGGCCTTCGTGCTCGGTGATGGAGCAGAAGGTGCAGCCGCCGAAGCAGCCGCGCATGAGGACGATGGAGTGCTTCACCGTCTCGTAGGCGGGGATGCCCTCGTTCTTGTAGAGCGGGTGGGGGACGCGGTTGAAGGGCAGGTCGTACAGCTCGTCCATGGCCACCGTGCGCTGGCCGGCGGCGGTGTCACCCACGCCGTCCTCGAGCGGGAGCGCGGGCGGGTTCATGAAGATGGCGCGGTTGCCGTGGCGCTGCGCGAGGGCGCGCGCGTTGCCGGGGTTGGTCTCCATCTGGAAGTCGCGGCTCATCACCGCGAAGGCCTGCTTGTCGGCGATGACGGCCTCGTAGGAGGGGAGGACGACGGTCTTCCGGTCCGCGGCGCGGCGAGCGGGGTCGGCCTCGTGGGCGCGCATCTGCTCGTCGTTGATGAGGTAGGCGGTGCCGCGCACGTCGCGGATGTCCTCGATGCGCTCGCCTTGGCGCATGCGGTCGGCGACCTCCATGATGGGGCGCTCGCCCATGCCGAAGACGAGCAGGTCGGCCTTGGCGTCGAAGAGGATGGAGCGGCGGACCTTCTCGCTCCAGTAGTCGAAGTGGGCGATGCGGCGGAGGCTGGCCTCGATGCCGCCGAGGATGATGGGGACGTCGGGGTAGGCCTCGCGGCAGCGCTGTGCGTAGACGATGGTGGCGCGGTCGGGGCGGCAGTTGGTGCGGCCGCCGGGGCTGTACTGGTCCTCGGAGCGGTTCTTCTTCTGGGCCGTCAGCCGGTTGAGCATGGAGTCGAGGTTGCCGGCGGCGACCCCGAAGAACATGCGCGGTGGGCCCAGGGCCTTGAAGGGCTCGGCCGAGTGCCAGTCCGGCTGGGGGATGAGCCCCACCTTGAAGCCTCGGCCCTCGAGGAAGCGGGCGATGAGGACCGGGCCGAAGGCCGGGTGGTCCACGTACGCGTCTCCCGTCACGATGATGATGTCGCACTGCTCCCAGCCACGCGCCTGCATGTCGGCACGGGTGATGGGCAGGAAGGGATGGGCGTAACGGGTCGGGAGGGCCATGGCGATGGGGCGGCTGCGGGGGCTTCACCCCTAAACATCTTGGGGCCGAGGAAGCAAACCCGGCGGTGGGGTGGGTGTCCACCAGACACTGGGCCTTCTGGCGGGTGGGCAGTGGACCGTGTGTTTCACGCCACCCGGCCCAGGTCTTCCCCGCTGTGTCTTGGGCGCGAGCGCGGCCGTCCGCGTGCATTGACGGGGATCCACCCGTCCCCTACCTTCGCGCGCCCCCGTCATGACGCACCGGATGCACAACGTCGTCCCCGAAGGGCGCTCCGCTTCGCCCGAGGATGACTCCGTCCGGGAGCTTCACGTCGAGTACGACGATGCACCGCCTCCCTCGCCAGCGCGGGCTCCTGCCCCAGCGCCGAGTCCGGAGGACCTCCCTCGCTCGCCCAATCCGCTGCTCGCACTGGCCCGCTCTCGAGGTCGTGCCGCGAAGCCGCCGCCTCCTCCGGATGCGGCTCCGGCCCCCCGTGACGTGGCCGCGCCCTCGGATGTCTCCACGGCCGAGCGACAGGCGATGCAGGCCGCCGTCGCCACCGGCAAGCGCCGCGAGGCCTGGAAGCCTCCCGCCTACCTCCCAGAGGACCTGAGCGAAGCCCTCCTGTCCGAGCGCAGCCAGTACCGCGCCAAGCTGCTGCAAGACGCGCGACAGGTCAGCCTCCAAGGTCCCGGCGTCATCTCCCTGGTCCCCGTGCCCGCCGCGGACCCGGATTGGTCCGGTGGCTCGCTCCTGGGCTTCCTGGGCGAGGAGTGTGTCTTCGGCGGCGACGTCGTCCACCTCGACTTCGAGTCCGGCCGCGTCTTCGCCGCCCCCGACCATGGCGATGACGTGGACCGCCGCGCGCTCTCCGCCGACCGCTGGTGCTATCGGCCCTATGACTTCGCGGAGGCCCTCTGCACCGCCGCCTCCGCCTACGAGGAGCGTCAGCCCGCGCTCGCCCAGGCCCTGCGCCGCGCCAGCGGAGAAGAGCCCGCCTCCGTGCCGCGTCCCCAGGACGCGGAGCTTCCTCCGACGGACCGCCTCTGGGCCCAACCCTGGGGCTGCATCTGGGGGCCTCCCGGCACCGGCAAGACGACCGCCGTCGCCGACCTCATCGCCCGCGCCCTGCGTGCCTTCCCAGGCGAGCGCATCCTCGCGGTGGCTCCCACCAACCGCGCCGCGGATGAGTTGGTGCTGCGTGTCAGCGCGCTCCTCGAGCGAGAGCCCATCCCCCTGCGCCCCCTGGCCCGCAGCATCTTCCGGGGCGGCACGGGCGCCAGCGACGCCCTGGCGAAGCTGCCCACCGTCACCCTCGAAGACACCAAGGGCGGCAAGCTGCGCGCGAGCATCGAGGAGCGCGAGCGCGAGCTGTACCTCCAGCGCGTCCGAGGCGGCCCCGCGCACGAGCTCGCCAAGCTCCAGGCCGAGCTTCGCGGCCTGCGCGGGAAGATGAAGGACCCCACGCTCAAGGAGGCGGAGAAGGGCGACTGCCCCCTCATGGTGCTCACCGTGCACCGCGCCTTGCGCCTCGTGTCGGAGCTGGAAGGCAAGAGCACCTTCGCGCGGCTCGTGGTGGACGAAGCCGGCATGGTGACTCGCGCCGCCACCGCGCTGATGGCGCCTCTCGCGGAGCGGGTGACGCTCGCCGGAGACCCCAAGCAGATTGGCCCCGTGAGCCGCGCCGCCGAGGGCGCTGGACGGGGCTCGCAGAAGTGGCTGCGTGGCAGCGGCCTGTCGCACCTGGAAGACGCCGTGAAGGACGCCGCGCGCGCGGACGTGCTGCTGCTGCGCACCCAGCACCGCATGCACCCGGACATCGCCCGCGTCGTCAGCCACTTCTGCTACGGCGGCGCGCTCCAGGACGGCGACATCGTCAAGGCCCGCGCGGAGAAGGCGCCCCCCGTGCCCGCGTTCGCGCAGACACGCGCGGGATGGGTGGTGCTGGATGGGCTCAGCCGCGAGTCGAAGCGCCTCTCGCACGGCCGGGGCGAGACGGGCTCCGGCTATCAGCGCGAGCTGTCCGCCGAGCTCGCCGTCTCCCTGGCCCGGGAGGCCGTGCGCGCGGGCCTGAGTGTCCTCTGCGTCACGCCGTACCGCGCGCAGGCCGCGCTCCTGCGAAGGCTGGGGACCTCCGCGGGCTTCCGAGGCGATGCGTTCAGCGCGTCCACCATCCACCGGCAGCAGGGCACCCAGTACGACGTCGTGCTCGTGGACACCGTGGCCGGAGGGCGTCCGTTTCCTCCGCACACGCTGGTGCCCATGCTCAACGTGGCCGCCAGCCGCGCGCGCGACTACCTTCTCGTCCTCGCGTCTCGCGACGAGGCGCGGGGCGCGACGATTCCCCAGCGCTTCCTGTCGCTCCTGCCGCGCCTGCGCGTCCTCCCGGGCTCGCCGTTGCGGCTGGAGGCCATGCCCCTGCCGCAGAAGCCCGCGCCTCCTCCCCCTCCGCCGCCGAGCGCACCCACCAGCCTGGGCGGAGAAATCGAAGGCGCGCGTCCCACCCGACCGCTCTTCACCCAGGAGCAGGTGTCCCTCTTCGAGCGCCGCTTCGACGACGGCCACCACCTGGTGCGCGGCGTCGCCGGCAGCGGCAAGACGTATGTCCTGGCGCACTGGGTGGCGCGCTACCTGCTGGAGCACGAGGACACACGCGTCCTCGTCTCGTTCTACAACCGCGCGCTCGCGCCGCTGGTGGACAAGCTGCTCGTGGAGGCCATCGTCCAGCGGGCAGGGCGCGAGCGTGCACGCGCCTTGCGAGCCCGCGTCACCATCAAGCACGTGGGTGCCCTGCGCCGCGTGGAGCCCGCGTCCTTCGACGGCGTCTTCGTCGACGAGGCGCAGGACATGGATGCCAACGCGCTCGCCATGCTCCACGCGCTGGTGCTCCCGCACACGCTGCCCGACGGCCGGGAGATTCGCTGCCTCCAGCTGTTCATGGACGACTCTCAGAACGTCTACGGCCAGGTGCCCATCGACTCGCTCAAGGAGCAGCTCCCCGAGGGGCTCTCCTTCCGGGGCCGCACCCGGGTGTTGAAGGAGACCTTCCGTGCGACGCGAGACATCCTGGACGTCGCCTTCAACGTGGTGCTGGACCCGATGCGCCAGCACGGCACCAGCGACCCGGGCATGCGCGAGTACATGAAGGCCGGGGAGCTCGCCCGCGAGGGACTCCTCTGGCTCCCCGAGGAGACGCTGGAGGGCCTGTACCGCGTACAGTCCACGGAGCGCGCGGGCGTGCTGCCGCAAGTGCGTGGCTTCGCATCGGGTGCGAGCGAGGCCCGGCAGGTGGCGAAGGAGGTGGCCCGGCTCATCCGCGAGGAGGGCGTCCACCCGGGCGACATCCTCGTCGTCGCACCGGTGATGCCATCCCAGTACACGGACGCGCTCAACCGCGCCGGAGTCCCCGCGCACGCCTACGGAGGGAAGGGCGGGCGCGACGTGACGGACTTCCGCGTCAGCGGCGTGGACCACGTCCGGGCCACGACGGTCTTCTCGTGCAAGGGGCACGAGTGCCCCGTCGTCTTCTTCGCGGGCCTGGATGCGCTCGACACCGTGGAGAACTGGATGGCCGGCGCGAAGGAGCGCAACGCGCGCGAGAACGAGCGCATCCGCCGCGCCATGTTCTACGTGGGCGCGACGCGCGCGATGAAGCGGCAGTACCTCACCGGCGTGAAGGGCGCGCGCTTCCTGCGCGTGGCCGCCTCCTACGTGGAGACGCTCGCCGGGCTCGTCCCTTCCTGAGGCGTCCGCGCGGCTCCGTGTCGAGGGCCCCGGAGCCTCGCGAGAGGGTGTCTCTCGCTGGCCTCGTGCCCTCCTGAAACGACGAAGGCTCCGGCGCCGCGCTCGTGGCGGGCCGGAGCCTCCTGGACTTCAGCGGCGGGTGACTACTTCGCCCCAGGCGTCGGAGCGGGGGCCTGCTGCAGCTTGGCGCGGGTGGTCGGGATGCCCGCCTCCGTCGTGGACCAGTAGGTGAGGCCAGCCAGACGCTTCACCCGGTCGCTCAGGCGACGGTGGCCCGTGGGGTCGCCGCCACCGCCGGAGGAGCCACCCGGGTCTCCGTCGTTGAGGTCCGCCACGTTGATGCAGCCTTCCTTCTCATCCTTGGGGAAGCAGTCGACGTAGAGCTCCACGTCGCCCACGAGCTTCGCCGGGTCGTTCGGAGGCGCCTGCTGCATGGAGGAGGTGGACGACTCGCTCGTGGCCTCCGTGCCGGGGGCCTCCAGCGGCCTGCGCGTCGGCGGCGGGCGCTGGTTCGACTGGGCGACGATTTCGTCCCGGCTCACATCCACCGTGTAGACGGTGAGGCGTGTGGGGTTGTCCCTGTCTCGCAGGGTGACGCGCACGAGCGTTCCTTCGGGTGCGCTGCGCTGAATCTGCTGCGTCGAGGGGACCGTGTTGACGTGACGACACGCGGCCAGGCTCAGCAGCAAGGGAACCAGCAGGAGACTTTTCTTCATGGGGCTTGGTGCGCTCTCAGAGGGTGTTGTGACGGCTATTCGAAGAGAAGCACCTGGCGGACCCAGGGGCTTCCCCGGCTGCGAAGCCAGTCCTGCCGTGCATCGCGAAGGACTCGGGCGGCGGGGAGCCCCTCGCGAATGCGCGCCAGCACCGGCTCGAAGAAGTCCGATGCCTCGGCATCGGGAATCTCTTGCGTGGCGGCGAGCACGGCTCGCGCGCCGGATTCGACAAAGGCCACGGGAAGCCCGAAGGTCTCATGGAAGTACGCCTTGCTGTGCGCCGCGTGACACGCCGCCAGGAGCACCACGGGCCTGCCCTGAAGCGGATGCCCCTGGAGGTCCCCGGCCGTCAGGGCATACCGCCCTCCCTGCTCCTCGGGCGAGAGGACCAGCAGCGAACCGTCCACCACGTTCGGGTCGACCACGCCGTGCGCATGAATCTGAACCTCCGCGGCGTCGCGCATCGCACGAAGCACCTGGGAGGGCGTCGCGGAGGCCCCCTTCAACAGCCTGAGCCCCGCGCCCGCCTCCTCCCCCGGGCTCCACGCGCGCAGCGCGGGAAGGCGCAATTCCGCGGGCGCATTCACATCCGCCACCACCAGGCGGGGACCCGGCGCCGCCGTCCGCTCCTCCAGCGAGGGGCCCACCTGGTACGCCCACGCGATATCCGACGGCAAGAGGCCCGGCTTGCCCAGCACGGGCGGACGCGCCAGCACGTTCACCGTGACACACGGGCGCAGGGCTTCCGCCAGCGCGTCGGGCACCAGACCCTCCACGCTCTCCAGCCGCTCGCGCCGGTCCGTGTCGTAGTGCCCCAGGAGCTTGCCCTTCGCGTCGCGGGCCACCAGCGCCGTGCGCTCGTCGTCCACCGTCACGCCCAGCACGCAGTGCTCCGCGCGAGGCAGGCCGCGCTCCTCGGTGAAGAGGGCCAGGGCCCGCTCGTATTCACCGTGCCGCGCGGCATCGAGGATGAGCGACGTGAAGCTGTAGACCCGCGCCTTGCGCGCGTTGACGTCCGAGCCCAGCAGCGGCGCCGCCTCGTCGATGGCCTTGCGCAAGAGCTCCTGGCCCCGGTTGCGGTCCTGCTCGACGAAGAAGCGCCCTTCGATGTGGCGCAGCATCGCGCTCTCGCCCGCCGTCTCCAGCCGCGAGGGCATCGCGCGCAGCGCCTCCAGGCCGCGTGTCAGGACCGCGGTGTCCTCGATGCGGCGCTCCTGGGTATGGGCCAGGTCCGCGATGACGAAGGCGCGCGCCAGCGACGGCGGCTGTCCACACCGCGCGGCGCGGTCCAATTGCTCCCGGGCGCCCGCGAAGTCCAGCGTCCGATAGAAGGCGAGCGCGAGGTTGGCGTAGGCCGACTCGTGGTCCTCGCAGCGCTCCGGCAGGCGCTGGATGGTCTCCTCCAGGTACGCGCGCGCCAGCGACACATCCCCATGGAACAGCGCCGCCTGCCCCAACTCCTGGAGCAGCCGCCACTCCTTGGTCCACTCCCGGCTCGCGCGGGCCCGCGCCAGCGCCGCCAGCGCATGCGAGCGCGACTCCACGGGGCGGTGCAGCTGCCGCTCCACCAGCGCCAGGTTCCGCTGGAGCTCCAGGCAGCGATAGTTGAAGCGCGACTCGGTGCCGCAGCCGCGAAGGGCCTCCGTCAGCCGCGTCCGCGCCCGAGGCGTCTGGCCGCGCTGGATGTCCGCGCGGGCCTGGCGCTCCTCCGCCAGCAGCGCGAACCACGGGTCCTGGGTGCCCAGCGCGAGCGAGCGGTACTCCTCCTCGAACTGGCGCGAGTCCCGCAGGAACAACAGCGTGCCGAGCAGCAGGTCGTCGTGCCGGGCCTCGCGCAGCTTCACGATCAACGCGTCCAGCGCCGGGGGCGGCAGCTCTCCGCGCGTCAGCCGCACATAATCCGCGGCGAAGGGCTTGCGAGCGCCCAGGTCCGCCCTCGAGATGCGCTGGAGCGCCTCATCCAGGTGCGAGCCCCCATCCACCGCGTCCAGCTGCCGGGCCAGGGGCCTCAGCTCGTCCACGCGCGCGGGGGAGGTGGCCGCGCGCAGGGCATCGTAGAAACACAGACGGGAGAGGCCGGGGTGCCGCGCCGCCAGTCCCTGCGAGAGAGGCGCGCCCCCCGCCACCATGCGGTCGCACGCCTCCTTCGCGCCCTTCCACTCCTTGCGCTTCTCCTGCTCCTGCTGCCGTAACTCGGCGGCGCGCCGCGCGGCCTCCTCGCTCCAGCCGGGCTCCTTCAGCGCCGACACCCGCTCGAACGCCTCCGCCGCTTGCAGCGAGAGCCCCAGCGCCTTCAGCGCCAGCCCGCGATTCCACAGGGCCTGCGGATGCTGGGGGCGCTGCTTCAGCGCGCGGTCCAACAGCGTCAACGCCTGCTCGGGCTCGCCCTGCTGGAGCAGGAGCACCGCCTGGTCCGAGTCCTGGTCCGCCGACGCGGGCAGGCGGTCGAGGAAGGCCCGGGCCTGGGCCGCGTCTCCCCGCAAGAGGTAGGCGGACGCGATGCCTCGCTCGTCTCCCGCTTCCTCCAGCTTCGCCAGCTCCCGGAGGGACATGGCGCGGGGCTTGTCGCCGCCGCTGCGCATCACCTCATAGGGGCGGTGCCGGTCCGCGCTGGGGTACGTCAGCCGGGCCTCGAGCGTCCGCCCGGGAGACTGGCCCAGCCACAGCTCGGAAGAGACCGGCTCCGCACCTGTCCGCGAGACGAGCACCCACGCCGCCAGGCCCGCGGCCAGCGCCAGCGGCACCACCATCATCCAGGTCCGCCTCCGCTTGAGGAGGTGGAGTCGCGCCGGAACGAAGACGGTTCCGTCGCCCGTGGAGTGCAGGGCGTCGTCCGCGAGGAGCGCGAGCGCGAGCAGTTCCTTCATCCGGGTCTCGCACGCGTGGCAGCGGGTCAGGTGGTGGCGGAAGTTCTCCGCGTCCACCGGTGCCAGCTCCCCGTCGATGAAAGACTCCAGCTTGCCGCACAGCTCGTTCATGGTCTCGCCCTGCCCTCGCCCGAGGAGGCGCCTCCGGTCAGCAGCTCCCGCAGCGCCTTGCGCGCTTCACTGAGCCACCGGCCCACCGTTCCCTCGGGGGCATCCAACTGCTCCGCGATGGCGCGATACCGCAGCCCCGCCACATGCAGCCGGTAGGCCTCCCGAATCTGCGGAGGGCGCAGCTGTTCGATGGCGCGCAGGAAGTCCTCGCGGGTCACCTGCTCCCACTGCTCCATGGGTGTGGGCTCTCCAGACACCTCGGGCGTCTGCACGACCCGCAGCGACGGAGCCCCCAGGACTTCCGTGCGTCTGCGGCGGCAGTGGTCCAGGAAACGGTTGCTCAGTGTGGTGCTCAACCACACGCTCACCGCGCTGGGGTTCTCCGTCACCAGCCGGTCGAAGTTCCGGTAGGCGCGCTCCAGCGTCTCCTGCACCAGGTCCTCGGCTTCGATGCCTCCCCCGACACACAGTCGCCGGGCAAGGCGCAGCAATCCCGGCCGTCTCGAGCGGGCGAATGCATCGAACTGTTGGTGCTGCCCATCGTCCATCGTGGCGCGAACCCCTGCACCCATCATCTCATGTCGTTCCACGCGTGGAGCGCCCCCCTGCCAGCAAACGCCCCCCGATTAATCCCTTCGGTGGATCTGCCCCGTGACGCGCCGCGTTGCGGGCGAGCCTCCCGGGGCGGGGTTCAGGTGGGCAAGGATGCGACCAGCGCGGGCCAGTCGGTGGAGGCGGGGAGGCGGCCCTCGGCGTGCTCGGGGCGCCCTCCGCCCCGGCCCCCGGAGGCCGCCGCGGCGCGCTTGAGGAAGGCGCCGCACCCGAAGGCAGACGCGGCGCCCCGGGCGATGAGGACGGCGAGCCCCTCCGGGGTGCGGCCGGCGAGGAACACCACCGCGTCCGGCCGGGAGGTGAGGCGGGCGGCCACCGCGCGCAGCTCTTCGGGGCCCGCGCCCTCCAGGACGGCGACGACGTGCTTGTTGGCGGAGGCGTCCAGCGTGGCGGCGAGCTCCGTGGCGGTGTGCTCGGCCCGCTTCGCGCGGGCGGCGCCCAGGGCCTCGCGGGCCTCGGCCAGCTCCCGGCGCAGCTTGTCCACCACGGTGGGCACTTCCAGGGGGCCGCAGGTGAAGGCTCGGCTCAGGGCGCGCAGGGTGCCCGCCTCCTCCCACAGCTCCTTGCGAGCCCGAGGGCCCGCGGAGAAGAGGACGCGGCCCTTGCCCTTGTAGCGCTCCACGCCCAGCACCCGCACCAGGCCCACCTGGCCGGTGCGCGTGCAGTGGGTGCCTCCGCAGGGGGACACGTCGAAGTCGCCCACCTGGATGACGCGGATGTGGTCCGTCACCTTCGGGGCGCGGCGCAGGGGCAGCGCGGCGAGCTCCTCCGGCGTGGGGAAGAAGGCGCGAATCGGGAGGTCCGCGTCGATGGTGGCGTTGACGTGGGCCTCGGCCTCCGCGACGCGCTGCTCGTCCAGGGTGTCCTGGTCCGTGTCGATGGTGCACACGGCGCCCAGCCGCGAGGACACCGTGGCCGCGCCCGCGATGTCCAGGAGCGCGCGCGACAGCATGTGCTGCCCGGTGTGCAGGGACATGTGGACGCGGCGGCGCTCGGCCTCCACCACGCCGTCCAGCGTGAGCCCGGGGGCGGGCAGCGCGCCTGCTTCGCCCACGTCCAGCAGGTGGTGCACCGTGCCCGCGTCATCCACCTGCACGTCGCGCACGGGCAGCCCGCCCAGTACGCCGTGGTCCGCCATCTGTCCGCCGGCCTCCGGGTAGAAGGCCGTGCGGTCCAGGACGACGGAGGCCGCGCCGTTCCAGGTGCCGTGGGCCACGACGCGGGCCGTGAAGCGGTGGAGGAACGGGTCGTCGAAGTAGAGGCGCTCGGTGGACATGCGGCGGGGATAACACGCGCCTGTCCACCGCCTCCACGATTCACGTCGTCAGGCCGGGTCCCACTCCACGAGCAGGCGATGCGGGCCGCGGTGCAGGAAGTTGGGCACGTAGGAGAAGGCATTGCCCGGCGCGAGCCGCAGGTTGGGCAGGCGCTTGAGGAGCATCTCCATGGCCAGCTTCACCTCCAGCCGGGCCAGCGGCGCGCCGATGCAGTAGTGGATGCCCATGCCGAAGCCCAGGTGCTTGCCCACGTCCGGACGGCGCGGGTCCCCGTGGTCGGGCGCGTGGAAGATGGTCTCATCGCGGTTGGCGGAGGCGAAGAGGACGAGCACGCGCGCGTTCGCCGGAATCTCCACGCCGTTGAGCGTCACCGCGCGGGCGGTGGTGCGCATCATCCCCTGGATGGGGGAGTCCAGGCGCAGCGTCTCCTCGATGGCGCGGGGGATGCGGGTGGGGTCCTCGCGCAGCTCCTTGAGCCGCTCCGGCTCCTGGAGCACCCAGACGAGCAGGTTGCCCAGCAGGTTCGTCGTCGTCTCGTGTCCGGCGAAGTGCAAGAGGGACAACAGGCTGATGAGCTCCACGTCGCTCAAGGGCGGCGAGTCCTCGTAGCGGGCCTCGATGAGCGCGCTGATGAGGTCGTCGCCCGGGGTCTTCCGACGCTCGGCGATGTAGCCCGCAAGGTACTTCTGGATGGACACCAGTCCGTGCGCGCACTCCACCTGCCGGGCGACGGGGACGTTGCCGGCGGAGAGGAGCGCCAGGTCCTCCGTCCACCGCTTCATCCGCTCCAGGTCGGAGTCGGGCAGGCCCATGATGGCGCCGATGACGCGCGCGGGCAGCGGATAGCCCAGCTTGTCCACCAGGTCCGCGTGGCCATCCGCGGCGAACGCGTCCAGGAGCTCCGTGGTGATGGAGCGCACCCGCGCCTCCATGGCGCTGAGCCGGTGGGGCGCCAGGGCCTTGGTGACGATGACGCGCATGCGTGTGTGGTTGGGCGGGTCGTCGTCCACCAGCGCGGGCACCTGCGGATATCCCTGCTCGAGCACGGCCACCACCTCCGGCGCGGGGGGGACCGGGTTGCGGAAGGAGTTGGCGGAGAGGAAGTCCTGCGGGTTGAGCACCACCGCCTTCACGTCGTCATGCCGGGAGACGACCCACAGGTGCATCTCCGGGCTGAAGTGCACCGGCGCCTCCTCGCGCATCCGGGCGTAGAGCGGATACGGGTTCTCGACGTTGTGCGGCTCGAAGCGGCTGATGAACGTGGGCGGGGCTGACTTGGACATAGGGGGCCTCATGCCGCGTCGGGGCGGGGCTTGGTCGTGGGTGGAGTCAACGGACCTCCGGTGAGCCCGGAGAGGTGCAGGTCCAGCGGGGGTATTCGCGGGAGCCTGATGGTGATGCGCGTGCCGCTCTGTGGCCAACTCTCCACGTCGATGCGGCCTTGATGAGAGGTGACGATGCCATGCACGACGGCCAGTCCCATTCCCGTGCCTTCGCCTGCGGGCTTGGTGGTGAAGAAGGGCTGGAAGAGCTTGGCCCGCACCTCCGGCGTCATGCCGATGCCCGAGTCGTGAACACACAAAACGGCCTCGTCGGCCTCCATTCGCGTGGACAGGTGGATTCGCCCTCGCTCGGGCATGGCCTGCACCGCGTTCATCAAGAGATTCACCACCACCTGGGCCAGCTGTCCGGGGCGACCCAGGAGGCGCGGCAAGTCACCCAATACCACCTGCACCTCGCAGCGCTGCTGTACCTGGGTACGGGTGATGCGCAGCGCGACGGCGACCTCCTCATTGAGGTCGTACTCCTCCAAGGCCCCCGGGTCCCCGCGCGCGAAGCGCCGCAGGTCCGCGACGATGGCCACCACACGCCGGATGCCGTCCGCGGTGGCGGGCAGCACGTCGTCGACATATTCCTGGAGCTCTGGCGGCAATTGCTTGCAAGCCCGCAAGTCCATGAGCAACGCATTCACGTTGCTCTTCACGTAGCTCATGGGGTTGTTGATTTCATGAGCCACCCCCGCCGCCAGCATGCCCAGGCTCGTCAGCCGCTCCTGCTCGCGAGCGCGCTGGTGGGCCAGCTCCAGCTGGGCGTGGGCCTCCGCCAGCTCGTCGTGCTGCCGGGCCAGCTCCCGCATGGCGTGATGGGTGAGGAACACGCGCCCGTCGGAGATGAGGTACGTGAGCAGCGACAGCAGCACGAAGCAGGCGGGCACTCCGGGAGGACAGCCGTCCGCCAGGGCCACCCCCGCCACCAGCGCCAGCAGCACGAACAGGCGCCTTCGCGCGCCCACGTCCGCGAAGCGGTCCACCCAGAGCGCGTTGAGCGGCAGGTACAGCCACATGGGCAGGGCCCAGTCGCTCGCCATGCCGTAGAAGACATTCGCCAGCATGTTGAGGGTGAAGCGCACCCTCTCCGCGGCATGGGTATGGCGAGAGAAGAACTTGCTCGCGAGGACCTGGTTGGCCGCCGTCACCCCGACGAAGCCCGACGTCACCACGAAGATGGTGTGCCACCGTCCCCAGAGGCTGGAGACGAGCAGCGCATGGATGAGGAGACACGCCAGGAGGGTGAAGCGCTTGAGCCGGCTGTTCACCCAGTCTGCGTCGACCTCCTTGTCTTGGGGCGCCGCGGACACAGGTCCTGTCATGCTTCGCCCAGTCCTTGGCGGAGGTTGGTCGCGGGCGGCTCCGCCCGCACGGGCAACTCCAGCCTCAGTCGCTGGGGGCCGCCCACTTCCGCGACGAATGACAGCCTTCCTCCGAACCGCTCCAGCAGGCCCCCGACCACCTTCAGGCTGTCGTCGGCCAGGAGCCCCGCGAAGCGCTCGATGATGGAGACGGCCTGCTCCGCCGGGAAGGACGGGTCCGCCACCTGCACCTTGAGGACGAGCGCGGCGTCGGTGGGGCTCACCTCCGCGCTGACCCCCTGGCCCGCAGCGCGGAACGGGGCGTAGAGCTGGGCCAGGGTCTCCCGGTGGCGCAGGAGGCCCGCCAGGTACGTCACCAGCTCCGCGTCATCCCAGGGCTTGCTGATGAAGCGACAGATTTCGCCTTCATTCACCGACGCCACCACCGACTTGAAGTCGGCATAGCCGGAGATGATGAGCCGCAGCGCCAGGGGGTGCAGCCGCTTGACGCGCTGGAGCAGCTCACTGCCTGTCATTCCCGGCATCCGGAAGTCCGTGAGGACAATGTCTGGACTGAAACCCTTGAGGCGCTCCAGCGCCTCTTCCCCGTTGAAGGCGAGCTGGACGTCGAATCCCTCACGCCGTAACAGCCGCCTCAGGGCATGTGCCACCTGCGGCTCGTCGTCCACCACCAGCACCTTGTATGCTTCCATGACGCCTTGGCTCCTGTGACAGGGCACTCTAATACGGGGTTCCAGGGAAAAGTGTCAGGACCTGAATACTGGGTCATCCCTGCACCTGCGACAGGGTGGGAGTCTCCGGAATGGATGTGAGCGCGGCGTGGTGGCGGGCCGGTGTGTTGCTTGTGCTGGCCGTGGGGATGACGTCGTGCGTCCAGCGGGAGGAGGCCGGCCTCGAGCGTGTGCGGCGCTCCGGGGAGCTGCGCTGGGGCGCGGATGCCCAGGGGGGGGAGCCCTATGCGATGGAGGACCCGGAGGTGCCCGGGCGCATGCGCGGCTTCGAGGTGGAGCTGGCGGACGCGCTGGCGCGGGAGTTGGGGGTGCGCGCGCGCTTCGTCCAGAACGACTGGTCCAGCCTCATCCCCTCGCTGGAGCGCGGCTCGTTCGACGTGGCGCTCAACGGAATCGAAGTCACGCCCGCGCGCAGCGGACGCATCCTCTTCACGCGCCCGTACTACATCTTCCAGCTGCGGTTGATGGCGCGCGGGGAGGACCGCTCGGTGACGGGGCTCGCGTCGCTGCGAGGCCGGCGCGTGGGCACGCTGGCCAACTCCCAGGCGTGGGAGATGCTCCAGCGCGAGGGCGTCCAGGCGGTGCCCTATGAAGGGGTGGAGGAGCCGTACATCGACCTGGAGCAGGGGCGGGTGGACGCGGTGTTGATGGACGACCTCATCGCCCAGAGATACGGCCAGCCGCGGGCGAAGCTGCGGGTGGTGGGCGACGTGGGGGAGGGGTACTACGCCATCGCGGTGCGCCCCGGGGACGAGGACCTGCGCGCCGCGCTGGACGTGGCCATCGGCCATGTCGCGCGCTCGGGGGAGCTGCGCGCCATCTTCCAGCGATGGAGCATCGACAATGCCTCGCAGCAGCGGATGGTGGAGTGGAGCGACGCGCAGACGCGCCAGGTGTTGGCGCAGACGCAGGCGCCTCGGCTGGGGTGGGCCCAGGGCGTGTTGTTCCTCCAGGCCGCGCTGGTGACGCTGGTGGTGTCCGTGGGGGCCATGACGCTCGCGGTGCCCCTGGGGGCGGGGTTGGCGCTGGTCCGGCTGTATGGGCCGCGGTGGCTGGGGCGGCTGGCGTCGCTGTACGTGGAGTTGTTCCGAGGCACGCCGGTGCTGCTCCAGCTCTATGTCCTCTATTACGGCCTGGCGGGGGTCCTGCGGCTGGACGCGCTCAGCGCGGCGGTGTTGGGACTGGGATTGAACTACGCGGCCTACGAGGCGGAGGTGTATCGCGCGGGTGTCCTGGCGGTGCCTCGAGGACAGTTCGAGGCCGCGCTCGCGCTGGGAATGTCCACGCGCATGGCGGTGCGCCGGGTGATTTTTCCCCAGGCCTTCCGCGTGGCGCTGCCCGGTGTGACGAATGATTTCATCGCGTTGCTCAAGGACAGTTCGCTGGTATCCGTCATCTCCGTTGTCGAACTCACCAAGCGGATGACCATCACCGCGGTGGATGTTCGCAGTTGGTTGCTGCCTGGGGCGCTGTGCGCGGCGTTGTATCTGGCGATGAGCTACCCTTTGTCCGTCCTGGCAAGGCGGTTGGAAGCGAGGTTGGCGCGCGGATGATTGAAGTGAAGGACCTGTGCAAGCGCTACGAGGGCGAGGGGCGCTGGGTGTTGGACGGCTTCAGCGCGTCGTTCGCCCCAGGAGAGGTGGTGGCGCTCGTCGGCCCGTCGGGATGTGGCAAGAGCACGCTCCTGCGGTGTCTGAATGGGCTGGAGCCGTTCGACTCCGGGCACATCCGGGTGGGGGACGCCGTGCTGGAGCCCGGCGCGGCGAGCAAGAGCGGCGCCATGGTGTCGAGCATCCGACGGCGCGTGGGCTTCGTCTTCCAGCAGTGGCACCTGTTCGCGCACCGCACGGCGCTGGGCAACGTCATCGAGGCCCCGCGCTTCGTGCGCGGCCTGGACGTGAAGACGGCCACGGAGCTGGGGCGCGTGCTGCTCGAGAAGGTGGGCCTGGAGCATCGCGCGGGGGCCTACCCGTCGGAGCTGTCCGGCGGTGAGCAGCAGCGGGTGGCCATTGCCCGGGCGCTGGCGATGGAGCCGGAGGTCCTGCTCCTGGATGAGCCCACCAGCGCGCTGGACCCGGAGCGCGTGGGGGAGCTCGTGGCGCTGCTGTCGAGGCTGCGCGACGACGGGCTCACGCTGGTGGCGGTGACCCACGAGATGCGCTTCGCGCGGGAGCTGGCGACGCGGATGCTGGTGCTGCACGGCGGGCGGGTCCTGGAGGAAGGTCCACCGGAGCAGGTGCTGGAGCGCCCGAGGCACGAGCGCACCCGCGCCTTCCTGGGCCTGGAGCGCGCCAGCCAACGGGAGGAGGCGCCCGCTGCCTCGCTCGGAGCGGGCAGAACGCACGTGTCCCCGGTGTTCCCCGGCGCCACCGCGAGGGAGTGACATGCGTTCGGAAGTGCAGCTCACGGAAGAGGGGACGGGCGGCGGGCCCAGGGTGCTGTTGTTGCCGGGGCTGGGGGCTCGGGGTTCCGGGTTCCGTGCGCTGGCGAAGGTGCTGAGCCCCATGGCCCGGACGGTCCTCGTCGAGTACCCGGAAGGGGAGCACGCGGCCGTGGGAGCGGGCGCCCTGGCGCGGCAGGTGGCGCGAGCGGCGGGGGAGATGGACGCGGTGGTGGCCAGCTCCTTCGGCGGCATGGTGGCCGCGCACCTGGCGGCGTCCGGAGCGGTGAGGGGCGTGGCCTTCCTGGGCGCCTTCACGCGCACGGAGCACCTGGGGCCGCGCGGGCTGCTCATCGGGATGATGGGGCCCATCGCCCGGTGGGGGCGGCCCGGCATCGTCGCGGCGGGGCTGGCGGCGTGGCGGCCCGTCGCGCTCTCGCAGGTGCGGGAGGTGGTGCCCACCACGGCGGTGGAGCGAGAGACGACGTGGCACCGGGCGCTCTCCATCGGCGGCGAGCCGCCACCGCCCGAGCTGTGCCAGTCGAACGTCGCCTGCATCTGCATCCAGGGGGACCGCGACGTGCTGGTGCCCCCGGCCACGGTGGAGCGGCTGGCTCGCTCCCTTCCCCCGGGGACTCCCCGTCATCTGCTGAAGGGGGCGGGGCACGTGCCGTACTTCACCCACCCCCGGGAGTGTGCGTCGCTGCTCGCGCCCTGGTTGGAGCGGCTCGCGTTCGCTCGGAGTGTCTCGGTGGCGTGACGCCATCCAGGAGGCGGTGGGCGTGAAAGGGACGTGTACCTGGCGCCCGCATCCCGCTACCGTGGGGTTCCGAATGCAGAACCGTTTCACGCGTTGGCTCGTCGTCCTCCTCGTCTCCATCTCCACCAAGGCCGTCGCGTCGGGTCAGGAGTCCGGCCCCGCGAAGGGCGCCGAGCGTCCCGCGCCTCCCGCCGTGGCGCCTCCCGCGCCTCCCACCGTGGTGCCTCCGGCGGCTCCCGCGGTGGAGCGTTCCCGCTCCGTGCTGCTGCTGGGGGACAGCCTCATCGCCACGGGCTTCGGGGACTACCTGCTGGCTCGCCTGGAGGCCCACCCGGAGATTCGCGCGTCACGCCGCGCGCGCTCCTCCACGGGCCTGGCCCGTCCCGACTTCTTCGATTGGATGGAGGTGGGCGAGGAGGAGGTGAAGCGGCACCAGCCCGAAGTGGTGGTGGTCATCCTGGGCGGCAATGACGGCCAGTCGCTGCTGGAGCGCGGCGGGGGCAAGCCCATCCACTGGGGCAAGCCCGAGTGGGAGGACGCGTACCGCCGTCGCATCGAATCGTTCGCGGGCGTCATCGCCGCGCCGGGGCGGAAGATCATCTGGCTGGAGCTGCCGGCCACCGGGCTGAAGCGCTTCGAGCAGAAGCTGGCGCTCATCCGGGGCCTCCAGCGCGAGGTCATCAGCTCCCGGACGGATGCGCGGTATGTCGACACGCGCGAGTACTTCACCGACGCCAAGGGCAAGGCCCTGCTCCAGGCGCGCGTCGAGGGCTTCCGCAAGCCGATGAAGCTGCGCATGAGCGACGGCGTGCACTTCACCATCGCGGGGGGCCGCTACTTCGCGAGCAAGGTCTATCCCGAGGTGCTGGGCGCGCTGGGGCTGTCGCGCGGATAGTCAGGACGCAGTCTCCTCACGGCGCGCAGGAGCAGCTCCTCGTCCCGGGGATTGGCGAGGAAGCCCCGCGCGCCGAGCTGCCGCGCCCGCTCGAAGCCCTCGTCGTCCGAGGCGCCGTGGACGATGAGCGCGCCCGCGATGCGCACCTCTCCGGCCAGCAGTCCCTCCATGGCTTGGATGGGCGCGAGCACCACGTCGGTGGCATCCGTGTGGAGCACCTCCAGCGGGGTGGCCACGCGCGCGGGGTGGCCATGCCGGGCGAGCTGTCGCGAGATGAGGACCGCCGTGACGGGAGGCCAGCCGTAGAGCAGCAGCGGGCCGCCAGGGGCATGCGCGGGCGTGGCGGGCTCGGAGGGCTCCTCGATGCCGTACAGCTCCGAGAGCACGCGGGCGATGGCGGTGTCGGAGGCCACGTGCGCCTCGACGCGAGGCTTTCCGGTGACGGCGCGCACCGCGTCCACGGCCTCCAGTGAGACAGGGGCGGGCAGGGCGATGTGCAGCACCTCCCGCTCCCCTTGCTCCAGGGGCACCCGCTCCAGCCGCAGCGGCACGGCCTGGTACTGCCGCGCCAGACGGACGGGGAGGAGCTCCGCGGCGCCGGGCTCGGGAGGACCCTGGTCCAGGTCCACCGCCATCACGCCCAGCTGAAGGGCGAGGCCGCGCAGCACGTCGTTCTCCGAGCACAGGCCCTCGCGCACCAGCGCGCGCCCCAGGGGCACTCGGGTCTCATGGTGATGGACCAGCCCCAGCCGGAGCTGGGCGCGGTCGAGCACTCCCATCTCCAGGAGGATTTCTCCGAGCGGACGCCGGGCACTGGATTCCATACATGGGAATCTTCACGCCCCAGCGCGCTTGGCGAGGGGCGTCCGGTGGAGCGCCCGCCCGCCCGGTGGTGCATCAGCCGCGTGAGGTGAAGATGCGCTCCCACGCCTCGGGCTGGAAGCCGACGAGGACGGTGGTGGGCGTGACGACGACGGGCCGCTTGACCAGCTTTCCATCCGCGGCGAGCCACGCGCGCAGCTCCCCTTCGCTCGCCGCGTCGACCTTCGCCTTGCCCATCGCGCGGTAGCTCTGCCCGCTGGTGTTGAGCCATTTCCGGACAGACACCCCACTGCGGGGTATCCATTGTTCCAACTCCGCGACAGTGGGCGGCGTGTCGACGATGGGACGAACCGTGTGGGCAATCCCATTCGCCTCCAGCCACTTCAGCGCCTTCTTGCAGGTGGAACAGCCCGAGTAGGAGAGGACGAGGACGTCGGTCGACATGGCGTGCTTCTACCAGCCCGCACTGGTTTTGCGAGCGCGTGCGTCATCGTGCTACGGCGCGGCGTATGGACCAATCCGCCTCCAAGTACGCCAGGCGTCTGTCGCTGGCCCTCGTGTTGGGGATGTTCGTCGCCGCCTGTTCCTCCACGCCGGGAAAGCCTCCGGGAGAGGAGCCCGACGCGGGCCCTCCGCCTGGAGGTGAGTCCGACGCGGGCCCGCTGCCCGAGCGGGATGCGGGCCCGGTGGTCGAGGTGCCGGACGACGGCGGCACCGTCATCACGGACACGCTGGCGGGGACGCTGACGGAGCGGGGCTCGCCGTATCGCATCGTCGGGGATGCGCGCGGCATCGTCCGCATCCCCAAGGGCCAGGTGCTCACGGTGGAGCCGGGCGTCATCCTGGACTTCGTGGGCACGCCGCGCGTGACGCTGGCGGACGTGGAGGCCTCCGCGCCCGACAGCGTGATGAACAACCAGGACGGCCGCGTGGAGCTGCAGGTGTTCGGCGGCATCCGGGTGCAGGGCTCGGCGCAGAAGCCCGTGTCCTTCACCTCCAGCAATCCCCATGGCTGGTGGGGGATGAACTTCTTCGGCGACCAGTCCGTGGGCGACGGGCACCCCGTCTTCGAGCACATGATTTTCGAGCAGGTGCGCAAGGTGAACTACAACGGCGACCGGGACCGGACGCGCGGCGCGATGTGGGCCTTCTATCCAGGGCCCGTGACGATTGTCGACTCGGTGTTCCGCAACAACGAGTCCTCCGCGAAGTGCGGCGCGCTGGACCTGATGTTCACCGTGGGCTCGCGCGTGGAGAACACGCTGTTCGAGAACAACCGCACGTGGGACATCGACCGCTTCGCCACCGAGGGCTCGTCCTCCATGGCGGGCGGCGGCGCGATGTGCATCACGCACGGGCGCGACTCGGTGGTGCGTGGCAACACCTTCCGGAACAACGTCCTCAGGGCCTTCCGAGGCTCGCTCAAGAGCGCGCTCTCGCCCCGTCCCATCCTCACGTGGCCCAACGCGCAGAACATCCGCGACCTGGGCGGCGGCGGCGCGCTGCACTACTTCCAGCCGAACAACGACCTGGTCGAGAAGAACCGCTTCGAGGGCAACATCGTCACGCAGGGCCCGGCCGCCGCCATCTACCTGGAGGACATGGGCACGCGCGCGCTCACGCTGCGAGGCAACGAGTTCATCGGCAACCAGGCCGGCTCGGGCGGCGTGGTGGTGTGCAGCCGAGGCAGCGGCGGGGTGGAATTGGTGGTGACGTCCGACAACCTCTTCACGAACAACACGGTGAACGGCGCCCTGGCGCCCAACGTGTCCGGCGACTGCGACACCGCGACGCGATAGCGCCGCGCGCGCTCACTGGGGCGGCTCCGTCCCGGTGAGCGCCTTCACCACGCGGCGCGCGGCGCGGCCCAGCCTCACGCCGGCGCGGTGGTGCAGCTTGGGAAGGAACGCGTGCGTGGAGCCGCTCGCGGGCTTGAGCAGCTTGAGCTCTCCGCGCCGCAGCTCCCGCGTGGCCAGGTGCTCCGGGAGCCAGCCGTAGCCCAGCCCTTCGAGGATGGCGGCCTTCTTCGCCGCGAAGTCGTTGAGGTGCACCGTGGAGCGCAGCTCCAGGGACACGGTGCTCAGCTGGAGCCTCGGGTCCGAGCCGCGCACCGTGAGCAGCAGGTGCTCCGACAGCTCCTCCTCCTGGATGGTGCCGCGCCGCCGCCGCGCCAGCGGATGGGTGCGGTGCGCCACCAGGAGCGCCTTGAGCTCCGGCAGCGCATACCCCCGCAGCCCTGGCAGGGAGGGGGGCAATACAGACACCATGAGGTCGGCCTCATCCCGCACGAAGGCCGCCTCCACGCCCGCGAGGAACTCCGAGGAGACATGGAACCGCGTGCCCGCGCCTTCAGCCCGCAGCGCCTTCACTACGCGTAGCAGTGGCTCTGCGGGGAACACGCCGTCGAACACGATGCGCAGCGTGGGCTCCCAGCCCGCGCGAATCTCCGCGCACGTGGCCTCCAGTTCCCTCTCCGCCGCGAGGAGCTTGCGGCAGTGCTCCAGCACGCGCTCCCCCGCCGGCGTCAGCCGCGTGCGGTAGCCGCGCCGGTCCAGCAGCTCCAGCTCCGTCTGCGCCTCGAGCGTACGCAGCGTGTAGAGAACCGCGGTGTGACCCTTGCCCAGCGCCTGGGCCGCGGCGGCGAAGGTGCCGTGGCGGGCGAGTGCGTCCAGCGCCCGGGCCTGCTCCAGGGTGACGTTCATCCTCGCATTGTGCACGCCATTGACAGTCAGTGCTGGCTCACCGTCACAAATGCAACGATGACGCAATGCGGCTTACTTGTCTCATTAGAGCTGTTCTAGATTCAACGCTCCACTCGACGGAGGGGTATATGACGGGACGGCTGAGTTGGGCCCTTGCAGCAGCGGTCGCATTGGGTTCGGCGGGCGCGAGCGCGGAAGACATCCAGGAGACGAGGTACAGCGCGCCCACCGGTTTGCAGCTCACGGTCGGCCTGGGGTTCCAGGCGGGTGCTGGCTACGTCTACAAGAACAGCACGCGGTTGGACCAGAGCATCGGTGACGTGAAGCTCGCGGACGCGGCCAACGGCGCGGTGCCGGTGTTGGTGGAGTTGGGCTACCGCGTGACGCCCAACTGGTTCGTGGGCGCCTACGGCAGCTACTCGTACATCATCACGAAGGAGAGTCCGCTCACCTGTCCGAGTGGCTGGGATTGCTCGGCCTCGCAGCTGCGCTTCGGTCCCCACATCCAGTACCACTTCTCGCCGGAGGCCTCGTTCGACCCGTTCGTCGGCGTCGGCTTCGGCATGGTGATTCTGTCGAACAAGAACTCGGGCACCATCCTGGTCCCCACGCCTCAGGGTGACGTGTCGGGGAAGCTGGAGCTGGACAGCCAGACGCGCGGCCCCGAGTTCGTCAACGTCACCGTGGGCGGCAAGTGGCGCCTGGGGCACTCGCTGTCGTTCGGTCCGTATCTCACGGGCACGTACGCGAGCTACACCGCGCGCTCGGGCACCACCACCACCACGCTGCCCGCGCCGCTGCCCTCCGGGACGACGCCGCTGCCGTACGCGGATGACGGCCCGTATGGACTCATCATGCTGGGCGTCCGGGCCAGCTGGAACATCTGACATGTGATTCACCGGAGGCCGCCTCACTCGCGGTCCTCCGGAAGCGACGCGGAGTGCCCCACGCTCCGCGTCGCCTGGCTTCCCCTCCACGGCTCGCGTCTTCCGAGATGTTTCTCGCCTGAGACACACGTCAGAGTGTCGGGCGGATTCTTCATCTCGAGCGGAGTCGCCCATGGTCTGGAAGTGCTGGTCGTGTGTGGTCGCGAGCGCGGTATCCCTCTGGGGAGCACTGCCCGCGAGCGCGCAATCCCTGTCGCCCCCTGTCTGGCAACAACAACTGGGCAGCGCCTCGGATGAGCTGGGCATGGCGGTCGCCACCGTGGGCGACGCCGTCTACCTGGCGGGGCACACCGGCGGACAGCTGGGCGAAGAGACGTCGTGGGGCGGGCAGGATGTCTTCGTCGCGAAGCACGACGCGAAGGACGGCTCGCTCCAGTGGGTGCGTCACGTGGGCACGGCGATGAATGACCGCGCGCTGGCGGTGACGGCGGACCTGGAGGGCAATGTCTACGTCGCGGGCCACACCTGGGGCAGCTTCCTGCCGTACGTCAACGCGGGAGGCTCCGACTTCTTCGTGGTGAAGCTGGACGGGACGGGCGCGCTGAAGTGGGTGCGGCAGTTCGGGACGAACACGGATGACTTCGCCACGGGGCTGGCCGTCACGCGCCGCGCGGAGCAGCACGGCCTCTTCCTCTCCGGCTATTCGCTGGGCCGGTTGGATGGCTCGCCCACGCCGGGCAACTACGACGTGGTGGTGGCCAAGCTCGACACGGGCGGCAATCCCTACTGGATGCGGCAGTTCGGCTCCCACCGCAACGACGTCGCGCTGGGCGTGGCCATCGACGCGGCGGAGGACGTGTACCTGGTGGGCCACACGACGGGCAGCCTGGACGGCGTCACGCTTCCGGGCACCACCGTGGACCTCTTCGTGGCGAAGTTCAACGTGCGCGGCGAGGAGCAGTGGCTGCGCCAGCTCGGCTCCAGCAGCGACGAGTACGGCACGGGCATCGCGGTGGACGAGGAGGGCTCCGCCTACGTCTCCGGCTACACCTACGGCGCGCTGGCGGGCAACACGCGCGTGGGCATGTATGACGCGGTGCTGGTGAAGTACGACGCGGCGGGTGTCCTTCAATGGGCGCGGCAGCCCGGCACCAGCACCACGGACTACGCGCAGGGCGTCGCGGTGGGGGTCCAGGGGGAGATCCACCTCGTGGGCCACACCTCGGGGGCGCTGGACGGAAACGTGGCGCTGGGTGGCAGCGACGTGTTCCTGACGACCTACGACGTGTCGGGCCAGTGGATGGGCACGCGGCAGGTGGGCACGGAGGTCCTGGACCGCGGACAGGCGGTGGCCGTGGGTGGCGATGGGGGCGTGTACGTGGCGGGCTACACCTGGGGCGGCCTGCCCGGGCATGGCAGCGCGGGCGCCTACGACGCCTTCCTCCTGCGCTTCTGAGAGCATCCAGGCGGGCCCTGGGCCGGAGCGGTGGTGGACGGGCGGGCGTCCACCCCATCCGCGTCGCGGCGAAGTAGTTTCCCGGGTGCGGGACAGTCCAGGTCCGCCGGCACGAAGGAGCGGGAGATGGAGCACGACTCGGCCTCGCGGACGGAGCGCTACAAGCGCGAGGCCGCGGAGGCGGCGGTGGACCGCTTCTTCCTGCCCGGGATGTGTGTGGGGTTGGGCTCCGGCAGCACAGCGGCCTTCGCGGTGCGACGGCTGGCGGCGCTGCGCGCGGAAGGGCGGCTGCTCGACGTGTCGGGGGTTCCCACGTCGCGCGCCACCGAGGCGCTGGCGGGGGAGCTGGGCGTGCCCCTCACCACGCTGGAGGAGCACCCGACGCTGGACGTCACCATCGACGGCGCGGATGAAGTGGCGCCGGACCTCTGCGTCATCAAGGGCGGCGGCGGCGCGCTGCTGCGCGAGAAGATTGTCGCGCAGGCGAGCCGGCGCGTCGTCATCATCGCGGACGTGACGAAGCTGTCACCCCGGCTGGGCACCCACGGGCCCGTGCCGGTGGAGGTGCTGCCCTTCGGCTGGCACTCGCAGCGGCGCTTCCTCGAGTCCCTGGGCGCGCGGGTGGTGCCGCGGGTGCTCGCGGATGGCGCTGCGTACCTCACGGACCAGGGCAACCGGGTGCTCGACTGTGCGTGGGGACCGCTCGACGCGCCGGAGGTGCTCGCTTCGCGCCTGTCGGCGCGCGCGGGCATCGTCGAGCATGGACTTTTCTTGCGTGAGGCGACGGACCTCGTGGTGGCGGGACCTCGGGGTGTCGAGCATCGCGCTCGCCCATCGTGAGTCACCGTGCGCGCGCGCACGAGATTGTGCGTGGAGTGCGGTCATCTTCCGTCACGAACGGGTGGGCAACTGTGGCGTGGGTCAATGGACACTCCGCAGGGATTGCGGGTCTTGTTTCGTGAACGCGTGAGCCGTTCACGTAGGCGTGTGTCGGGCGCATGAGAGGGATTCTCGCGAACTTGGAAGAGCGTGGGGCAGGGCCCTCACTTCGCGCGGCAAAAAGAGCCACGGCCGCGACGGTGCGAGCGGTTAGACTGCTCGTCGTTCCGGCGCTTCAGAGGGGGTACTCCAGGGGCTGCTGGCAAAGAGGGTGTCTTTCGTATGCGAATCATTCGTTCATGCCTTCCCGCGGCACTGATGTTGGTGACCGCATCCTGCTCGGACGACAAACCCGGAGGGCGCGCTCCAGAGGTCTCAGAAGCGGCGCCCGCGCGAGTGCGGCGACTCACGCGCGCGGAATACGACAACAGTGTCTTCACCGTGGTGAAGCACCCCACGCCGGTGCCCATGGCGCAATTGCTGGCGCCCGAGGACGCCATCCTGGGCTTCACCACGCATGACCGCTTGCAGGTGACGTCGCTGCTGGCGGACCAGCTGGACACCATCGCGGACCAGAACTGGGCGCCCGTCGCGCTGGGCACGCTGGCCACCGAGTACGAGTGCGCGGGCAACAAGGGCGAGGAGGAGTGTGCTCGCGCCTTCATCAAGGCGCTGGGTGCGCGCGCCTTCCGGCGGGAGGTGCTGGCGGAGGAGGAGGCGGACCTGCTGGAGCTGTGGAAGGCGGTGCGCAAGGAATCGGAGCCGAAGAAGGCGGCCGAGTTCGTCATCCAGGCCGTGCTGACGTCGGCGTCGTTCCTCTACCGCACGGAGCTGGGCGAGCCCGGCAAGCCCGGCGCGGTGGTGTGGCTGACGCAGCGGGAGATCGCCTCCGCGCTGTCGTTCGCCATCACCGGGGGACCTCCGGACGCGGAGCTGCTCGCGGCGGCGGACGCGGACAAGCTCGTGACGGCGGACGCGCGCGAGGCCCAGGCGCGGCGCCTCTTGAAGACGAAGCAATCCCAGGCCTACCTGGAGCGCTTCGTCGTCGAGTGGCTGGGGCTGTCCGGGCTGACCAGCATCAACAAGAACAACCAGGTGTTCCCTGACTTCAGCGCGGCCTTCAAGGACTCCAGCCGCGTGGAGACGATGACGTTCATCAACCACGTCATCACCAACGAGGGGGCCTCGGTGAAGGAGCTGCTCGGCGCGAACTACACCTTCGCGGATGGGCGCATGTCGCAGTTCTACGGCACGACGTCCACCCCGGACGGCACCACGGGCCGCGTGCCGCTGCCGGCCAACCGGGTGGGCATCCTCACCCACGCGAGCGTGCTGACGACCTACTCGCTGTTCGACTCCAGCTCGCCCATCCGCCGCGGCAAGTTCGTCCTCACGCGGCTGCTGTGCCGGGATATCCCGCCGCCGCCGCCGTCCATCATCATCATCCCGCCCGCCGTCACGACGGACAGCACCACCCGGGCGCGCTTCGCCGCGCACACCGACAACCCCACGTGCGCGGGCTGTCACCGGCAGCTGGACCCCATCGGCTTCGGCATGGAGGACTACGACGGCCTGGGCAAGTACCGCACGAAGGAGAACGGGCTGGACGTGGATGCCAGCGGCTCCGTCGAGCACACCAACGGCAAGTTCACCTTCAAGGGCGGCGCGGAGCTGGCGAAGTTCCTCTCGGAGAGCGACGACGTGGCGGAGTGTGTGCCGCTGCAGCTCTTCCGCTACGTCATGGGCCGGGACGAGGACGCCGTGGACTCGTCGATGCTCGCGGACATGCGGGGGCGCTTCCGCGCGGACCCGAAGCTGAAGCTGGGTGATGCCCTGGTGGGCCTCGTCCGTTCCCCGTATTTCGTCCACCGCCGCAACCCCTGAGTCCGAGCCACCACCATGCTTCGAGAACTTTCACGTCGCTCTCTTCTCAAGACACTGGCGGGCTCGGCCGCGGCGCTGCCCCTGGCCAACCTGCTGGGCACCACGAATGCGTATGCGCAGGGCACCGCGTCGCCCATGCGCTTCATCGCCATCTTCACGCCGCACGGCTGCCTGCCGGAGTACTGGAACCCGCAGGGGGAGGGCGAGGGCTTCTCGCTCAACTTCCCCAACTCCATGCTCCAGCCGCTGGAGGCCCACAAGTCCAAGCTGCTGGTGCTGGATGGCCTGGACTACCAGGTGCTCTACGAGCACGGGCTGACGGGCCACGAGGGAGGCCCGTTGACGTTCCTCACCGGCAGCAAGGTCAACACCGCCAGCGGCGATGACCTGCCGGAGAACGCGTCGCTGGACCAGGTGCTCGCGGCGCAGGCCCACATCGGCGGCTCCACGAAGTTCCGCTCCATCCAGCTCAACGCGTGGGAGCAGTTCGGCGGCCAGCACGTCTACAACAGCATCAGCTTCACCGCGAACGGGGGGCGCGTGCCCTTCGAGCGCAACCCGGCGGGCGCGTTCCAGCGCCTGTTCGGCACCGCGCCCTCGCCGGTGACGGACCCGGTGGAGGCGGGGCGCTCGACGACGCGCCGCCGCAGCCTCCTGAACTACCTGGTGAAGGACGCCGAGCGGCTGCGCAACAAGCTCGCCGGCGCGGAGCGGGAGAAGCTGGAGACGCATCTGGAGTCGCTGCACGACATCGAGCGGCGGCTGGGCGCGCTGAGCCTGACGCCTCCGGGGCTGGCGCCCGCACCGGCGCCCGCCGAGGGCGACTGCAGCGGGACGAACGGGCCTCCGAACTACGACGTGGGCTCGCTCGGCAACCTCTCGCTCATGCCGGCGCTCACGAAGCTCCACATGGATGTCATCACCCGCGCCTTCGCGTGTGACCTGACGCGCGTGGTGACGCTGACGATTCCGGGGCCGTCCATGCCGTGGCTCGGCATCAACGAGGACACGCACAACGACCTGGCGCACCGGCTGGACGTCACGGACGCCGCGGAGAAGGCGCGGATTCGCGGGAAGATGGTCCAGGTGCAGCGCTGGTACGCCGAGCAGGTGGCCTACTTGATGTCGGGCCTGGCCTCCATCCCGGAGGGCAGCGGCACGGTGCTCGACAACACGCTCATCCTCTGGGGCAACGAGCTGGGGGACTCGACGGGCCACATGAACGTGCGCGTGCCCACGGTGCTCGCGGGCGGCGCGGCGGGGAAGTTCCGCATGGGCCGCTTCCTGCGGCTGCGTCCCGCGGGCTCCAACCCGCTGGGCAACTGGGATGGCCCGGGCACGCCGCTGCCGGGCGCGGTGGCCCACAACAAGCTGCTGGTGTCCATCGCCCAGGCCTTCGGGGTGAACGTGAACACCTTCGGCCATCCGGACTTCAAGGGCCCGCTGGGCGGCCTGACCTGAGTCCAGCACCTCGCGGCGGGGCCTCGTCTCCGCCGCGAGCGCCCCTCCGGGCTCCGGGCTCCGGGCTCCAGGCTCCGGAGTCGGCTCGGAGGGGCGGTTACTCCGCTCGGGGTTCTCCCCGCCAGCGGCGCAGGAGCTCGGAGGCGCTGCCGCCTCGCTCCAGCCGCGCGTCCTCCACCGCCCCCGTGGGGCCCACCCGCACGACGAACGTGAGCGTGGGCTCGCCGCGCAGGTGGTAGCGCAGGTCGGCGATGTGCACCTCGCGGTCCGGGCCCACGGGCTTCACCGTCACCACGGGGAAGCGCGCCCAGGCCAGGGCCTCGCGCACCGTGGGCACGTCGCGCAGGTCCTCGGGCAGCGCCTCCTCCGGGGCGGAGACCTGCCGAGCCTCTCGCGGGGCCCCCAGGAGGGTGACGTCTCCCGCCGCGAGCGTGGAGCCCGGCAGGCGCGCCACGTAGCGCCACGCGCTGAAGGACAGCGGGGCGGGGAACACGCGGACCGCCTCCGCCTGGGGATAGGCCTGGGCCACCCGCCGCGTGAGCGCGCCCCAGACGGCGACGCGGGCGCCCACGTAGGCCATGGAGCACGCGAAGCCGACGAGCACCGCCTTGCGCCACAGCGCCCGCTTGCGCCACGCCACCCCCGCGCCGATGACGAGCGGCAGCGTCACCCACGGGTCCACCACCACCGTCCAGTCCAGGCTCAGCCGCGCGTCGGAGAAGGGCAGCAGCACGCGGGTGCCCCAGCCCGTCCACAAGTCCGGCAGCAGGTGCGCGAACAGCACGGACGCCAGGCTGGTGAGGAGCACGGGTT
Source organism: Myxococcus stipitatus DSM 14675 (assembly GCF_000331735.1). Lineage (GTDB taxonomy): Bacteria > Myxococcota > Myxococcia > Myxococcales > Myxococcaceae > Myxococcus > Myxococcus stipitatus. Next base: position 7,850,577 of record NC_020126.1, on the reverse strand, counting down.
GCCACCGCGCGCCGCGAAAGCAGGCCCGGGCGATGAGCGTGGCCGCCAGCGCGACGACGGGCGCGAAGAAGAGCGAGTGGGACAGGCCCCGGTGCGCGTGCAGCGCCACCGTCACCGCGTCTCCTCGGGCCAGGAGCGTGTCCAGGTCGGGCAGCTCGGCGGCCAGGACGCTCGCCACGAGCACCGCGCGGTCCGTGGGCGACGCGCGCTCCGGTGAGTCGGGCGCCACGTCGGGCCGGCGCAGCGCGCCCACCGCCCATCCCAGAAGCCCGTGCGTGAGGTTGTCCATGGCGCCTGAAGCCTCTAGCGCCTTCCTCCCACGAGGGCCAGCGGCGGGACGTGAGAGCCTTTCCCGCCCCGCCGCCAGTCACCCGTGCGGGTTCAACGCAGACCGCGGAGGACTACCCGCCCAGCGCGCCGTTGATGAGCGGCGCGACAATCTGCATGCCCGGGTCCTCGTTGTTGTAGCCGTTCGCGGGCTCGTAGATGCGCACGCGCTGGTTGCCGTTGACCCAGCGGTTCAGGAACACGTCCATGCCCACGAACTCGCTGTAGCACTTGTACGTCTGGCCCCACGGGAACTCCATGTACTCGTACCAGTGCCGCTTCTTCTCCATCTGCTGGCAGGCGTGCGAGCCGATGAAGGTGATGATGGTGCTGCAGTGGCTGGAGTTGATGGCGCGGTGGTGGGGGATGAAGTAGCTGTAGTTGTTGTACTTGTTCAGCTCGGTGACCAGCGCGTCCTGGTCGCCCTTCCAGTAGCCCAGCACGCTCTCCTGGTCATTGGGCGAGTGGAAGCGGTCGTAGGAGAAGCGCGAGTAGTTGTAGTCACGCGTGTAGCCCGTGTACGCGAGCTGGTCGTTGGGGAACTCCTGCGCCACCATGCGGTTGATGCTGCCGAAGTCGTTGCGGTCGAACGACGCGGGCAGCTGGCCGAACACCGAGTCCAGGTCCCACGACTCGCGAATCTTGGTGTGCAGGGCGCGCGACTTGAAGTTGGCGTTGGGCGCCAGGAAGATGGGGCCGGAGTCGTTGAGCAGGTAGCCCCGCGCCGGGTTCATGATGCGGCGCACGAAGTAGTAGCCCGCGGAGGTGGCCGTGCCGCCCGCGCTGTAGCCCGTCATCAGGAACTTCTGGGCATTGGGGAACTGCGACTTGGCGTAGTTCGCCACCGCCAGCGTGTTGGTGTAGCCGCTGTGGTGCCAGGTCAGCGGCGGGTTCTGCCCCGTGCTGTCCACGTACGTCTTCACGTTGTTGCCCACGTGCACGTCGCCGGTGCAGTACGGCACGTAGACGATGTTCCAGCCCTTGGTCACCAGGTCCGTCTTGCTGCGGCCCGGCAGGCCCGGGTCCGCGCCGTTGACCAACGGCGAGACGTACTTCGCGGTGAACTGGGTGATGTAGTCGTCGGAGATGCCGTTCGGGTTCGCCGCGCCCAGCACGCCCGCGCGGCCGCTACAGGTGTCGAAGTCCCAGCACGCGCCGCCACCTTCCAGCAGCATCAGCACGTTGGGGGAGCCCGTCCGGTGGACGAAGAACTTGAACTGGGAACCATTGCCACACTTGGTTCCCGGCAGCTCCACCTTCTGCCAGGGGTAGTTGTTGCCACCATCCACCAGCACATCGACGATGGACGACATCACGACTTCCGAGCGGGCGGCGCTGGGGACCACCAGCGCGGCGACAGCAAGGCACGCCACGAGTACGCGCTTCATGCAGGCTCCTCCGGGTTTGGGGGGAATGCGGCTTTATATCTCACGTTGACACGGGAGTCAGTCCTGAAGGTGTTGTTTCATGTGTCGGTGGTCGTCTCGTTTGTGATGCATTGCGCCATGCATGGGGTGGGTTGCCATGCGCGCGAATCGCGCGGTATTCGGGCGTCATGGCCGAGCACGTTGGGATGAAGAGCCGGGTCTGGGTGGCGGGGCTCGCGGGCGCCGCCTTGGTGGCCGCGCTGGTGTTCTCCCTGAGGGAAGCGCCATCCCCGGCCCCTGTGTCCGAAAGCCAGACGCCGCCGCCCGCCGCGGTGCATCAAAGCCCTCCCACGCCCGCGGTGGCCCCGGCCCCCTCGGCGCCAGGAATGACAAGCAGCGCGCCGCCGGAGGTGTTCAAGCCGCCCGCGCCCGACGCGGACACCTCGCCCAAACCCTATCCGCTGGACTTGGCCGCGCTCCAGGCCCGGCTGCCGGACAACCTCTACTGGAAGCTGGCGGCGCCCTCGACGGACCCGGAGGTCCTCCAGCAGCGCGAGGTGGAGACGAAGCAGTGGAGCGACGTCTTCGGTCGCGTCCAATCGGGTGAGGCGACGGAGCAGGAGGTGCGCCAGTATTACGAGCGACGACGCAAGGTGTCAGAGGACATGCTGCAGTTCGCGACGACGGTGCTGGCCGAGCACGGGGACACCCTCCCCGAGCGTGACAAGGGATTGTACGAGCTGAGCATCAACATGCACCGCACGCGGCTGTCGGAGTACCCGCGCCAGGAGGCGGATGCCCAGGCACACCGGCGCACCCGGGAGCAGCAGCGCCAGGCGTGGCGACAGGGGCAGGCCCAACAACCCTGAGCGCGGGTGTTGAGTAGTGAAAAATCCAGAGGTGCACCGGCGGGGGGCTGGATTGGAGTGGATGCCCTGCTCCGCTAGGACAGGGGGTCATGGTGGTGGAGACGAGTCGGAGGGGGGCGCCCGGCGCGGGTGACCACGAGGGGGGCGCTCCGGACGCGTCGCATCGGGCCGCGGGAGAGTTGGAGCAGCGTGTGGCGGAGCGGACGGCGGCGTTGGAGGCGGCGCTGCGGGTTCGCGACGAGTTCCTGTCCGTGGCGTCCCATGAGCTGCGCACGCCGCTGACGTCGCTGCGGCTGTACGTGGACGGGCTGGTGCGCTCGGCGGAGCTGGGCGCGGTGGCGCCCGCGGACGTGCCCAAGCGCCTGGCCCGGGTCCAGGACCAGTGTCGGCGGCTGGACAGGCTCATCGCCACGCTGCTGGATGTGTCGCTCCTGTCCACCCAGCGCCCGGTGCTGGACCTGGAGGAGGTGGACCTGGGGCTGCTCGTGCGGAGCACCGCGGAGCGGATGGAGGACGACATCCGCCGGGCCGGGTGTGACTTGTGCCTGCGGGCGCCTCCCGGAGTCGTGGGCGCGTGGGACCGCACCCGCGTGGAGCAGGTCTTCACCAACCTCTTGACCAATGCCTTGCGGCACGCGGCCGGGACGCCCGTCGAGGTGGCGTTGAGGTGCGAGGACTCCCACGCGCTGCTCCAGGTGCGGGACCAGGGGCCCGGCATCTCCGAGGCGGACCAGGAGCGGCTGTTCCAGCGCTTCTCCCGGTTGGATTCGAAGCGGCCCGGCTTCGGGCTGGGGTTGTGGATTTCACGGCAGTTGGTGGAGCTGCACGGTGGCACCTTGAGCGTGGTGAGCGCTCCGGGCCAGGGCGCCAGCTTCCTGGTCCGGCTTCCGTTGCCGGCGGCCCCGGCGCAGGGGCCTTGAAGGATTCGGTGGAGACCACAGGCGAGTGTTGGCTGACGAGCAGATGCGTCGGAGGTGCAGGTGGGCTGGGATGAGGGAAGCACCAAGCCGGAGTTGGTGACGTCAACGCCGGGGGTCTCGAATGTCGCCGCGTCCAACGTGGACGTGGAGGGACTCGACACCGTGCTGTGGGACCAGCTCCCGGAGAGCGTGGCCATCTGCACGGCGCAGGGCGTGTGTCACTACGTGAATCCCGCCATGGAGCGCGTCTTCGGCAGCCTGGGGACGGAGCTCGTGGGCGGGGTGTTGTGGGAGCTGTACCCGGATGTCCTGCGGCAGGAGCTCCAGGAGCGCTTCCAGCGCGTGGCGGCCACGGGCGAGCCGGAGGAGTTCGAGTGGCACTTCATGGCCCGCGAGCGCTGGTTCGTGCTGCGCCTCTTCCGGGGGCATGGCCGCGTCTACGTCTTCGCGTCGGAGAACACGGCGGAGAAGAAGCAGGAGGCCATCCTCCGCGGCCTCTATGACGAGACGCGCCGCGCGCAGCGCCACGCGGCCTTCCTGGCGCAGGCCAGCGAGGTGCTGGCCTCCTCGCTGGAGCACGACGAAATCCTCCAGCGCCTCACCTTCCTCGCGGTGCCGCCGCTGGCGGACGGGTGCATCGTGGATGTCCCCATGCCGGACGGGCGGGTGCGGCGCGTGGCCATCACCCACGTGCGCACGGAGCTGGTGGAGCGCGCCCGCGCGTACCACGAGCGCTACCCCATCCGGCTGGACGCGCTGCACGGGGTGGGGAAGGTGCTGCGCACGGGCACCACGGAGTTCGTGCCGGAGCTGCGCCAGGACGTCGCCGGAGGGCAGGCGCGGATGGAGGAGGTGCGTCGCCAGGCGATGATGGAGCTGGGCGTGACGGCGTACATCATCGTCCCGCTGATGAGCCGGGGGCGGGTGCTCGGGGCGCTGTCGCTGGTCAACACGGAGGGCGGCCGGCGCTACACGCACGCGGACGTGCGGCTGGCGGAGGACCTGGCCCGGCGCGCGGCGACCTCGCTGGACAACGGGCGGCTGTACACGGAGGCGCAGGAGGCGGTGCGCGCGCGGGACTCGTTCCTCTCGGTGGCCTCGCATGAGCTGAACACGCCGCTCACCTCGCTGACGCTCAACGTCCAGGCGCTGCGCCGTCAGCTGGAGGCCTCCGCCGACAAGGCGCCCGAGTCCGTCTCGAACAAGGTGGTGGCGGTGCAGCGCCAGCTGTCGCGGCTCTCCAGCCTGGTGCGGGAGCTGCTGGACGTGTCGCGCATCACCGCGGGCAAGCTGCGGCTGGAGCGCGAGGACATGGACCTGGCGGCGCTCACGCGGGAGCTGCTGCCGCGCTACGCGGAGGAGCTGTCGCGCGCGGGGTGCGCGCTGCGGCTGGAGGCGGCCGAGACGGCGACGGGCCACTGGGACAAGCTGCGCGTCGAGCAGGTGTTCCAGAACCTGCTCTCCAACGCCATCAAGTACGGCCGAGGCCACCCCATCGACGTGCGCGTGGGCGCGGACTCGGAGCGGGCCTGGCTGTCGGTGGCGGACGGCGGCATGGGCATCGCGCAGGAGGCGCAGCCGCGCTTGTTCCAGCGCTTCGAGCGGCTGGCCAGCGAGCGGCACTACGGCGGCCTGGGCCTGGGGCTGTGGATTGTGCGGCAGATCGTGGACGCGATGGACGGGCGCATCCACGTGCGCAGCGCGCCCGGCCAGGGCTCCACCTTCACCGTGGAGCTGCCGCGCCTGCCTCCGGCGAGATGAGGTGCGAGCGCACGCCGGAGGACACCACCCAGAGCTGGTGGGACGTGCGGGTGATGGCCACGTGAAGCCGGCGGCGCGACTCGTCATCCGCGGGCCAGGCGCGCGCGGTGACGTCCGGGAGGATGACGTAGTCGAACTCCAGGCCCTTCACGCTGCCCACGTCCGTGACGTCCACGCCGGGCTCGAAGGAGAACTCGCCGTCCTTCACCCGGCGCGCCCAGGACTGGTCCGCGACGACGCGGTAGACGGCGTCGGCGGACTCGGGGCTGCTGGCGATGACTCCAACGGAAGCGTGCGGCTCGCGCGAGACGAGGTCCCTGAGCGCCTCGCCCACGAAGAGCTGGGCCTGGGCCTCCACCGGGAAGTGGTGGAAGCCGACGGGCGCGCCCGCGCGGAGCGCCTGGGAGGACTCGGCGGGGGCCTGGGTGCCGAGCACCCGCCGCGCCAGCTCCACCACGGGCGCGGGGCAACGGTATGACACCTGCAACCGGCAGGTGGCTGCATCCCGGATGCCCAGCTCGTCCAGGGCCTCCGGCCAGCCGGCGAAGCCCGCCTCCGTCTGCTGCATCTCATCCCCCGCGAGCGTGCAGCTCTTGCCCTTGCCCAGCAGCTGCCGCACGACGAACAGCTCGAAGAGGGAGAAGTCCTCGGCTTCATCGAGGACGACGTGGGCCAGCCGCTCCAGGCCCAGCGAGGCGTGCTGCGCCTTGAGGAACATGAGGATGGGCAGGTCCTCCAGGTCCACGGTGCCGGCCAGCGCGTAGGGCGTGTCGTCTTCGATGCCCTTGCCGTCCACGGTGATGAGCCGCTCCGGGTCGGTGATGTCCTTGAGCTCCTTGTCCAGCGGCGTGGAGCGCTGCAGCCGCGTGTGCTCCAGCGTCTCGTCGATGGCGGTGCTGGGCAGCTCGCCCCGGGCGTCCTTCACCACGGCCTCGAGGAAGCTCCGGTCCAGGTAGGCATCCGCCAGCCGCCGGTGCACGCGCTCCAGCGGGGTGCCTTGCGGCGTCTTGGGTGCGCCGATGCGTCCGAGCAGCGCCCGCCGCAGCGCGGGGTGGCGCTTGAAGCGCGAGACGAGCGGCGGTGTCTCGGGGCTGAGCTTGATGCCGGGCAGGTCGAACGCCGAGCGCGCCGTGGACAGCAGCCACCCGTCCAGCGTCTCCACCGACACGCGTCCCAGGCCCAGCGGCGCCAGGAGCCGGCGGGACAAGCGGGCCAGGCCCGGCTCGGGGACGATGAGCTTCATGCGGGACTGGGGGAACTGCTCCAGGTTGTCGAAGGCAATCTTCGCCAGCCGGTGCAGGGCCACCGTCGTCTTCCCGCTGCCCGCGCTGCCGAGCACGAGCAGGGGCTGCGTCGGGTCCACGCTCACGGCCTCGTACTGCTCCGCGTCCAGGAGGGCGGTGACCCCGAACGCATCCTCCAGGCGCCGGGCGCCCTTGCCGGTGCCGAGCTTCCCCGGCCGCGCCGCGCTCCCCGCGCCTCCCGCCTGGAGCGCGCTCTGCTCCCGGCCCACCTCGTGCCAGGCGCCGTGTGCGTCGCGCTCCAGCACCAGGGCTCCGGAGATGATGCGCGTCAGCACGCCGCGCTCGATGACCACGAGCCTGCGCACCTCGACGGTGCCCTCGGCGAGCCGCTCGCCGAACTGCTCCTCGTACGCGTCGCCTTCCTCGTAGGAGTAGAAGACGCGGGCGATGGGGGCGTAGCGCCAGTCGATGACGCGCACGCCGGCGCCGAGGTCCGCGAAGGTGGCGCGGCCGAGCAGGTAGTCACGGGGGCCGGCCTCGCCCTGGAGGCGCAGGTGCGCGAAGTACGGCGCCTGCGCGTCCGGGAGCTGGGAGATCTCCTGCCGGTCCAGCAGCGCGCGCGTCTGGTCCATCTGGAAGAAGAGGTGGGGCAGGTCGGCCACGGCGGCGCTCGCCGCGTCGTCGCGCAGGACCTGGAGCTGGGCGACGAGCCCCCGGTTCTCCTGGTCGCGCCCGGCCTTGCGCCTGGCGGCCTCCAGCGTCGTCTGGACGCGCGTGAGCAGCGCTTCCTCCTCGGCGATGACGGCCTGGGCGGCTTCGGAGAGGGCTTCCGGCGGACGAGTCATGCGCGGCAAGGTGAACCGTGGGCCCTGACACGTCAACCCGTTGGTTTTCCTGGCGGAAGTGCTACTTTGAATGGCGAAACGAAGGAGCGGCCATGGTGCGCTTCATCCCCTGGCTGGCGCTGCTCGTGTCGGCCTTCCTGTCCTGCGGCGCGTCGGGTCCCCGCAAGTCCCTGTACGAGAAGCAATCTCCGTACACCCTCATCGCCGTGACGGAGGACCCGCGGGGCCGGCGCTATCTCCAGTTCGACACCTCCGGCGCGCTCCAGAGCGTGGTGTGGCCGGGGCAGCCGCTGAAGCTGCCCTACACGCGCATGTCCATGGTGGGACTGTCCTTCGTCCCCAAGCCCCAGCGCATCCTGGTGGTGGGGCTGGGCGGTGGGGCCATGCCCATGTTCCTGCGCGCGGTGTTGCCGCGAGCACACATCGACGTGGTGGACATCGACCCGGACGTGGTGTCAGTGGCCCGGCGCTACTTCGGCTTCCGCGAGGACGCGCGCTTGAAGGCCCACGTCGCGGATGGCCGGGCCTTCATCGAGGCGGAGCGTCCCGTGTATGACCTGGTCTTCCTGGACGCGTACGGCCCCGACAGCATCCCCGAGCACCTGGGCACGGTGGAGTTCCTCGCGTCGGTGCGGGCTCGGCTGACGGCGCGCGGCGCGGTGGTGGGCAACGTCTGGGAGGACCCGCCCAATCCCTTGTTCTCCTCCATGCTCCGCACGTGGCGCCAGGGCTTCCAGCAGCTCTACACCTTCGCGGTGCCCGGCAGCGGCAATCGCATCTTCGTGGGCGTGCCGTATCCGGAGCTTCAGTCCCGCGAGGTGCTGGAGTCGCGTGCACAGACGTTGGAGACGCGCCGCCGCGTGCCCTTCGACCTGAGCGCGATGGTGGCGGAGGGCTATGACATCGTCTCCGCGAGCGAGGACCTGGCGGGGGCCGTGTTGAAGGACCCGCCGCGGGAGCCAGCGCCCGGGCCCGTGTCGCCTGCTCCCTGATTCCTGGCAATCGTCTGCTAGGGCCACCCGTGCGTGGCGGGTGTCTGGGAGTATGGATTGAAGCAGTCGCGCCCGCCGGGGATGGCAATCGCAAGCGCACCTGGTCTATGTCGGCACCCGGTTCGTAGGACATCCGCGACAGTCTTTGCCCAACGTCCTCCGCTTCCTTCTCTCTATGTCCTCACAGCTTCATTCCTGGCGTCCTCCGCGGTTCGGGAGGCTGACGGCCGCCGTCGTTATCCTCGCTTCCATCCTGGGAGCGTGCTCCTCCTTGCCGCAGCGCGGGCAGGTGGTGATGCGCGATGTGGCCTTCCCCTTGAGGGATTTCCGCATGCCCTCGGGCTTGCGCGTGGTGGTGGAGCAGGATTCCCGCGCGCCGATGGTGGCGATGGTCGCCGTGGTGGGCACGGGCGGCACCGGGGACCCGGTGGGCAAGGAGGGCCTGGCGCACGTGGTGGAGCACCTGGTCTTCCGCTCGCGTCATGCGGGCAGCGCCTCCGTGTGGACGCGCATGGAGGACGCGGGGGCGGGCTACTTCAACGCCTTCACCAGCCTGGACCACACCGTCTACCAGACGGTGGGCCCCAAGGAGTCCCTGTCCGCGCTGGTGAAGATGGAGGGCCAGCGCCTGTCGTCTCCGCTCGCGGGTGTCACCCCGGAGGTCTTCGCGGTGGAGCGCGAGGTGGTCCGCAACGAGCTGCGCCAGCGCAACGAGACGGGCTTCGTGGGACAGGTCTTCAGCTGGATGAACGCGGCCTCGTTCCCCCCGGACCACCCGTATGCCCGGCCCGTCGTCGGCACGCATGGCTCGCTGACGGCGATGTCCCTGGTGGATGCCCAGCGCTTCGCGCGCCACCACTACCGGCCGGACAACATCACCCTGGTCATCGCTGGGGATGTGGACCTGGCCGCCGTGGAGGGCGTGTTGCTGGACAACCTGCCGCCCGAGTGGGTGGGCACGGGCGCGCCGCTGGCGTTGGAGCCGCGCCTGCCGAATCTGCCGGAGCCCTCGCCGGGCCCCGTCGCCAAGAAGCTCGTGGAGCACGAGGCCGCCGTGGGCTCTCCCGAGCTCTACCTCACCTGGGTGCTGCCCCGCTCCTTCGACGAGGCCAGCGCCATCCATGACTTCGTGCAGGTGAACCTGAACCGGAGCCTGAACGGCGCGCTGTTCGAGGACACCGACGTCGCGGGGGCCACCACGATGATCGTGCCGGGGACTCGGGCGTCCATGCTGGTGGTCCGCGTGGCGCTGACGCAGGGCAACCACCCCGAGAAGTCCGCGCAGAAGGTGCTGGACCGCATCTTCGAGACCTGGGCGCAGGTCATCCACCCAGGCGATGTGCTGGGGCGCGAGTTCGACTTCCAGGCCATGCGTCGCAACGTGGTGACAGGAATGGTGCTGGAGGCCGAGGGCCTGCTGGCGCGCACCACCCGCCGCGCGGAGTTGACGCACTTCATGATGGATGTGCGGGGGTACACGCGCTCGCAGAAGGCGCTGATGACCATCGACGGCGGCAAGGTGACGGACTTCGCCTACAAGTGGCTCCAGCGCGAGCGCGCGCGCGTCATCCTGGTGCGGCCGGGAAGCAACGACGGCGCGGCGGTGGCGGCTCCCGTCGCCCTGGCCGACGAGGTGCTCACCGAGAAGCCCAGCGGGCGCGTCACCCCGTCGATGCTGACGGCGACGTCCTCGCCGGTGCGCGTGCTGAAGCTGGACAATGGGATGGAGGTGCTGCTGGTGCCCCGGCCGGGCCTGCCGGTGGTGCGCGTGGGCGCGGTGCTGGGCGGGGGTTCGACGTTTGGTGTGAAGCCCGGCGTGTCGGAGATGGTCCGCTTCGGCGCCTTCCGTCAGTCCTGGTTCGCCGGGCACGGGAGCCACTGGGGCCTGCACGTCTGGAGCGGCATGCGGAAGGACCATCAGCGCTTCGAGGTGGCCGGGACGTCCGGCAACGTCGGCAACATGCTGGCGCTGCTGGCCGAGCAGCTCTCCACCACGGGCACCGTGGAGCGCGTGGTGATGTACCTGCAGGAGCAGGTGGTGCCGTGGCGCAAGGTGCTGGACCAGCACCCGGAGATGCGAGCGGAGCGCGAGCTGATGCGGGCCCTCTACGGGAGCCACGTCTACGGGTACGTTCCGACGGGCGAGCAGATGGAGAAGGTGTCGCAGGGGGACATGGCGGACTGGATTGACCAGGTGTACCGCCCGGCCAACACCGTGGTGGTCGTCTCCGGCGAGTTCGACCCGCAGGTGGTGGAGCCGCTGGTGCGTGAGCACCTGGGCGGGTGGGAGAACGGCCCGGTGACGGCGCTGACGCCGCCCCCCGCTCCTCCGCTGCCCGCGCTTTCCTCTCGCGCCACGACGGTGTCCGTCTCCCGCCCCGGCGCGAGCCAGGGCCACCTCCAGGTGGCGTGCCGCCTGCCCACGGCCACGCCGGAGCTGGAGGCGCGGTACGCGCTGATGGCGGAGCTGCTGTCGACGCGGACGTTCGACCAGGTGCGCTCGAAGCAGGGCGCGTCATATGGCTTCAGTGCCCGCTCATGGCTGGGCCGGGGCGGCGCGGCCCACCTCATCGTGGAGGGCATGGTGGACTCGCCGCGCCTGGCGGAGACCACCCGGGGCATCCAGACCGCGTTCACCACCTTGTCCCAGAAGCTGGAGCCGGCGGAGGTGGAGCGGGCCCGCGCGCGGCTGCTCGCGCGGCAGGCCGTGTCGCTCATCTCCTCGGAGGCCTGGGTGGAGGCGCTCCTGGAGGCCCGCGTGCGCGGCTTCTCCCCGGAGTCGCTGGCCCAGCGGCCAGCGCACCTCCAGGCGGTGACGGCGGAGGCGCTGAAGGAAGAGTTCAGCGGGTGCATGAAGCGCTGGGTGGTGGGCGTGGTGGCCGACGAGAGCCAGACGCGCGCGACCTTCCAGGCGCTTTCGGCGCCCTGAACGTCTACCCTGGGGGGAGAGGCTTCCCCCCAGGACGGCGCATGGGTCCTGGGCGCGGCGGCACACCTGTCTCGGTGGGGAGGGTCGGATGTCGCTGTCGCGCCGCACGGTGCTCAAGCAGGGGATGTTCGCCAGCGCGCTGCTGGCATTGGGAGGCAGCTCGTTCCTGGCGCTTCGGGAGGGACTGTCCCTCCCGATTCCGGAAGAGGGCCTCCAGGTCTTCGGGCCCGCGGAGTACGCCACGTTCCAGGCGCTGGCCCGCCGCGCGTTCCCCGCGCGCGAGGGCTTCCCGAGCGCGGACACGGTGCGAGTCGCCTTCCTCGCCGACAGGCTGCTCGCGCGAGGAGACCCGTCCATCGCGCGGGAGGTCCGCCAGGTGCTGGGCCTCTTCGACAATGCCTTGGCGGGGCTGCTCTTCTCCGGACACGTGACGCCCTTCTCGCGCCTGCCACCAGCGGCGCAGGACGCGGTGCTGGAGGGATGGCGCTCGTCGCGGCTGGTGTTCCGGCGCACGGCGCACCAGGCGCTGCGCGCGCTGGCCCACGCGGCCTACTACTCGCATCCGGACGCGGTCCGTGCCACTGGCTTCATCGCGCCCGAGGGCTTCCACGACGCGAATGCACCCGTCTGGCGCGGGTCCGCGGATGGCGCCTTCGCGGGCAGCGGAGGGACGTCGCGATGATGGGCCGCATCTGGACCGGGGATGAAGTGACCGAGGACACGACGCTCACGTGCGACGTGTGCGTGGTGGGCAGCGGCGCGGGCGGCGGCGTGCTGGGCCTGGAGCTGGCGAAGCGCGGCCTGGACGTGGTGATGCTGGAGGAGGGCGGCTACCACACGCGGCGCGACTTCGACCTGGACGAGGCCAAGGCCTACTCGACCTTCTACCAGGAGGGCGGCAACCGGGCGACGGACGACCTGGCCATCAGCATCTTCCAGGGGCGCACCGTGGGCGGCGGCACCACCATCAACTGGTGCGCCTGCTTCCGCACGCCGCCGGAGATTCTCGAGCGCTGGCGCGACGTGCACGGCGTGAAGGGCCTGGACACCGCCGCGCTCACGCCGCACTGGGACTGGCTGGAGGAGCGGCTGAGCATCCGCGACTGGCCCATCGAGCGGGCCAACCGCAACAACCGGATTCTCTGGGACGGCCTGGGCGCGCTGGGCTACAGCCGGGGCACGGTGAAGCGCAACGTGCGCGCGTGCGCGGCCCTGGGAACGTGCGGTGTGGGCTGCCCCACGGATGCCAAGCAGTCCACGCTGGTGACGCTCATCCCGGAGGCGGTGGAGCAGGGCATGCGCCTGTATGCCAACGCCAGCGTCCGCCAGTTGTCGACGCAAGGGATTCGGGTGACGGCCGTGCACGCGGACGTGCTGGACCCCGCGACGAGCCGGCCCACCGGCAAGAAGCTCACCGTGAACGCGAAGGTGACGGCGGTGTGCGGCGGGGCCATCAACTCGCCGGGGCTCCTCCTGCGCAGCAAGCTGACCGGGCGCGGCAACGTGGGCAAGCGCCTGTTCCTGCACCCGGTGGTCATCTCCCAGGCGCGCTTTCGCGAGCGCGTGGAGGCGTACTCGGGCGCGCCGCTCACGGTGTACTCACGGCAGTTCATCGACCGGGGACCGGGCAAGCTGGGGTGGCTGTTGGAGGTGCCTCCGCTGATGCCGCTCCAGAGCGCGGTGGCGCTCAGCGGCTTCGGCGCGGAGCACCAGGAGCACATGGCCTCGCTGCCACACGCCAACGCGCTGCTCTCCATCTGCCTGGACGGCGTGCACCCAGGGGACGAGGGCGGCACCGTGGCGCTGAGGGACGCCAGCGAGTACACCCGCTTCAAGGTCCGCTACCCCCTCCGGGACTTCCACTGGGAGGGCTTCCGCGAGGCGCTCAAGGTGTCCGCGCGCATCCAGTTCGCCGCGGGCGCGGAGCAGGTGATGAGCCCTCACTCCCGCCCGGTGGTGATGCGCGGCGAGAAGGACATCGCGCTGCTCGACCGGGCGCCCTACTCACCGCTCGAGTGTTCGGTCGTGAGCGCCCACCAGATGGGCGGCTGCGCGATGGGCGGCAGCCCGGAGACGAGCGTGGTGGACAGCACGCTGCGCTACTGGGACCTGGACAACCTCTTCGTCGTGGACGGCTCGGTGTTCCCCACCGCCCTGGGCGTCAACCCCATGGAGACCATCCTGGGTGTGGCGCGCTGGGGCAGTCAGCACGTGGCCGCCGCCGTGGGAAGCACGGCCTGAGCCCTGAAGTCCTCGCTTGGGCCCAGGGCCACCTGTGGCAGCATGTCCTCAGGTCCCCTGGATTCCCTCGATCCATGTTCTATCAGTCAAATGCTGGGCTTCCTCCGGGGCACCGGAGGTTGACGGCCCTGGTTGTCCTCCTCGCCTCCTTGCTGGGGGCGTGCACCACCCTGCCTCAGCGAGGGCAGGTGGTGATGCGCGACGTCTCCTTCCCCCTGCGCGACTTCCGCATGCCCTCGGGGCTGCGCGTGGTGGTGGAGCAGGACGCGCGCGCGCCGATGGTGGCGATGGTCGCCGTGGTGGGCACGGGCGGCGCCAGCGACCCGGCGGGGCAGGAGGGGATGGCGCACCTGGTGGAGCACCTGGCCTTCCGCTCGCGTCATGTCGGAAGCGCGTCGGTGTGGTCGCGCATGGAGGAACTGGGCGCCGGCCACGTCAACGCCATCACCAGCCTGGACTACACGGCCTACCAGACGGTGGCGCCCAAGGAGTCGCTGGCCGCGCTGGTGCGGCTGGAGGGGCAGCGCCTGTCGGCCCCGCTCGCGGGGGTCACGCCGGAGGTCTTCGCGGTGGAGCGCGACGTCGTCCGCAACGAGCTGCGCGAGAGCAGCGAGGCGGCCTTCACGAAGGAGGACTCCACCGTGATGAGCGCGGCGGCCCAGTCCTCGGAGCAGTCGTACTGGCGGCCCGTCAACGGCACCCATGCGTCCCTGTCGGCCATCACCCTCGCGGAGGCCCAGCGCTTCGCGCGGCGTCACTACCGGCCGGACAACACCACCATCGTCATCGCGGGAGACCTGGACCTGGAGGACGTGGAGGCGGTGCTGCTGGACAACCTCCCCCCGGAGTGGATGGTGCCGGGCGCGCCCCTGGCGCTGTCGCCGCGCCTGCCCGACGTGTCGAAGCCCGCGTACGTGCCCCAAGCCGCTTCCCTCATGCTCATGGAGCACGAGGCCACGGTGAACTTCCCGGAGCTCATCATCTCCTGGGTGCTGCCCCGCTCGTTCGACGAGGCCAGCGCCATGCATGACTTCGTGCGGATGAGCATGGAGCGGAGCATGTGGGGCGCGCAGCGCGCGGACCCGGACATCGCGTCGGTGTCCACCCGGCTGGTGTCGGGGACACGGGCGTCGATGCTGGTGGTCCGCGTGGCGCTGTTCCAGGGCGACTACCCTCGGCGCACGGCGGAGCGGGTGCTGGACCGCGTCTATTCGACCTGGGCCCAGTTCGTTCACCCCAAGGGCGTGTTGGGGCGGGAGTCCGAGTTCCAGACCCTGCGGCGCGGCGTCGTGACGGGCATGGTGCTGGAGTCCGAGGACCTCCTGGCGCGCACCACCCGGCGCGCGGAGCTGACGCACTTCATGCTGGATGCCCGCGCCTACTCGCGCATGCAGAAGGCGCTGCTGTCCCTGGATGGCGGCAAGCTGACGGACTTCGCCTACCAATGGCTCCAGCGCGCGAGCGCGCACACCGTCCTGGTCCGGCCGGGAGGACAGGGGAGCATGACGGTGGCGGTGCCCGCGGCGGCGCTGCCGGAGCTCTCCTCCGAGCTGCCCTCGGGGCGCATCACCCCGTCGATGCTGTCGGCCCTGTCCTCGCCCGTGCGGACGCTGAAGCTCGACAACGGGATGGAGGTGCTGCTGGTGCCCAGGCCGGGCCTCCCGGTGGTGCGGGTGGGGGCGGCGCTGGCCGGCGGCGCCACGTATGGCACGAAGCCGGGCGTGGCGGAGATGGCCCGCCTGGGAGCGTACCGCGAGTCGTCGTTCGCGGGAGACGAGAGCCACTGGGGACTGCATTCCTGGAACGACATGCGTCGCGACCATCAGCGCTTCGAGATGGCGGGGACGTCGGGCAACATCGGCAACATCCTGGCGGTGCTGGCCGAGCAGCTCTCCTCCACGCGCACCTCCCTCGCGTCGGTGATCTACCTCCAGGAGCAGGTGGTGCCGTGGCTCAAGGTGCTGGACGCGGAGCCGCGGGAGCGCGCGACGCGCGAGCTGATGCGGGCCCTCTACGGGGACCACGTCTACGGCTACGTCGTGAAGGGCGAGGAGCTGGAGAAGGTGTCGGACAGCGAGGCCCGCGCGTGGATTCGCGAGGTGTACCGCCCGGCCAACACCGTGGTGGTCATCGCCGGCGAGTTCGACGCGCGGGCGGTGGAGCCGCTGGTGCATGAGCTGCTGGGGGGCTGGAGGCACGGCCCTCCGACGGCGGTGAAGGTGCCCGCCGCTCCGCCGCTGCCCGCACCGGGTCCGCTCTCTCCGCTGTCCATCACCCGCCCCGGCGCCAGCCAGAGCCGCCTCCAGGTCGCGTGCCGCCTGCCCACGGCCACGCCCGAGGCGGAGGCCCGGTATGCGTTGATGGCGGAGCTGCTGTCGATGCGGACGTTCGACCAGGTGCGCTCGAGGCAGGGCGCCTCGTATGGCTTCAGCTCGCGTGCGTGGGTGGGCCGGGGTGGCGCCTCCCACCTGTTGGTGGAGGGCGTGGTGGACTCCCAGCTCCTGGTGCAGAGCGCCAAGGAGGTGCAGGCCGCGTTCACCAGCCTGGCCGAGCGGGTGGACCCGGCGGAGCTGGAGCGGGCCCGCGCGCGGCGGCTGGCGAAGCAGGCGGTGGACTTCATCTCCTCGGCCCAGTGGGTGGAGGCGCTCCTGGTGGCGCGTGTGCGAGGCTTCACACCCGAGTCGCTGGCCCGGCGCCCGGCGTATCTCCAGGCGGTGACGGCGGATGCGCTAAAAGAAGAGTTCAGGGGTTGTCTGCAGCGGTGGGTGGTGGGCGTGGTCGCTGACGAAGGCCAGGCGCGTGCGACGCTCCGGGCCCTCTCGGTGGAGTAGGGGACGAAAGGGCCGGTGGTTCGCGTGTGAGTCAGCCTTCGCCGGCGAGACACCGCGACGCGAGAGGAGCAGGGGGCGTGTTTTCATCGACAACGTCGTGGTGCGCGAGGCTCCTGGCCGTCGGCCTGTTGGTGTCTTCCGGAGCGGAGGCGCGCTTCGGGAAGCGCTCCGACTCGGACGACACCAAGCCTCGCCATGGCTCCAGCGCGGACCCGGACACCCACGAGGCCACACCCATCGGCGTCGAGGATGACGACGGCGACGACGCACCCGAAGCCGAGAAGCCGTCCCACCCGGACTCCGGAGGGTGTTGCTCGGAGCCGCTGGCGGAGCTGGGCGGCGAGGTGGTGGGCAGCCTCCTGGGCGTGATTCTGTCGGGAGCCATCGAGACCATCGCCACCTCCGGCACGCACCTGTCGTCGGACGAGCCCGACACGGAAGTGAGCGCCGAGCGACGTCACGCGGTGCCGCTGTCCTTCCGGACGGGCGCGCAGAAGGTGTTCCTGCAAGACGAGGGGCGAGGCACGGACCTGTTCATCGCGCTGGAGGGCCGGCGCTTCGGAGTGGAGGGGCACGTGGCGCTGATGTCGCTGCCTCGCGATGACGGTGGGGCGGGGGAGGACGACCTCACGCTGGTGGAGGCGCACCTGACCTACGCCCTCCTCGTGCACCAGGCCGTGCGGCTGCGCGCGGAAGCCGGGGTGAGCACGGCGCGGGCGCCGGACGCGACGTTCGTCGGGCCCAGCCTGGCGCTCGCGGTGGAGGCGTGTGTGGTGGGGCCGCTGGATGTGGAGGCCCGCGTGCAGCTCACGCCAGTGCCGTATCTCCAGGTCGATGCCACCGCGGGGCTGGCGCTGCACCTGGGGGGCCTCGTGCTGCGCGGCGGCTGGCGGGGCTTCCTCCTGGATGACCTGGGGAGCCTCGACGGCGAGGCCCACCAGGACCGGCTGCATGGCCCCTTCGTCGGTGGGGGCCTGACCTTCTAGTCAGCGCGGGCCCTTCACCTTCCACCAGAGCATGCCCAGGAAGCCCTCGGGGGGCGGCTCGGGCGGGTGCATGGACTCGTCCTCCTCGGCGCGCGCCGGGGACGGCGGCGCGGGCGGGCGGCTGGGAGTCCGAGGCGCGGGCAGGGGCTCCGCGCTGTGCAGGCCTCTCGAGGCGCGCTCCAGGGCGTCGGAGAAGGAGCGCCGGGAGGTGTCGTTGCCCTCGATGCGCTCGGGTGCGGAGACGCGCTCCAGCGCGCGCACGCGGAGGACGGCGTCGGCGCCTTCGATGCGGCGCAGGCCACCGACGCGTCCAATGGGGCCTCTGGGTTTTCGTCCGTGACTCATGACGGCCTCTCGCGGGGGAGTGCTGCCGTCTCTCAGGGAGGGTCTTGCACCGACAGGGCCGTCTTGAGCGGGATGAACTCCTCGCGGCGCAGGAGCAGCCGCGCATCCTGCTTGGGGAGGATGCGCAGTTGGAAGCGCCGCTGGTAGGTGTCCTCGGAGCTGAAGACGCCCTCGTCGCTCACGAGCAGCAGCGCGGTGGGCACGGCGAGCTTGGGGGCGCGGTGTCCGTAGAAGTGCACCACGACGTGGTAGGGGCCGGGGGCCACCTTGCGCGCGTGGTACAGCTCCGGGCCCAGGCCGTCGGTGATGTCCCAGTAGAGCTGTCCGCCCAAGCGGGTCTGCTTGTTCTGGTAGAAGCAGCGCTCACCCGACGGCTCGATGACCCACAGGTCGATGTCCGTCATGTCCGAGTTCCAGTGGGTGGTGAGCTGGTAGTCGATGCGGGTGCGGGCCTTCGGGTCGTGGAGCTGCATGTCGCGAATCTCCAGCTCCGCCAGTCTGCGCCCGAGCGTGGCGGAGACGGGCTCCGCGCGCGGGTGGCGCAGCAGCGCGGAGAGCAGCCGTCCGTAGTGGTAGGCAGCCACCTGGCGCAGCTCCTGGACATGCCGCCAGTTCCTGTCCGTGAGCACGATTTCGTAGTTGCGCGCGGCCTCGCCGTGGCGCCCGGCGGCGTCCAGCGCGAGGGCCTCCTCCAGGTAGGACTGCCCCTCGAAGGGGCGGTTGAGCCGCACCTGCTCGAACAGCTCCGCGGCCGCGGGGTACTGGCCCAGGGCCAGCAGTCCATAGCCCACCAGCCGCTGCGCCTCCGCGTCCTTGGGCCGCAGCTCGATGGGGGAGGTCAAGGCGCGCACCGCGCCCCAGGTGTCTCCCGCGAAGGCGCGCTCGCGGGCGATGCTCTCGTACAGCGTCACGTCGTCGCGGTTCTCCCGGCGCGCCTTGCGGTACGTCAGCTCCGCCGTCAGCCGCGCATCGCCGCCCGCATAGGGCGCATCCCGGAGGGGCTGGCGCTTGAGGAGGGGAGAGAGGGCCGCGCGGTGCTCGGTCAGGGCGCGCACCACGGCGAGCCCGGAGGGCGGCACGCCATGCATGTCCAGGCCCAGATGGGCCTCCAGTCGCTGGTCCTGCTCACGCTTGCGCAGCGTCTCCAGGTCCTCCAGCTCCACGCGCTCGTCGCGGAGGGCGAAGCGCTGATAGTCACCCTCGGACTCGAGCACGAGCAGCGACGCCCGCGCGTTGGCCAGCCGGTAGTGCTGGCTGAGCGCCACCACCATCCGGTCCAGCCGCGCGTCATCCAGGGCCACCAGCCGCGCGACGAAGAGGTCCGCCCAGGCGCGTGGCGCGAAGGTGCTCTCCTCGTCGCGGGGCAGGGGGACTTCCAGCGTCCGCTCCGCGTCTCCCGCCTGCGTGGTGATGACGAGCCGGGCCTCGCCCTTCTCGGGCAGCCGTCCCGCCACCACCAGCTCCTGGCCGGGGAAGACCAGGTGGGGCCGGCCCGCGACGACCAGGTCCTTCACCTGGGTGCCCGTCACGGCGACGCGCGAGAGCACCACCGACGCGGCTCGGTGCGCGAGCGCCGCGGCGTCCACCTGGGCGCCGGAGAGCACCGGCACGCTGCGGCCACCGCTGGCGCGCGCGAGCGCATCGAACAGCCCCGTGTTCACCGCGGCTTCACCGAAGCGATAGGTCACCCAGCGCAGGGCCTCCACGCTGCCGTGGCGGGAGATGAGCGACTCGAGGGTGCTCTCGCCCCACGTGACGTTGCCGTCCGACAGGAGGAAGGCCGTCAGTCGCTCTCCAGGCGCCGCGGGCTTGAGCCACTCCTGCGAGGCCCGGTCCAGCTCGGAGAGCATTCCATCCACGTGGGAGGCGCCCTCCAGATAGACCTGCTCCAGCTCGGAGAAGGTCTCCTTCCGCCGGGCGGCGTCGTTGGTCCTCCAGCCCGTGCCGTGCAGCCACCGGGGCCGCACGTCGAAGAGGAGCACCGCGTACTCCTTCAGCGAGGTGTCCTTCTCCAGCAGCGCGCGCAGCGTGGCGGCCTGGAGCGCCCACGCGTTGCCATCCTCCGAGGACAAGGACGTGTCCACCACCAGCACGGCGCGCCCGGTCGGGGCCCCCGTTGCCTCGGAGGTCAGCCGCGCGGGCAGGCGGATTCGAGCGTGGAAGGCCTGTCCCGCGAGGCCCGCGTCGTCCTTGCCCACCAGGACGTCCGCCTCGGCGCCGCGAGGCGTGAGGGCCACGGACAGCACGCCGTCCCCCGTCAGCTGGGGCCAGTCATACGCCTGCCAGGTGCCCAGCGCGCGGGGCTTGCTCGCGGACTCGGGCGCGGCCAGCACGTCGCGCGTGTGGCGAGGGTCCACGTGCACCCGCGCGGACACGCGCAGGTCCTTGCCCGCACCGGGGGGCAGCGGCCACGTGTAGCGGAGCCGCTCGCCGTCATGGAGGAGCGTCTGCTCATAGGCGATGACCACGCGCTTGAGCGAGCGGGGCGGCAGGGGGAACACGCGCGCGCTGAAGGTGGACGCGCCCGCCCACTCGAGCAGCGCCGGGTCCACGTTGTCGCGGACGATGCTCTCGTAGACTTCCCGCGCGCGCTTCTGCTCGACGACGCGGGCCTCCTGCACGGAGCCCCAGTTCTGGTTGGATTTGGGTGGGCTGGGCGGCGCGGCGGCGGTGAGTTGTTCCTGGTTGGCGGATCCCTCTCCCAAGGGAGGCAGCAGGTCCGCGGACTGGAAGAGCGTCTTGGCGTTCACCTCCACGGCGCCGGAGTAGAGCGCGAAGCCCGCGACGGACGCGCCGCCAGGGAGCGGGTAGTAGAAGGTGCCTTCGAGGCTCTGGTTCGTGTCGTTCTCGAAGAGGTGGTCCACCACGGTGCGGGCTCGGGCGCCCTGGATGTAGGTCACCACCCGGATCGCGCGCGTCTTGAGCGGCTGGTAGCGGCCGGACTCATCCCTCACCAGCACCTTGGCCGAACGCGGCGCGGTCTCCACCTTGGGCAGCACGGGCGTGGGCAGTGCGGGGTCGGGCGTCGAGGCACCCGGTGCGGCGGCGCTGGGCTTCTTCGGGGAGGCTGCTCCCATCGAGCCTCCGCCGCCAGGGCCGGTGCCGTTGCCGCCCTTGATGATCTGGATGACCTCGGCGCGCCGGGCCTCCATCTCCGCTCCCGAGGAGGAGGATGGCTCGCTCGCGGGCGCCGGCCGGACCGCCGCGCGTGGCGCGGAGGCGGGACGTGGGGGGGATGGGGGAGTCGGAGCGGCCACCTCGACGTGCGGCGGGGCATTCTCCTCGTACTCTCCGCCGTTCCTGGTGGCATCACGCCGCGATTCCCCCAAGTAGAGCGAGTCTCCGTCGCGAGGGGCTTCGCCTTGGAGCGTGCCTGCCCGGAGCAGCCGCCCGAGGTCCTTGTCGGTCAGCGTCTGCGGCTGCGCCAGGGCGTCTCGCAGCGCGACGAGGTCGACCTCTCCGGGGTCGGGAACCCCGGGGACGCTGACGGGGGCCCTGAGGCCCGCCTTGATGAAGCTCTCGGGGGCCGACGGTGGCTTGGGCGGGGCGGAGGAAGCGCCGCGCTCACATCCCATGGAGGCAAGGCACATCAGCAGCACTGCCGGAAGAAGGCGCGTGAGGTGCATTCCCGGCACGTTACCCGAAGACCGAGTTGCAAGTGCACGCCCCCCGGGCCGGGGTGCCCTCAATCGAGATAGCCCCAGCGGTCCTCCTCGAGCACGTAGAAGGGGCGCCCGAAGGGAATCAGCTCCGTCCACCCGAGCACGTGTCGGCCAGGGCCCGAGTCATAGGTGAACCCGAACTCCGGCCCGTCGTACTTGGCCCGGGGCAGCTCGGGCAGGAAGTCGGGGACCAGCTCCTGGAGCGCCTCGGGGAAGCGGCCCTGCTTCGCCTGGAAGGCCCTGCACGCGGCGATGATGCGCTCGGCGTTGAGCCGGGCCCGCTCGCTCCCCGCACGGTCGGGGCGCAGGACGACATAGGCGGTCATCGCGACGCCCACCGTGTTCTGCGTGAGCCGCACGGCCATCTGGCGAAGCCGACGAAGGGTGCTGCCCAGGGACCTGGCCATGCTTCCTCCCGAGGGCTTCGCAGCATCGCCCAGAAGCCCCCCTATCTTTCCAGAAGGAAAGGAGGCCGCGATGCCAGACATTGACGAACGCTCCCATCCGGGCGAGCCCCAGGAGGACTGGGTGGCGCGTGAGCCGGGATACGAGGACGAGGTTCCGGGCCACACGCCCGGCGTGGCGGAGGGGGAGGATGAAGACGCGCCGCACCGCGCCCATCCCTTCCCGGATCCGGACAAGACACCAGGGCGCGCGGAAGGTTGAGCGGTGAGGGGGTCCGGTTGACGAGGGGGCGGGCCCGGCGTCTGCTTGATACATGTCCGAGCCTGCTTCGCCCACGCCGACACCTCTTCTCGATGCTCGCCCGGTGGATGCCTCGGAGCGAGTCACCCTGCTCGACGCGCTCCGCGGCTTCGCCCTGTGGGGTGTCTTCGTCTCGAACAGCATCATGTGGTTCAGCGGCCGGACCCTGATGTCGAGAGACAATGCCCTGGCCCTGGACGCGTCGCTCCTGGAGACCGTCCTCAAGAGGGCCTACGACTTCACCATCAACCAGAAGTTCATGACGCTGTTCACGTTCCTCTTCGGGCTGGGCTTCTACATCCAGTTCGCCCGCGCGGAGGCGCGCGGCTCCTCCATCCTCCGGCTCTACTCGCGGCGGCTGCTGGTGCTGTTGGGGATGGGCGCGTTCCACCACTACGCCATCTGGTGCGGAGACGTGCTGGAGACGTACGCGATGCTGGGCTTCGCGCTGTTGTTGTTCCGCAACAGCTCGAACAGGACGGTGGTCCTCTGGGCGGTGGTCCTCTTGGGGGTGGTGCCGCTGCTGATTCCCTGGCTGATGCGGGCCGTCCCAATCTGGCTGCACGGCGCGGAAGCGGCGGCCGAGGCGGCCAAGGCGAGGCAGGCCCTGATGGCGGCGGGGCGCACGCAACTGCTGGAGGCGCTCTCCAGCGATTCGTTCTGGACCTCCCTGGTGGGCACGGCGCGCTTCAACATCGACTCGTATTTCAGCATCAACCGCGTCACCTGGATGTGCTCGGTCCTGGGCCGCTTCCTCCTGGGGTTGCTCGCGGGGCGCGTCCTGCTGCTCCAGGACCTGGAGCGCAACCGCGGCGTGCACCAGCGCATGGTGTTCTGGGGCCTGTTCCTGGGCGTGATTGGCAGCAGCTCCATGCTGGTCATCGCGCAGCTTCGTCGGCTCGAGCTGCTGGACGCGAGCTCCAGCCAGTGGATGTGGACCCTGGGCAGCATCGGGGAGTTGGCGTGCCTGGCGCTGGCGGCGGCGTACGTGGGGCTCTTCGCATTGTTGTCCCGGCGCGCCTGGTGGCAGTGGGTCTGCAACCTGTTGATGCCGGTGGGCCGGATGGCGCTCACCAACTACCTGATGCAGTCGGTGATGAGCGTGTTCATCTACAACGGCTGGGGACTGGGCTTCATCGCGAAGCTGCCCATCTCTCGCGTCACCCTGCTGTGCGTGGGCCTCTTCGCGGGGCAGATGGTCTTCAGCCGCTGGTGGCTGTCGCGCTTCCGCTTCGGCCCCGCCGAATGGCTGTGGCGCTCGCTCACGTACGGACGGGCGCAGCCCATGCGGCTCGCGCCGAAGCCCGAGGAGGCCGGCGTGGCGCCGGCGTGAGGTGTCTCAGGCGGGCCGTCGCATGGTGGCCAGCACCAGGCCGATGCCGATGAGCGCGGCGCCGGAGAGGCGCTCGCGCCAGACCTGGGCGCGCGGGGAGCTGGAGAGGCGTCCTCCCGCGACGCCCAGCCAGGCGTAGACGGCGAGGATGGGGACCTCCACCACGATGCAGGAGATGCCGTAGACGGTGAACTGCACCGCGGCATGCGGGCCCGGCTGGATGAACTGCGGCAGCAGCGAGCCGAAGAACAGGATGGACTTGGGGTTGGCGAGCTGCTTGGCGAACCCCTGGACGAAGGCGCTGTTCCAGAGGGCGGGTGGGGGGCGCTCGGCGAGGGTGAGGCTCTGCTTCGCGGCCAACAGCGTCCTCATCCCCAGGTAGACCAGATAGGCCGCGCCCGCGTAGCGGATGACGTGGAACGCGAGGTGCGACGTGGCCAGCGCGGCGCCGAGTCCAGCCACGGAGATGAGGAAGTACACGGCGTTGCCGGCTTGGATGCCCAGCGTGGCGCCCATTCCCGCACGAAAGCCTCGAGACATCGCCTGGGAGACCACCAGGAGGACGGCGGGGCCCGGGGTGACGGCGAAGAGCGCCATCGTCAACGTGAAGGTGGCCCAGAGGGTCAGGTCCATGAGGTGCGTGCGCGGGGGCGATGTGTTGGCCCGGAGGCATAGTCCACGACACGCGTCGCATCCATCTCTGACAAGGCCACGGACAGTCGCGCCCGGAGGGCATCCCACTCACGGGTGAATTCCCGCGTTGAATCGGAGCGCTCTCATGCTCTGCTGGGCTCGCGGTCAATCCGGAGGTTGGGGCGAGCCGGCGAGACTCTGGGCCGGGAGTGACGGATGGCTCGTGCCATGGGGAGAGGCACTCGTGAAGAAGACGTACCAGGGAAGCTGTCACTGCGGGGCGGTTCGGTACGAAGCCGACATCGACTTGAGCCAGGAGACCTACAAGTGCAACTGCTCCATCTGCACGAAGGACCGGACCTGGGTCTCCATCATCGGTCCCGAGGACTTCCGTCTCCAGGCAGGTGAGTCCGCGCTCACCGACTACCAGTTCCACACCAAGCAGATTCATCACCTGTTCTGCAAACACTGCGGGGTGCACTCGTTCGGCTGGGGCGAGGGCGGGGAGCTGGGGAAGTTCTACACCGTCCGGCTCAACTGCCTGGATGACGTGGACGAGCAGGAGCTGGTGCGGGCCCGCGTCACGCTCGTCAACGGCCGGGACGACTCCAAGGCGATGCCCACCGAAGCTTCTCACCGCTAGAGGCGCCTGGCCTCTGGAGCCCACACCCATGAATCTCTACGACGAACTCGCGGACTGGTGGCCCCTGGTCTCTTCGCCCAGCGACTACGCGGAGGAGGCGAGCGAGTATCTCCGCCTGCTGCGCGGCGCCGCGACGGGGCCTCTGACGACGATGCTGGAGCTGGGCAGTGGCGGCGGCAACAACGCCAGCCACCTCAAGCGCGACTTCCAGCTCACGCTGGTGGAGCCCGCGGAGGGGATGCTGAAGCACAGCCGTCAACTCAATCCCGAGTGTGAGCACCTGTCCGGCGAC
The DNA here is from genome assembly GCF_000331735.1 of Myxococcus stipitatus DSM 14675. Lineage (GTDB taxonomy): Bacteria > Myxococcota > Myxococcia > Myxococcales > Myxococcaceae > Myxococcus > Myxococcus stipitatus. The sequence continues at coordinate 7,825,652 of NC_020126.1, read as the reverse complement.
ATGCGGACGGTGCGCCTGGGGCGCGAGTTCGACGCCGTGTTCGTCCATGACGCCATCACCTACATGGTGACGGAGGCGGACCTGCGCGCGGCCCTGGAGACGGTGGCCATTCATCTGCGTCCTGGAGGTGTCGCGCTGGTGGCGCCGGACGAGACGACGGAGAGCTTCGAGCCGGGCGCGACGTCGGAAGGGGGCGACGAGCCGGAGGTCCCCGGGCAGGGTGCCCGCTCCCTGCGCTATCTCATGTGGTCCTTGCCGCCCACGCCCGGGAGCACGACGTTCGAGGTCCACTTCGGGATGTTGCTCAAGGAGCGCGACGGGAGTGTCCGCTCCGTCCACGACGTGCACCGGCACGGGCTCTTCACGCGCGCCACCTGGCTGCGCCTCTTCCGCGAGGTGGGGCTGGAGGCCCGCGTGGAGCCGCGCATCCTGGAGGGGAAGCCCTACGACACCTTCGTTGCCCTCAAGCCCGCGGGCGCCCGGACGTAGTGCCCGTGGCGCTCAGGGGGCGGGGAGGGGCTCGTCGTAGCGCGGGATGAAGGTCCGCCGCGCGAACTTCCACTGCCCCTCCTGTTTGACGAGCTGGTCGGAGTAGGTGCCGACACTCTTCACCTCCTCGCCGGTGTCCTTGATGTGCGAGACCTCTTCCACGGTCGAGCTCGCGGTGGCGCGCTCTGGCCCCTCCACGTGGATGACGGTGGGTGAGACGGTCACCTCCCGCAGCTCGATTCGGATGAGCTTTCCAACCACCTTCTCTTTTCCTTTCATCCGCTCGTGTCCGTTCAACCGTTCTCGGATGGCGTCGCGCCCCTTGAACGTCCAGCTGATGGCTGGCGGAGGTGCTTGGACCTCCCAGACCCCGTCCTCGGTGAACATCTCCACCAGGGCCTTCCGGTCCGCGCGCTCCATCGCGTCCGAGAATCGCTCGATGAGGGAACGCACGGCGAGGTGCTCGATGGGATAGGCCTCGATGTTCGCGGGGCCCGGAAGTCGGGCTCCGGCGGGCGGTGTCTTCTGGGGGCTCTCCGCGCAGCCGATGAGTGACAGGAAGAGGGCGGTGGCGGACGCGATGGTGCGGCGGCTCATGTGCGGCGGGCCCTCGGGTCGATGGGGTGTGGCTCGACGGGGAGGTGCATGCGGGCACGCCTCCCCTCCGTCGAGCGATTGTAGAGCCGCGCTGAGTCGATGACGAACCCGCTCGTCGAGATTCGCTCCTGCCGCTGCTCTCAACGCGGGAGGAGGTGGGAAGGCTCCACGCCGCCGCGCGCGCTGCACCGGTCCGCGCCACCACCACGACACCTTCGTCGCCCTCGAGTCCGCGGGCGCCCGGACGTAGGGCCCGTGGCGCTCAGGGGGCGGGGAGGGGCTCGTCGTAGCGCGGGATGAAGGTCCGCCGCGCGAACTTCCACTGCCCCGCCTGTTTGACGAGCTGGTCGGAGTAGGTGCCGACAATCCTCACGTCCTTGCCCGTCTCCTTGAAGCGCAGGACTTCGTCCAGGGTGGAGCGCGCGGTGGCTCGGTCGGGCCCCTGGACGTGGATGACAGTGGGCGAGACGGTCTGCACGCGCAGTTCCACGCGCCCGAGGTTGGCCGTCATGCCCTGGTGGATGGCCGCGCGCCCCTGGAACGTCCAGCCCATGGGCGGAGGCGCCTGGACCTCCCAGACCGCGTCCTCGGCGAACATCTCCTCCGTGGCCTTCCAGTCCGCGTGGTTCGCCGCGTCGGAGAAGCGCTCGATGAGGGAGCGCACGGCGAGGTGCTCGACGGGGTACGCCTCGATGTTCGCGGTGCCCGGCAGGTGCGCTCCCGCGGGCAGTGTCTTGAGGGGGCCTCCCGCGCAGCCGACGAGCGACAGGAGCAGGGCGGTGACGGACGCGATGGGGTGACGGCGCATGAGACAGGTCCTCGAATCGAAAGGGGTGTGCGGCTCGACGAGGAGGAGAATGCGGCCCGGCATCGATTCAGTCGAACGCGTTGTTCCGCATGGATTGTGAAGCTAGGGTGAATCGATGCCGAACCCGCTCGTCGAGATTCGCCACCTGCTGCTGCTCTCCGCGCTGGATGAGGTGGGGAGCCTCAACGCCGCCGCGCGCAAGCTGCACCTGTCTCCCTCCGCGCTCAGCCAGCAGCTCCGCGAACTGGAGGACCGGCTGGGCGGCCCGTTGTTCCATCGGCAGTGGCGGCGCCTGGTGCTCACCTCCGCGGGGCGGCGGCTGACGGACGCGGCGCACTCGGTATTGGGTGAGCTCTCCCGCGCGGAGGGTGAGGCGCGGGAGCTCCTGCGCGGCGCGAGCGGCACGCTCCGGGTGGCGACGGTGTGTCTCCAGTCCTACCGCTGGCTGCCCGATCTCCTGCACGGCTTCTCCCGCGACTGGCCCGGCCTGGAGGTCACCATCGTCCCGGAGGCCGGCGACGCCCCCGTCGAGTGGCTGCTGGCGCGCAAGCTGGACGTCGCGCTCGTGGCGGGCATGGTCCGCCCCGGGCCTCGCATCCGCATGGCGCCGCTGTTTCGGGATGAGCTGGTCGCGGTGGTGGGCCGCGAGCACCCCTGGGCCACCGCGCGGCGCAAGGTCGTGGAGGCGGGGGCTCTCGGTGACGAGCACCTGTGGACGGACGCGGGGGCGCTTCGTCCCACGGCGCCCTTGGGTCGGGCGCTCGCGCAGGCGGGGAATGTCTCGCCCCGCAAGGTGACGCTCATCCCCATGACAGGGGGCCTGCCGCTCGAGATGGCGCGAGCCCACCTGGGCATCACCGTGCTTCCCAGGTGGGCCGTGACCCCCCAGCTCGAGGATGGCGCGCTGCATGCCGTCCGGGTCGGCCCGAAGGGGCTGTGGCTGGACTGGGCCGTGGCCACGCGCACGGGGGAGTCGGAGCCCCCGCTCCAGGCCTTCGTGGAGGCCCTGCGCGCCCACCACCCAGGCCCCCGCGGGCGAGGGGTGAAACATCGAGACATCGCTGAGACATCCAGGCGCCGTTGATACAACCCGCTGTGAAATCAACGGAAATGTGAAACCACGCGCAACCCGGCGCGTCCCGGGGCCGATAATCCGAAGCGCGCCATTCACGCTCTGCCTCGGGATCCCCCAACCATGGCCACCAAAGTCAGCGACACGCCCCGTCCCCTTCCCACCGCGTCGTCGCGTGCCTCGGCCGAAAAGGCCGCTCAGCCCGCCGGAGCGGCGAGCAAGGCCCGGACGCCGGACCCCAGGTGGAGCAAGGACCGCTTCGAGCCGAGCAACACCCGGCCGCTGCCCGGGCTGCCCGCGCCCCTCCCCCAGCTCCCCGCGCCGCTGCCTCAGCTGCCGGCCCCCACCACCCCGGTGGAGCCCAAGTGCGAGCCGAAGCCGAAGCCGGAGACCTCGGCGAAGGACTCGGACCCGATGACGCACCTGGCGTACCTCGCCTCGGACGAGCTCAAGGGGCGGGACACGCCTTCGGAGGGACTGGACGCGGCGTCCAAGTACGTCCAGGCCCACGTGCAGAAGTACGGCCTGGTGGGGCCCAACAAGGACAACGCGGCGAACCCCTTCGAGCAGCGCTTCGACGTCTTCTCGTTCGCGGGCAAGCCGGGCGTGGCGGCGAAGGGCGAGGCGCATGAGCACGGCGCGCACAAGCAGTTCGGCCACCAGCTCTTCGAGGAGGGCTTCTACCTGAAGGAGGGAATGCCCCGCGACACGCTCGCGATGCTCAACCGCAAGTACGAGAGCACGATGAAGGCGGAGGGGCAGCCCTTGTCGCCCGCGCGAGGCGGTGGACTGCGGAGCGTGGAGGAATTGCGCTCGCTGGCGACGGAGTCCGGCAAGGGCGTCAACACGATGGCGCTCCTGCCCGGCACCGGGCCGCACAAGGACGAGGTCATCGTCGTGATGGCCCACATGGACCACGTGGGCACGGACCGGCGCGGCAACATCCACAACGGCGCGGATGACAACGCGTCCGGCAGCGCGGTGCTGATGGCGGCCGTCCCGGAGCTCGCGGAGGCGCAGAAGCGCGGCGAGCTGGACCGCTCCATCCTCTTCATCTGGACCGGTGGCGAGGAGAAGGGCCTGGTGGGCTCGCAGTACTTCGTCGACAACCCGATTCCCGGGCTGGGCACGGACCAGATTGCCGGCGTCGTCAACGTGGACATGGTGGGCCGCTGGGATGACCAGCGCCTGTCCGTCGTGGACACCAACCGCAAGGGCCAGCCGAACTACTTCCGCGACGTCGTGGACCAGGCGAACGCGAAGCTGGCGGACCCGTTCGACCGCATCAACCGCGACATCAACCAGTACCGGGACCGGCAGGACGGCGCCGTGTTCGGCCGCAAGGGCGAGGACGTCCTCTTCATGTTCGAGGGCCTCTCCAACCCGAACGGCGGCGGCGACCTCATCCCCGAGTACCACGAGCCCGGCGACGACATCGACCTCATCCTCCGCGACAACGGCGGCGAGAAGCCGCGCCGCGTGAAGGACCTGATGGTCAACGTCATCGGCATGGCCGCCAACCGGAAGACCGAGGAGTAGCGGCCGCGCGGGCCTGGGGACTTGTCCCAGGCCCCAAGCCCGTCGAGACTCGTCGCCATGTCCGCAGGTACTCCCTCGCCGCGTCCCTGGTTCGCCTTCTCCGTCGACCTGTCCCCGGCCGTGGCGCGGGAGCGCCTCTCGGGGCTGCCCGTGCCGCCCTCCCTGCCGGATGGGGAGCTGGCCGAGGCGATGGATGTCGACGTCGTCTACGACGTGCCCTCCGCGGCGTGGGGGGGGAAGGTCGCCCGGCTGGTGGACGCCCCGGGCAAGCGCCTCCCAGGGCTGCTGCGGCGCGTGTCCCCGGAGGTGTGGGACGCGATGAGCCGGCTGGAGGCCCCGCTCGCCGAGGCCACCACGTCGCGGCCCGTCAAGGTCATCACCTCCACGGGGGGCATCCTCTCCGCCCACGCCTTCACGCCTCCGGCCCGGGGAGGGACGCCCCCTCCTGGCCCCATCAGCGAGGCCTTCCTCATCGCCGTGGCCGTGGCGGCGGAGCGGGCGGGCCTCTCCGCGGAGCACGTCGAGCGGCTCCAGGCGGAGGCCCACATCGTCCAGACGATTCAGCAGGCCAAGGCCGGCGCGGCGCCGGAGGGCGCATCCCCTGGAAAGAAGGGCTGATCCGCAACTCCGTGGCAAGAAAGTGACAGCTTGACGCAACTTGCCGTGGGGTCCGGCCGACCATCTCTCTACCAGGGGTTCGTCTCTGGGCGGTTCAAGGGTGCTTCTCGAATGACGACGCTGCGACCTACTTCTCGTGCCAGCACCGCGTCCACCGGGTCTTCCGCGGATGCCGCGCCCGTCAATGGTCTCAAGCCGAAGGGGGGGAGCTGGAACCGCTCCGCGACGAAGGAAGTCTCCATCTCCGACCTCCAGGCGAAGTTCGGCTGGACGGACCAGAGCTGGGAGACGGGTCTGCTGAAGGCGGCGGACGCCTCGGGGGGGAAGACGCGCGGCAAGAACGGGAAGGTCTCCGCGGCTGAAATCCAGGAGTACCTGGCCGCGCCCACGGATGGACGCTACCTGTCGTCGACGGCGCTTCAGCAGGGCCGGGCCGCGCTCGACACGAAGCTGTCCAAGGGGGGAGGCGCGCCGGTGAAGGTGGATGCCTTCGACCTGGCGTGGCAGGACAACCTGGCCAAGCGCGCGGACCTGCTGGGAGGGAACAAGGATGGCAAGGTGAGCCAGGACGAGCTGGCGGCCTACATCCAGAAGTCCAAGGCGAGCCAGGCGGACGGCGCGCGCTGGGTTCCCGACCAGCAGATGGCTGTCTTCCAGAGCCGCGTCGCGCAGGCGGCGGGAGAGCTGGACCCGCTGCGTCCCAAGGGGGGCGAGGGCAAGGGCATGGAGCTGGTGAAGCAGTACTCCCGGCTGATGCTCGATGAAGGAAAGAACCTGCCCACCTTCGTGAGCCACATGCTGTCGGCGGCCGACATCAAGGAGACGCCGGCCGACGTGCACCGCGACAAGAGCACCTTCGTGCGCGACCCGGTGCTGGGCTCCAAGGGCGTCACGGACGCGGACTACCTCAAGACGGGCTTCGACCGCGGGCACATGAAGCCCGCAGAGGACTCGCCCAATCAGGAGGCGATGGACGAGAGCCACCTGATGACCAACATCGCGCCCCAGTACGGCAACCACAACCAGCAGGCGTGGCGGACGCTGGAGCGGGCCATCGGCGACCTGGTGGCGCAGACGGGCGGCAAGGCCCACATCATCACGGGCAACCTGTTCCTGGACAAGAATGGCAAGCCGCTGCCCCAGGAGTCGGTGACGACGACGGGCTCGAAGGACCGGAAGATTGGCGTCCCCACGCACAACTTCAAGACGGTGCTCCTGGAGCTGCCCAACGGCAACGTGTCGATGTTCGCGTACATGGTGCCGAACGTGAAGGACGGGCCGTCGAAGAAGGACGCCATCGTCCCGATGCTGGAGTCCTCGCGGGTGCCGGTGGACCAGCTGGAGACGCTGCTGGGCCAGGACCTCTACGCGCAGCTCCCCAAGAGCGTGCAGGACAAGCTGGAGAAGGACTCGAAGGCCCCTGGCGCGTTCCAGCTCGAGGGCAGCAAGTACGAGGCCGTCACGCTGCTGACGCAGCGCTAGTTCCCGCTTCAGCCCCGCGCCAGGAAGGGCGCGGTGCGGCTGTGCGGAGCCCGTGAGACCTGGGCGGGGGTGCCGGTGGCGACGACATTTCCGCCTTCGTCTCCGGCGCCCGGTCCCATGTCGATGACCCAGTCGCTCGCGGAGACCACGCGCATGTCGTGCTCCACGAGGATGACGGTGTTGCCCGCGTCGACGAGCCCGTCGAGCTGGGCCATCAGCTTGTCCACGTCGGAGGGATGCAGGCCGGTGGTGGGCTCATCCAGGATGTAGAGCGTGTGGCCGCGCTGGGGGCGTTGCAGCTCCGTCGCCAGCTTGATGCGCTGCGCTTCTCCGCCGGAGAGTTCTGTCGCGGGCTGGCCCAGCCGCAGGTAGCCCAGCCCCACTTCTCGCAGCACGCCCAGGGCGCGCCGTGCGAGGGACTCCTCGGTGAAGAACGCGTGCGCGGTGTCCACCGTCATGCCCAGCACCTCCGCGATGTTCTTCCCCTGGTAGCGGACCTCCAGCGTCTTCTCGTTGTAGCGAGCGCCGTGGCAGGTGGGGCAGGGGGCGTAGACGCTGGGCAGGAAGAGCAGCTCCACGCTGACGAAGCCCTCGCCCTCACACGTCTCGCAGCGCCCCTTCGTCACGTTGAAGGAGAACCGCCCGGCGTCGTACTTGCGCGCGCGGGCGGCGGGCGTCGCGGCGAAGAGTTTGCGCACGTGGTCGAACAGGCCCGTGTACGTCGCGAGGTTGGAACGGGGCGTGCGGCCGATGGGCTTCTGATCCACGCGCACCAGGCGGTGGATGCCCTCCAGGCCCTCGGTGATTCGCCCGCCCGTGGTGCGCACCTCGGCGCGCTCGAGCAGCTCTCCTTCCTCTTCGTCCTCCGCGGGCTCGTGCCCCAGGTGCGTGGAGACCAGCTCCACCAGGACCTGGCTCACGAGGCTGGACTTGCCGGAGCCGGAGATGCCCGTGACGGTGGTGAAGACCCCCAGCGGGAAGTCGACATCCAGGCCGTGCAGGTTGTTGCGGCGGACGCCCCGCAGGCGCATCCAGCCGCGAGGCTCGCGCGGAGGCCGTGCGCGCGCGGGCGCCGCGCCGAAGAGGTAGCGCCGCGTCTGGGAGGACTCGACCTCCTGGAGTCCTTCGAGCGGCCCGCTGTAGAGCACCTCGCCGCCCTTCTCCCCTGCGGCGGGGCCCACGTCGACCACCCAGTCCGCGTGGCGGATGACGTCCACCTCGTGCTCCACGACGAACAACGAGTTGCCGCCGTCCTTCAGCGAGTCGAGCGCCTCGAGCAGGGACCGGGTGTCGGCGGGGTGCAGGCCCGCGGAGGGCTCATCCAGCACGTACACCACGCCGAACAGGTTGGAGCGGACCTGGGTGGCGAGCCGCAGCCGCTGCAGCTCTCCGGGCGAGAGCGTGGGCGTGGAGCGCTCCAGCGAGAGATAGCCCAGCCCCAGCCCCATCAAGACCTGGAGCCGCGCCACCAGGTCCTTGGCGATGCGCTCCGACACGAGCGCCTTCTCGGGGTGCTCGCGCGAGAGCTTCTTCAGCGAGAAGGCGGTGCCTTCGGCGTAGGGACGCAGCAGGGCCTCGACGCGCTTGAGCGGCAGCCGCGACAGCTCGCCATAGTCCAGGCCCGCGAAGGTGACGGACAGGGACTCCGGGCGCAGCCGCTTGCCGTGGCAGACGGGGCACTCGCCGCTCTCCAGGTAGTGGGAGACGCGCTTCTTGATGAGCGCGCTCTGGGTCGTGGCGAAGGACTGGAGCACGTAGCGCCGTGCGCTGGTGAACGTGCCCATGTAGCTGGGCGGGGCCTTGCGCTTGAGGGCCTGGCGCGTCTGCGCGGGTGTCAGGCCCGCGTAGACGGGCACGGTCGGCTGCTCCTCCGTGAAGAGAATCCAGTCGCGGTCCTTCTTGGGCAGCTCCCGCCAGGGGCGGTCCACGTCGTAGCCAAGCGTCACGAGGATGTCGCGCAGGTTCTGCCCGTGCCATGCGGGAGGCCAGCTCGCGATGGCGCGCTCCCGGATGGTGAGCGAGTCGTCGGGGACGAGGGAGCGCTCGGTGACTTCGTAGACGCGGCCCAGGCCGTGACAGTGGGGGCACGCGCCCGCGGGCGTGTTGGGCGAGAAGGCGTCGGAGTCCAGGTGGGGCTGGTTCGCCGGGTACGTTCCCGCGCGCGAGTAGAGCAGGCGCAGCGAGTTGGAGAGCGTCGTCACGCTGCCCACCGAGGAGCGTGTCGTCGGCGCGCCCCGGTGTTGCTGCAGGGCGACGGCGGGCGGGAGTCCCTCGATGGAGTCCACCTCGGGGTTGCCCGCGGGGTCGATGAGGCGGCGGGCATACGGGGCCACGGACTCGAAGTAGCGGCGCTGGGCCTCGGCGTAGAGCGTGCCGAAGGCGAGGGAGGACTTGCCGGAGCCGGAGACCCCGGTGAAGACGACCAGGGCATCCCGTGGCAGGTCGACGTCCACGTCCTTCAGGTTGTGCTCCCGGGCGCCTCGGACGCGGACGTAACCCGTACGCGAGTCGGAGGCGGGCGCTGCGCTGGGCGGACGGCGGGGACGGCTCATGAGGGGCTCCTCGCGGTGTCCTACCGAATGTGGGGTCAGCTGGCACGACGGGCCTGTCCTCGCGAGGCGCGACCTGGCGGGCGGGTGGGGGCTCGGTGAGGTCCCGGGCTTCGTGGTACAGGAAGAGACAGTGGCGCGCGGTCTCCGCGCTCTCTCGGACTCACGGCCCCTCATGCGCACGGACTCCTCGGTACTCCTGCAGGGACTGGCTGGCGCGAGTGCGCGCCGCCACTTCGCGGAAGGTGCATCGCGAAGGCCGCACGGAAGAAGCGGCTCGAGTCCGGGGCATGGGCTCGCGGGCTCGGCGTAGGAGAGGCCCGGATGGCTGCGAGTCGCCTCGACGCGTCGTTGGAGGTCATGCTGCACGCGATGGGAGAGCCTGGCGCCTCTTGCCTTCGCGCCTGGCCGCGCCTGGGCGAGGCCGTGTCGCGCGCGCTGGACGAGGCGGCGTCCCTGCAAGGCGCCGCGCCCGAGCCCAGGGCCTTCGCGCGGCACCTGGGCACGCAGCTCGCGCGGGCGGAGGAGCCGGGGCTCGTGCTGGAGCGGTTGCACGCGCGGGACCTCGCGCTCGCGCTCGCCTGTGGGCAGGGGCTCGCGGGGGCGGATGCGCGACTGGAGCAGGAGGTCCTCCAGAAGCTGCGGGTGCCGCTGGCTCGCATCCATCCTTCGCCGGCGTTCGCGGACGAGGTGCTCCAGGCGCTCCGGGCGAACCTCTTGATGCCGCGTGAGGACGCGCCACCTCGCTTGCTGGGCTATGCGGGAGTGGGCTCGTTGCTGCATTGGGTGAACATCACCGCGGTGCGGCTCGCGCTGCGGATGCGGAAGGCGCAGGGGGAGGAGTCCCTCGTCGAGGCGGAGGTGCTCGCCGCGCATCCCGCGCCAGGAGGACTGGAGCTGAGCTTCATCCGCGAGGACTCGCGAGCCCACGTGCGCGCCGCCTTCGTCCGCGCCGTGGCCTCGCTGGATGATGAAGACCGGGAGGTGCTCCGCCTGCACTTCGTCGAGCGTCTCTCGTTGGAGCAGATGGGCGCGCTCTTCGGGCTGCACAAGTCGACGCTGTCCCGTCGGCTCTCTGGAGTGCAGGCGCTGTTGGAGAAGCGGACGCGGCGCGTGTTGTCGGAGCGACTGTCGCTGCGCGAGGAGGAGTTGGAGAGCTTGATGCGCGCCATCCATGGCCGATTGGACTTGAGCCTCTCGGGGCTGCTGGGAGGGCCTCGGTGACGTGCCCGGATGAGGACACGCTCACGCGTCATGTGAATGGCGTGCTCGCGCCGGAGGCGATGCGAGACGTGCGGACGCATGTCACGGGATGCTCCGAGTGCCGGGGTGTGCTCGCGGCGCTGAGTGCGCTCGACGCTCCGCTGTCCGCACCCGCGCCGGGGCCGCTCGTCACCGGGACTCGCGTGGGGCGCTACGTGGTGCTGGGGTTGTTGGGGGAAGGCGGCATGGGTCGTGTGCATGCCGCGTACGACCCGGACCTGGACCGCAAGGTGGCGCTCAAGCTGCTCAACCTCGAGCGCCTTCGGGAAGGCGCGCTCACGCAGGCGCGTCAGCGGCTGGAGCGAGAGGCGCGCACCATGGCGCGGCTGTCCCATCCCCATGTCGCGAGCCTTCACGATGTCGGGGAGTACCAGGGACAGCTCTTCCTGGTGATGGAGTTGGTCGAGGGCGGCACGCTGCGGCGGTGGCTCCTGGAGAAGCCGCGCTCGCGGCGGGAGATTCTCGCGCGCTTCATCCAAGCAGCGGAGGGGCTCGCGGCCACCCATGCGCTGGGCATCGTCCACCGCGACTTCAAGCCCGACAACGTGCTGCTGACCCGGGAGGGACAGGTCCGTATCACCGACTTCGGCCTGTCCGATGTCACGAGCACCCACGCCGCGAGGCCGGGGCCAGGGCCCGCTGCCTCCGGCACCGAGCGCCTCACCGTCACGGGCGCGTTGCTGGGAACCCCCGCCTATGGCTCGCCGGAGCAGCTCCGGGGAGAGCGGGGGGATGCGCGCTCGGACCAGTTCGCCTTCTGTGTCGCGCTCTACGAGGCCCTCAACGGGCAGCGGCCCTTCGAGGGCGCGACCCACGAAGAACTCCTGTCGGCGATGGAGCGGCAATCCATCCGGCCCGAGCAGGCAGGAGTCCCTGGCTGGCTCAAGGCCCTGGTCCGTCGAGGACTCTCCGCCGAGCCCGCGCGGCGCTTCGAGTCGATGGACGCCCTGCGTGCCCGACTCGCCCGTGATGCGGGAGCCTGGAGGCGCACGCTGGTCACCGCGGTGGTGGGCGGTGGACTGGTGGGGGCGGTGTTCCTCGCCTGGGGCCACACCTCGGAGCCTCGCGAGACGTGCCATGGGAGCGAGCGGCACCTCACGGGCGTCTGGGATGCGCCCCTCCGCGAGTCGACCCGTCGGGCCTTCCTGAAGACAGGGGCTCCGGCGGCCGAGGCCTCCTTCCAGGCCGTGGCCTCCGCGCTGGACCGGTGGACGCGGGAGTGGACGCGGGCGCATCAAGAGGCGTGTGAGGCGACGCGCGTGTTCGGCGAGCAATCCGACGCGGTGCTCGGACTGCGCATGACGTGTCTGGACCAGCGGCTGGGCGAGCTGGGGCGGCTGACGGTGGCGTTGCAGGGCGCGGACACCCGCACGGTGGAGCGAGGCTTCGCGTTGGGCACCTCGCTCGGAGGTGTCGCGCGCTGCGCCGATGTGAGGACGTTGCAGGAGGCGGTGTCCCCGCCCGAGGACCCCGCGGCCCGAGCGGAGGTGGAGGCGGTGCGCGCCGTGCTCGCGAAGGCGGGGGCGGAGCTGCTCGCGGGGCACGTGACCGAGGCGCTGAAGGTGGCCCTGCCCGCGAGGGACCGTGCGCTGCTCACGCGTCACCGGCCGCTGGAGGCGGAGGCCCACCTGCTCTGCGCCCGCCTTCAAGAAGAAGCGGGGGCATTCGAGGATGCGCGAGCGTCCCTGTCACAGGGGGCCCTCGCGGCGGAGGCGGGTCGTCACCTGGGCGTGCTCGCGCGGGTGCTGCATGCGCAGGCGTGGTTGCTGGGACACGACTTGCGGCGCGCCGAGGAGGCCTGGCCCTTCCTCCACCGCGCGCGAGCCGTGGCGGAGACGCTCCGGGATGCGGAGCTGGACACCTTGTTGGACCATGTCCATGCGGAGCTGATGGAGCAGGAGGGGCGCTTCGCGGAGGCGGAGGTCCTCCTTCGCAAGTCGCTGGAGGCGGCGACCGCGCGAGGCCAGGTGCTCGCGCGCGCGGAGCTGAATGGCCGGCTGGGGATTCTCGCCCGGTACCAAGGCCGGCTGTTGGACGCGAAGCGCTGGCAGGAGGAGGCCCTCCGGATTCACGAGGGGCTCCACGGCGCGGAGCATCCGCACACCGGGGTGGCCCTGCAGAACCTCGGTGGCACGCTGGCGCACCTGGGTGAGCTCTCGCGCGCGGAGGCGTCCCTTCAGCGGGCCCTCGCCATCCTGCGTTGGTCGCTCGGTGAGGAACACCTGGCGGTGGCCCGGACCTGGTCCACCCTGGCCATCATCTACTTCGAGTGGGGACACGGTCCCCAAGCACGGGAGGCCGCCGAGAAGAGCCTGTCCTTGGCGGGCAAGAGCGTGGGGCCCGACAGCCCCGTGTTGATGGGCATGGAGTCGAACCGGCTGGGCGTGTTGGGCGAGCTGGGAGAGCGGGAGCAGGAGTTGGCGCAGGCGCGGCGCAGCCTGGTCCATCACCAGCGTGTCTATGGCGCCACCCATCCGGAAGTGGCCTTGGATGCGCACGAGGTGGGGCGCCTGTTGCGCCTGCTGGGCCGCGCGCGAGAGGCCCGGGGCTTCCATGCGCAAGGGGTCGCGCTCCAGGAGCCGCTGCTCGCGAAGGGGGCGGTGGATGGCGAGGGACTGCGCTCCCTCGCGGACGCGCTGCTCTTCCTGGGGCGTGTGGACGAGGCACGGACCCACGCGGAGGGCGCGCTGGCGAGCCTGGAGCGAGACCAGGGGCCTTCTTCCCCGGAGCGCATCAAGACGCTGCTGTTGCTGGGAGACATCCACCTCGCGCGAGGAAAGCCCGTGGAAGCGCTGGCGCCCTTGCGGGAGGGGCTCGGCGCCCTCATGGCGCAGCAGGTGGTCTCCGCGCAGGTGCCCTTGATGCGGCGGCGTCTGGCCCAGGCGCTTCGACTGACGGGGGCCACCTCCGACGCGTGCCAGGAAGCGGCGCGAGCGTGGGCGGAGCTGGACCCCTGGCGGAGGGCCTATGCGCGGGAGACCCTGGACGCGCGAGCCGAGTGGAGCCTCTGTCCGAGGTAGCTGTCGATTCCCCGCAACACCCTGGTGCGGCGTGTCTCCTCTTCATGGGGCCGGGTTTCCCCATGGATTCTCGAGAGGACGATATGAAGACAGCGATGGGTTTCGGGGTGCTTCTCTCCCTGCTGGCGGTGGGCTGCGGCAACTCCGACGACGGTGAGGACGGCGGTGGCGGGAGTGCGCTGCAGTGTTCCGCCGTGGGCTGGTGCTCGACCTGGTATCCGACGAGCCGGGAGGTGGCGAATCCTCCGGCGCTGACGGGAGGCACCCTGGCGGATGGCCTCTACCGCATGGCGCAGGGCAGCCACCACTCGCAGGCGATGCTCATCCAGGGGAAGTCCATCCTCCTCATCGGCCGCTCCTGGAGCAACTTCGTGGGCACCTGGAAGGCGGACGGCGGGAAGCTGACGGTCTCCGTGACGGGCAACTGCGACGAGCTCGAGGAGAAGCGGATGACCACGCAGTTCACCTATGCCTTCGCGGTCCAGGGGAACACCGTCTACCTCCAGGACCTGGAGACCGAGGGCCGGCCGGTCCTCGGGTTCCAGAAGGTGAGCTCGCTGTGTGAGGAGACCGCGACGTTCACCTGCGACTCGCGCATCTGCTCCTGCATCACGACGACGAACAAGCCCCTCACGGGGCAGACCTCCTGCGACTGAGGAGGCCCGCCGTCAGTCGAGCAGCTGCATCAGGTCCGCGCGGGTGATGGCGGCGCCTCCCGAGGCGCCTCCGAGCGCGGACTCGAACAGCGCGCGCTTCTTGTCCTGGAGCGTGAGGATCTTCTCCTCCACCGTGCCCTGGGACACGAGCCGGTACACCATGACGGGGCGCTGCTGACCGATGCGATGCGCGCGGTCCGCGGCCTGGTTCTCCACGGACGGGTTCCACCACGGGTCCACCAGGAACACGTGGTCCGCCGCGGTGAGGTTCAGTCCCGTGGCGCCCGCCTTGAGCGAGATGAGCATCACGGGCGGGCCCTTCGGGTCCTGGAAGGCCTCCGCCACGGCGCCTCGGTTGGCGGTGGAGCCGTCCAGGCGGATGAAGCCGATGCCGGCCTCGCGCAGCGCGGGCTCGATGAGGTCCAGCATGGACGTCCACTGCGAGAAGACGAGCGCCTTGTGGCCATCCTCCACCGCGGTGGAGAGCGCCTCCACCAGCGCCTGCACCTTGGACGACGACTTCGCCTGCTGGCCCGGCACGAGCGCGGGGTGGCACGCGGCCTGACGCAAGCGAAGGAGCGCCTCCAGCGCCTTGAGCACGCTGCCGCCCGCCTCTAGCTGGGACACCACCTCCTCGCGCGTGGCGGAGTACACCGCGTCGTAGACGGCGCGCTCGTGCTCGCTCAAGGTGACGTGGCGCACGGACTCCGTGCGAGGCGGAAGCTCCGGGGCCACGTCCCGCTTGAGCCTGCGCAGGACGAAGGGCCGGATGCGCGCGCGAAGCCGCTCCGCCGCGCCCTTCAGGTTGTCACTGACGGGGCGCGCCCAGCGCTCCTCGAAGTCCTTGCGCCCACCGAGCAGTCCCCGGTTGGCGAAGTGCATCAGGCTCCACAGCTCCTCCAGCCGGTTCTCGATGGGCGTGCCGCTGAGCGCGAGCCGGAACTGGGCCTCCAGTCCGTAGGCCGCGCGCGCCACCTGGCTGTCGGGATTCTTGATGGCCTGGGCCTCGTCCAGCACCACCATGTCCCACTGCCGCGCGCCCAGCACCTCCGCGTCCAGCCGCATGAGCGCGTACGTCGTGAGCGTGACGTCGGCCGTCTCGTCCAGCGAGCGTCCGGGGCCGTGGTAGACGGAGACCTTCAGCGAGGGGCGGAAGCGCCGCACCTCCGCGTGCCAGTTGGGCAGCACGCTGGTGGGCGCGACGACGAGCGTGCCCTTGCCGACCATGCAGATGGTCTGGAGCGTCTTGCCCAGACCCATGTCGTCCGCGAGCACGCCGCCCAGGCCCGCCTGCCGCAGGAAGGTGAGCCAGCTGACGCCCTGGAGCTGATACGGGCGCAGCTTCGCCGTGAGGTCCGAGGGGAGCTGGGGCTCGGGGAGCTTCTCGAAGCCTTGCACCAGGGGCGCCAGCCGCTCCAGGCCGGGCGGGGGCGGATGCTCCAGCTCCTCGCACAGCTCGGTGAGCTGGGGGATGGCGTGGTTGGCCAGCCGCCCATCCGAGCCTCGCGCCGCGAGCAGCTCCGCCACGCGGTGACCGTGTGACTTCAGCCATTGCGTTGGCAGCGGGGCCCAGCCGCCTCCCTCCAGGGGAACGAGGCCCAGGCCCTCCTCCCACGCCTTCATCACCGCGCCCGCGTCCACGGTGCGAGGCGCCTCGTCTCCCGCGCCCTCCACCTGGAAGTCGAACGAGAAGCCCACGCTGGGCACCCCCGCCGCCGTCGCGCCCGCCTCCACGTTGAGCAAGGGGCGCAGCTTCACGTCGGGGCTGACGAAGCGCGCCGCGTCTCCCGTGAGTCCGCCGCGCCACTTGCGCAGCTTGTCGGCGAGCTGCACGGCCTCCTTGCCCTGCACCGTCACCCGTCGCCCGGGGACCATGTTGAGCTCGTCGCGCAGGCCGTGGATGAGCTGCTGCTCGGCCGCCTCGTTGCGCACGGGCACCGCGCCCTGCAGGTACACCATGCGCCCGTTGTCGATGCGCACGGTGGGCGGGGAGCCATAGACGAGCGTGGGCAGCGCGGAGAGGCCCGCGTCCAGCGGGTCCAGCTCCAGCGAGATGCGCGGCTTGAGCGTGCGGTCGATGGCCGGCAGCCGCTTGCTCTTCACGTCGACGGGGAGCCGCCGCGCCATCTCCGGCAGCACCTTGCCGGTGAGGTCGCCCATCTGGTCGGGCGAGAAGACGCGCTCCTGCGGCAGCTTCTCCAGCCGGGAGCCGGTGAGCGCCTGCTCACCGAGCCGGAAGAGCACGCCGCCTCCCGCCGCGATGCCGGGGCTGACCACCTCCGTGGCGCGCGGGTCCCGGTCCACCTTCAGCACCGTCTGCTCGCCGCGGTCCTCCACGGTGACGCGGGGAAGGAGCAGCTCGCTGGACACCGACACCAGCATGCCGTCGAAGAGGATGGTGCGCGCGGGCTCCAGCGCACGCAGCAGCGCCTCCAGTCGCTCGGGAGGCAACGCGCCCCGCGTGGGCCTGGCGAGCAGCGCGTCCGCGACGCGGTCACACGGCTCCACCTGGATGCGCGCGGCCTCCACCGGATTCGTCAGGAGCGACGACAGGCTGCGCGCGAGCAGGCGCGCGGTGTTGTCGGGCCGCACCACCAGCCGCTCGAGCTGGAGCCCTCCCTCCACGCGCTTGAAGCGGTACACCATCCGCTCCGGCTTGGGCGCGGCGCCAGGGCGTGCTCCGGCGGGGGCCGGGCTCGCGGGGGCGCGCGGCGCGGCGCTCACGGGGGGGCGCGGCGCGGCGGTGGGGCGCTGGGGCGGGGGCGCGCTGGGACGCGGCGGCACGCCCTTCTGCGAGGAGTGGTGCAGGAAGAGGGCGGCGGCGACCACGTGCTCGCACGGGTCCACCTTCCCTCGGCAGTCACACTCCCAGATTTCATCCTCGGGATAGAGGGTGGTGGTCACCGGGGCGGGGCGGCCGGTGGCGCGCACGCGCAGCACCGTCTCCTCCTCGCCCACGGACTGCACCGAGACAGCACCCGCGCGGGCGAGGCCCATTCCAGCGGACCACGTCTCCGAGCGGGCTTCCTCCTGGATGGCTTCGAGCAGGTCGGCGGTCGCGGACATACGAGGACCGCCTCCCTAGCGCCGTGGCGGACCCGGCGCAATCCTCGCCTGCGCCGGGTCCTGGGAGGGCGTGGCTAGGGGTAGGTGTCCAGGTACGCCCGGTGGCTGTTGGAGAACTCGAAGTTGGAGAACTTGTCCCAGTTGATGGACCAGGTCATCAGGCCCTTGAAGCCGGGGTAGCCCGCGGGGTTGCGCAGCACGTAGCCGCCGCCGAAGGACTTGCCCTTGATGAGGTAGTCGAGCGCCCGCTGCACGGTGGCCGGGCTCGTGTACCCACCTCCCGCCGCCTGGGGCGAGGCCGGCAGGCCAATCAACACCTGCTCCGGACGCAGCGCGGGGAATGTGTTGGAGGCGTTGCCTCCGATGGGGAAGCCCTGCAGGAGCATCTCCGCCATCGCTACGTGGAAGTCCGCGGTGCCCTGCCCATAGGCCCGCCCATCCAGCGCCATGACGGTGCCCGTGTTGTAGTGCTGCACGTGCAGGTAGGTCAGCCTGTCGCGCAGCGCGTGGATGACGGGCAGGTACGCGCCCCAGGGGCCCCCGTACGCGGCCATGCCACCCTGCACGTAGGCCGTCTCCGGGGCCATGGTGAGCACGAAACCCGCGCCGTTCTGGTTGAGCAGCTGGCGGGTGGCCTGGATGAGGTTGACGATGCGCGGCGTGGTGGGATTGCGGAAGTCGGTGTCGGTGCCGTTGAGCGACAGCGAGCTTCCTTCCAGGTCCAGGTCGAACCCGTCGAAGCCGTAGGTGCTGATGAGGGACTGCATCGTGGTGACGAAGTTCTGTCGCGCGGTGGCGTCATCCAGGTGCACCGTGCCGTTGGCGCCGCCGATGGAGATGAGCACCTTGCGGCCCTGGCCCCTCAGGAAGGCGACGTCCGCCTTGAACTCGTCGACCGTCGAGTTGTACGGCACGAAGCCCATGTTGCCGGAGCCCGGCCCGCCCACCGGCTCCGCGAAGGCCACCTGGATGACGTTGTACTTCGCGGAGATGTCGCGCAGCCGGATGTTGCCCGAGCCGTTGTCGAAGTTGTGCCAGTAGCCCACGATGATCTTCTTCCCCGTGGGCCTGGGCCCATCCGTCGTCGTCGCGGAGATGGAACCGCTCGCCGGTGAACGGTTGCCCGCGGCGTCCCGGGCCTTCACGGTGAACGTGTACGCGGTCGCCGGGGACAGCCCCACCACGCTGGCGCCGGTCGTCTCCGTGGACGCGGATGGCGTCGTGCCCCCGTTGACGAAGACCTCGTAGCCGGTGACGCGCACGTTGTCGGTGGACGCATTCCACGACAGCGTCACGCTGTCGCTGCTCACGCCCTGGGACGCCAGGCCCGTGGGCGTGGAGGGGGCCTCGGTGTCGGTGGGAGGCGTGCCGGTCCTCGGCGACCAGAGCGCCGGGACGTTGGGCGGCTCCCACCCGACGAGCGAGGTGTGCGGCTGACGGCAGTCGTAGCCCTTGCCCCCGTAGGCGACGATGTCACCCGTGGCGTACTGGACGTTGGGGGCCCACGCGCCCCGGTCCGCCGCGAGGACACGCTCGGGAGCCAGGAAGGCGAGCAGGGTCATGAGGACCACCAGGGTGGGAAGTCCCATCCGGTGGAGAGGTCCTGGAAGCTGCATGGTGTTTGCCTTTCGGCTGCGAGGGGAGAGGGCCCGGAGGCACCGAGCCATGAGAGAGGCCCCCGCCATTTTTCGGGTCAACCTGCTCGGGTCTCCTCGCGCACCCGATTCCTCACGGATGGAATCAGGCGCATGGGACTCGGAGGAAATCTCCGGGAAATTCCCTGGGACTTTTCGAACATCCCCGCCGCGCGCGGCCAGTCATTTCGCGGGCTTGGCCTGGGTCGTCGAAATAATTCAGGGCCGTGTCGATCGTTCCCCAGGTCATTCGACGAAGCGATAGAGGCCGGGAAGAACACCGGTCAACGCAACCGCGACCCCCGACGGAGAGACGACATGCGATTCATGGTCATTGTGAAGGCGACGCAGGATTCGGAAGCGGGAAAGATGCCGGAGCAGTCCCTGCTGGAGGCGATGGGGAAGTACAACGAGGAGCTGGTGAAGGCCGGAGTGCTGCTCGCGGGTGAGGGCCTCCACCCCAGCTCGAAGGGCGCGCGGGTTCGCTTCAGCGGCTCCACCCGGACCGTGATTGACGGCCCCTTCGCGGAGACGAAGGAGCTGATCGCCGGCTTCTGGCTGTTCCAGGTGAAGTCGCTGGAAGAGGCCGTCGAGTGGGTGAAGCGCTGCCCGAACCCGATGCTGGTCGAGTCGGAGATTGAAATCCGCCGCGTGTTCGACCCCGAGGACTTCGGCGCCGCCCTCACGCCCGAGCTCCAGGCGCAGGAAGAGAGCCTGCGCCAGCAGGTCGCGAAGAACTGAGCGGTTGGTCATTTCAGTGAGGCCACACGGGCCCGGCGGATTCTCCGGGCCCGTGTGGAGTCGAGCAGTCCGCTGTGTCGTGGATGTCTTCATCGCGGGTGTCAAGTGACACTGGCGATGCTTGTGTTTTGAAGGGCTTGTCTGGGTGACCTGGCCATCCTGGGCCATGGACGCGAGACGTGTATCATCAATGCTTCACATGCGTGTGTCCTTCCGCTGTGTCGCCTTGTCTCCCCCTCTGACGCCTCGTGGATTTCCCTCACATGTCGACGGGAGATGGGTGTTTGTCAATTCAGGCGGTGATGTGCTCTCGAACGGACGTTCGTGCCTGTCTTTGAGTTGCGAGTGCTGGGGAAGGGATGCACTGAATGTCAGACCCCCCGTGCATAAAGCACGCGACTCAATCCATCCCAAGCTGTTCCTGAAAATGTGAGGGTTCAGAATGTCCCCGTCATCACGCCTGGGTCCCCTGTCGCATTCACACGTCCTGGAGCGGATTCGCCACTGCGCGGCGACTGTCACCCGGTATCCGCTCGACATCCTGACGGCCGAGGCGCAGCTGGAGGACGAGCTGGGAATCGACTCCGTGAAGCTCGCGGAGATTGCCGCCGTCGTCGCGCGTGAGTTCGGCCTCGCGGTGGAGCGGCTGCCTCGGGGCGCGAAGGCGCGCACCTTGAGCCTCATCGCCGAACAGGTGGTGGCGCAGCTCGAGGACGCTGCCCCCGCACCCGTGCCCGCGGCCCCGTCCATTCCCGCGCCCGTGGCTTCTCCCTTGGCGGCCGGCCTTCCGTTGGACCTGGAGGCTCGGGTGCGCGCCGTGTTCGCTCGGGTGACGCGCTACCCGGAGGAGCTGCTGACGCCGGAGGCGGATTTGGAGGATGAGCTGGGCATCGACTCCGTGAAGCTCGCGGAGGTGTTGGCCGTGCTCGCCAAGGAGCTGAGCCTGGAGCTGGGGCCTCGGCCGTCGCGGCGGCTGCGCACGCTCTCGGCCGTGAGCGAGGAGCTCCGCTCCCGCCAGGGGAATGCGCCCGTGACGAGCGCGGTGGCGCAGGTGCCGCAAGGGGTGGCGCCGCCGCCCGTCGCCGTCCGGCAGCCGCTTCCCTTCGAGGGGAAGGTGGCGCTCGTCACCGGCTCCGGGAAGGGGATTGGAAAGGTCATCGCGCAGCGGCTGGCCAGCGCGGGGGCGACGGTGGTCGTGAACTCGTTCCACTCCCGGGACGAGGGCGAGCGCACCGCGCAGGAGATTGTCGCCGCGGGGGGCAAGGCGCTGCACGTGTGGGGCTCCGTCGCGCAGGAGGAGCACCTGGAGCGGCTGTTCACCACCCTCGCGGAGCGGCTGGGAGGCTTGGACCTCCTGGTGTGCAACGCCTCCAACGGGCTGATTGGCCCGTTCGACCGCATCGCCCCGCGCGACTGGGACAAGGCGTTCCGCACGTGTGTCACCGGGACCTACGAGTGCGCCATGCGCGCCCGTCCGCTGATGGCGCGGCGAGGTGGCGGCGCCATCGTCACCATGTCGACCTCGATGTCGCAGCGGTACATGTATGACCTGGGCTGCCAGGGCGTGGTGAAGGCGGGCGTGGAGTCGCTCACGCGCTACCTGGCGGCGGAGCTGGCGCCGGAGGGCATCCGCACCAACTGCGTGTCGGCGGGCCCGGTGCATGGGGAGCTGCTGGGCATGTTCCCCAACGCGCCAGGGCGGGTGTCTCGCTGGGAGGCCGCCACGCCGGGCGGGCAACTCTGCACGGCGGAGGACGTGGCCGACGTGACGGAGCTGCTCCTGGGCCCGAAGACACAGCGGGTGAACGGGGCCGTCTGGGTGGTGGACGGCGGGCTCTCCGCGACGGTGGATGGACTGCTTCCCGACGGGCGGCCGCAAGTCAACGGACACGACCTGCGGGCGCTGAGCGCACTGGATTCCTGAACATCGAATGGGGGACTTCACCATGGGCTACTTCGCTGTCCCGTACGTCATCCACTTCGATGACACGATGGCCTACGGGAGCCATCACTTCCTCACCAACTTCAAGTTCCAGTGCGCGGGCCGGGAGCACCTGCTCTTCAGTCCGCACTTCTTCGAGGTGCCGGAGTTCCGCCGCGACTTCGACCGGGTGCTCCTGCTCACGCACGAGGGGTACTCGCGCAACCTGTCGCCCGCGAACCTGGGCGACCGGCTGGTGGTGTTCACCTCGTTCGAGGCGCGGGGCGAGGTGTCGCTGCGCTTCTGCTTCCGGACGATGAAGTGGGACGGGACGCCCGTCGCGTGCGGCTACCAGACGGTGCTGTGCGCGGACAGGGAGACGGGGCTGCTCTGCCCGTTCCCCGACTCGTTCCGCCCCTGCCTGGATTCGCTGGCGGGAATCTTCGAGCCCGAGGGCGGCCTCAGCGTCCGTGAGCGTGCGCTCAAGGGGGGCGCCGCGGTGCAGGACCTGTTCCCGGAGTCGCTGCGCGCGCTGGCGAGGCAGCTCCTCGCGGACCCGGCTTCGCTGGGGACGTCCCGCATCGTCGAGGACTCCCTGGCGGTGGCGTCCGGGGTGAAGGCGGAGGCCGCGTGGCGCCTGCCGGAGGGGGCCCGGGCGTTCCTCTTCGCGGGACAGGGGTCCTTCGAGCCCGAGCTGTTCGTCCGCCTGAAGGCGCTGCAGCCGGAGCTGCGGGAGGAGCTCGCGGGGGTGGAGTCGGTGGCGCGGCGCTACGGCTTCGACGCGAGCGCGCTGCTCGCGGCGCGGGACGCGGCCGAGGTGCGAAGCGCGCTGGAGCAGTCGCCTCGGCTGGACCAACTGGGCATCTTCCTGTCTGGGGTGCTGGGTGCGCGGTGGCTGGCGCGCCAGGGGCAGGCTCCCGACGTCTTCGTGGGACACAGCTTCGGAGAGATTGCCGCGCTGACGGCGGCTGGAGCGTTGGACCTGAGCGCGGGGGCGGAGGTGGTGTGCCTGCGCATCCTGGCGCTGCGCGAGGTGTCGGATGAGCTGGGCACGCTGGCGGCCATCGCGCTGAGCGAGGCGGAGACGGCACGTGCCCTGTCCGAGTGTGGCGCGGAGCAGCTGGTCGTCGCGGGGCGCAACCACGCGAAGCAGACCGTGGTCGCGGGGCCCCGCGTGGAGCTGGAGCGGCTCCGGACGCATCTGGAGCAGCGAGGGCAGGGCTTCACCTTCGTGGTGAGTCGTTATCCGTTCCACCACCGGGCGCTTCAGCCCGCGGCGAAGATGTTCCGCGCGGCCTTGGCGCGCATCGCGACGAAGCCGTCCTCGAAGCCCGTCTATTCGCCCATCGAGCGGCGCGTCTATACGGGGGCTCCGGGAGAGCTGGCGGAGGCGCTCGCGGCGCACCTGCTCAAGCCGTTCGATTTCCTGGGCGCCGTGGAGCTGCTGTCGCGCGCGGGGTGCACGCGCTTCCTGGACTGCGGGACGGCGGGCCGACTGTCGCGCATCGTCCAGCGCATCCTGCCGGAGCGGAAGTCGCTGGAGGTGCAGGCCATCTCCGAGCTGCTCCCCGCGGAGGCTCCTCGCGGGGAGTCCGCCGAGGTGAAGCCGGAGGACTCGGTGATCGCCATCGTGTCTTTGGGCTGCATGTTCCCGGGCGGAGCGAAGGACCCGGAGGCGTACTGGCGCAACATCCGCGAGGGCGTCAGCGGCATCGTCGACCCGGGGCTGGCCGAGCCCTCGTTGGTGACGGACTTCGTGGGCCCGACGGGGACTCCGGACCGGGCCTATACGCTGCTGGCGGGCGCGGTCCGGAATGAGGACCTGGTGGCTCCGCCCGGAATGGAGCCGGTGCGCTTCCAGGAGTACGTGCGGGAGCAGAAGCTGCTGGCCATCGCGCTGGCGCAGGGCGTGGCGGGGTTGGAGCAGCTCGTCGCTCGGGCGCCGGGGCGTGTCCAGTGCTTGTTGGGGTCCACCGCGGAAGGCTCCGCCGAGTACGACGCCGCGCTGAGCGTGGAGGCGGGAGAGGCGCTGCTCCGCGCGAAGGGCGTGGGCGGCGCGGAGGTGGCGCTGCTGTCACAGGCGACGCGGGAGGTGTTGGGTGTCGGGGCGCGCTCCTCCGAGCTCGCGCCGCATCCGACGTTGCAGGCGGTGGTGGAGGACGTGGTGGGCCGGGGTGTCTCCTCGGTGCTGCTCGACGCCGCGTGTGCCTCGTCGCTGTATGCGATGGCGCTGGGGATGAAGTCGCTCCAGTTGGGGGAGGTGGACCTGGTGCTCGCGGGTGGCGTCTTCTCGCCGGGGCCTGGGAACAGCTGCCTCTTCTCGCAGTTCAACGGGCTCTCGGCGACGGGGAGCCGGCCGTTCGATGCGCGCGCCGATGGCGTCATCTTCGGCGAGGGCGCGGGGGTGGTCGGCCTGATGCGGCTGCCGGACGCGCTCGCGGCGGGGCTCCGGGTTCGCGCCATCATCCGAGGCACGGGGCTCTCCAGTGACGGGCGCAGCAGCTCCGCCAACGTTCCTCGCGTGGAGGGACAGGTGGCGGCGATGAACACCTGCTACTCGGAGTCGGGCATCGACCCGGCGACCATCCAGTACCTGGAGGCGCACGGCACGGCCACGCCCGCGGGAGACGCGACGGAGCTGAAGTCGATTGCGCGGGTCTTCGGTGGCAAGCGCCAGGGCATCCAGCTGGCGAGCGTGAAGGCGCTGATTGGCCACGTGGGCTGGGCGGCGGGGGCCGCGTCGGTCATCAAGCTGTGCAAGGCGCTGGAGCACCGGCTCATCCCCAAGCAGTCGAACTTCGAGAAGGCCGGCAAGGAGCTGAGCGCGCTGGGCACGGACTTCGAGGTCTGCGTGCGCGAGCAGTCCTGGCCGGAGAATGGCGAGCATCCTCGGCGTGCCGCGACCAATGGCTTCGGCTTTGGCGGCACGAACGCGCACCTGGTGCTGGAGGAGTACCGGGGGGGCGCGGTGGTGGCGCGGAGCGCGAAGTGGGCGGACACGCTGGTCGTGGTGGCCGCCGAAGGGGTGTACCCCGATGCGCTCGGGGTGCCGAGGACGTCGGATGCGTCGCAGCCAGGGACGCGCTTCGACGTGGGGGCGTACCGGCCACCGTCCTCGGTGCGGCTGCTGCCGGACATCACCGAGGACATGGACCTCACGCAGGGGCTCGCGCTCACGGCCGCGAGTGCGCTGGTCCAGAAGCTCGGGAAGTTCGAGGAGCTGAGGATGGGGACGGCCATCGTGCTCGGGCTGGAGGGCAAGACGCGGCGAGGCGTGGAGGCGATTCAGCGGGTGCTGGCGTCCTCGACGCGAAGGAAGCTCCGTGAGTGGGTGCTGAGCACGCCCGAGCGCGCCGTGCTGCTGCCGTTGGCGGAGCGGCTGCATGACACGGTGGTGGGCTCGCTGCGTCCTTCGGGGCCGTACACGCTCCAGGGAATGATGGCCAACGTGACGCCGGGGCGTGTGGCCGGGGCGCTGGATGTGAAGGGCCCGAACTTCGTGGTGGATGCGGGAGCGGCCTCGTTGGCTGCCTCGCTGAAGGCCGCTCGAGGTGTGCTGGCGTCGGGCTTCGAGTTGGCGCTGGTGGGGGGGGCCCATGTCCTCCGGCCGGGGGAGGTCTCGGAAGGGGCCTCGCTCTCGGAGGGAGTGATGTTGCTGGCGGTGACCACCGCCGCGACGGCAGCGAAGCGGGGGTTGAAGGTGTTGTGCCACCTGCACCTGTCGGAGACCCGAGGCCCGCGTGACTCGGCGGGGGTTGAATTGCCAGCGCACTCGGCTCGGGAGGGGCTGGAGGTGCTGCGCGCCGTGCAAGCGGCGGCCGGAGGAAGCGCCACCACGTTGCGATTCCGTCCCGATGCCGCGAGCGGTGCGCGCCTGGAGGTCCGGCTGACGCCGGGCGAGGCCATGCCGCTGTCGTCACCCGTGTTGAGGAGTGCGAGAGCGGCGGAGGCGATTACCCCCGTCGAGCAGTTCCAGTCGACGGGGCGTGTGCACACCGAGGAGGGCCAGCGCGTTGCAGGCGCCCTCGGCCGTGTCCAGTCCGCTCCGTCCGCGATTCCAGAGCCGACGCGAACGGTCGCGAGCGCAGAAACGATGCGAGCGGTCGCGGGACCTCCCGTGCCGAACGCTCCCGGGGCCGCCGACGTGGCGCCCCCCGCCAGTGGCGGTGACGGCTTCGACCATGCCGCCGTCATCGGCTACCACGCCCCCGTGCTCGTCGCGCAGCCCGCGCGAGTGACGCGGGCGGCTCGACTCACCGGGCAGCGCGTCCTCTTCATCGCCCGGGATGAAGTCCTGGCGAAGGAGCTGGATGAACAGGCCCGACGCCTCGGGGCGGCCGAGTACCGAGTGGTCTTCGCCGGAACGTCGTCCGGAGCGGGCCGGGTCCTCGGCATCGACACCTCCAGCGAGGAGCGCGCGGAAGCGGGTCTCCAGTCCCTGGGCTTCGAGCCGAGCCTCATCCTCGCGGTCCACCGCCTGGAGGCCGCATCGAGCGAGGCCCGCGTCGTCGAGGACACGGCGCTGCGCCATGAAGCCCTGGAGCTGCTCTTCCTCGCGGCGCGGCGCTCCTACGAGGGGCTGCTCGCGGGGAGCATCGAGCTTGCGAGCCTGTGCGTCGGAGGCGTGGGGCTTCGTCGAGTCCTTCACCCGGTGACAGGCCTGTTCTCCGGAATGCTCAAGTCCATCGCACGAGAGGTCCCCTCGAAGAACGTCCGAGCCATCGCGACCACCTGGCGTCCACTCGGCGAGGCGCTGGACCTGGCGCTCATGGAGCTTGGCTCGGAGGAGGAAGGGGGCCCGTCGGTCGAGGTCTGCTTCGACGCCGGGGCACGCTACGTCCGCAGATTGCGCCCCACCACGACGCCCGCCACGGGCGAGTCGCGGCTCGATGCGGGCTCCGTGGTCCTGCTGACGGGCGGAGGCCGAGGCGTCACCGCGGTGCTCGCTGGCGCGCTCCTGAAGCGCTACGGCTGCACCGTGGTCCTGCTGGGTCGCAGCGACCCGGAGAGCGCTCCGGCGCGAGTGCTCCAAGCCTCGGACGCCCAGCTCTCCGAGGTGGAGCGGGAGTTCTACGCCACCGAGCTGGCCTCGAAGCCGGGCACGAAGATGCCGGAGCTTCGAGCCCGCTTCGAGCGGCACCTCGCGGTGCGAGAGCTGCGCTCCACGCTCGCGGAGCTCTCACGACTGCCGGGCCGCATGGTCTACCGCGTGGCGGATGTCACCCGCGCCGAGGACGTGGCGCGAGTGATGGACGAGCTGGTCGACGAGCACGGCCGCCTGGACCTCGTCGTCCACGGCGCCGGAACCCAGACCTCCAAGAAGCTGAACCGCCGCCGGCTCTCGGAGCTGCGCACGAACCTGGACACGAAGCTGCGAGGACTCCAGCAGCTGCACTCGGCCAGCACGAGCCGCTTCGGCCCGTCGGTGCCGTTCCATGTCCTCACGTCCGCGTTCAGCTTCATCGGGAATGACGGACAGGCGGACTACGGCGCGGCGAACGAGGCGCTGGACCGGCTCTGCGCCTGGGTGAGCGACCGCCGCACGGGGACCCCCTGGTGCAGCGTGGGCTGGCTCGCCTGGGACGGCATCGGCATGACGCGAGGCTCCGAGTACCGCGTGCTCGGCGCCAGCCGGAAGCTCCGTGGGATTCGCGCCGAGGAAGGCGAGGCGCTCTTCCTGCAGCTCATCGAGGGCCAGCCGCGCGAGGCCATCAACGTGCAGCTCACCGAGAGCGAGCGCTCCTACTACGGCCTGACGTTGATGCCGTCGGCCGCGCCCGCGAGTCCCGCTGTCACGAAGACGGTGCTCAAGGACCTGGTGGTGGACGCGGTCCAGGTTCCCTGCCTGGAGGACCACCTCGTCCGAGGCACCCCCACGCTGCCGGGCGCCTGGGCGTTGGACCTGATGCTCCGCGCCGCGCTGGGAGACGGCAGGCCGGAGCTGCGCACCGTCTCCATCGAGGACGTCCGCTTCTCGCGCTTCATCCGCGTGAAGCCCGGAGGCCGCCAGGACCTGCGCGCGGAGTGCACGCCGCTGGCCGACGAGCCCGGCCTGCTCAGCGTGAGGGTGCGGCTGGTCGGAGACATCGTCCATGGCTCGGGCCGGGTGCTCGAGCGCGACGTGGTCCACGCGGAAGCGCGCTTCACGCTGTCGGCGCAAGCGCCTCGGGGCGCACCGGCCTTGGACGCGGCCACGCCTTCCGGGCGCGGTCTCTCCGCCGAGGACCCGCACTGCGCACGCGGGGGCCCCATCGAGCTGCGGAAGATGTTCGACTGCCTGGAGGACATCCGCCTGGAGCCGTCGGCGCGCTTCGCGAAGCTGGGCCTCCCGTCGAAGACGGAGGACGCGGGGGCCACCGTGCCCGCGCTCATCCTCGACGCGGCCCTGCGGCTGAGCGCCATGCATGTGAATGGCGTGTCGGACACCGTCTTCGCGCCCATCCAGTTCCAGCGAGCCACCTTCGACCGAGGACTGGTGTCCAGGCCCGATGCCATGCCGCTGCGGCTCTCGTTGAAGTCACTCAACCCATGGATTGACGGAGACATCCTCCACTGCGGCACCGTCGCGGCGGTCGACGACGCGGGGTGCCTGCGGATGCTCCTCGAGGGCGGCGTCGCCCGGCCCATGGCCTGAACCCACTGTCTCGAGGGAACACAATGAACTCCACTGCATTGTCGACAGTCCCAGTGCCCATCGAGGACCCCAAGCACCTGCGCGCGGAGCTGCGCCGGGTGCTGCCTCCCGCATCCTTCGAACCTCAAGCCCACCGGGGCGTCATCGCGTTGGCGCTGGTGCCGCTCATCCTGGGCGGCATGGCGTGGGTGGCGTGGGGCGGACTGCCCTGGTGGGCCAGCCTCGTCATCGCCTTCGTGTTGGGGCAGATGGTGACCTGCGTGGGGCTGGCGGCCCACGAGGCACTCCACCACTCCGTCTTCCGCAGCCGGTTCTGGGAAGACGTCATCGGCTGGGCGGGCTTCAGTCCCTTCCTCGTGACGCCGGGCAACTGGCGGGCCTGGCATGTCCAGGCACACCACAGCGCGGCGAACATCTTCGACCGGGACCCGGACATCCTCCCGCGCCAACCCGACTTGCGCACCCAGTGGTTCGCCCGCTTGTTCCACGCGATATCGCCGGGCTCCGGGACGTGGCTCAGCTACGTCAGCTTCAGCTTCTTCTTCACCGGGCAGGGGCAGGCCTTCCTCTGGCATCACATCAACCAACCCCACCTCCAGCACGTGCGCATGAACCGTCTGAAGGAGCGCGTCTTCACGCTGCTGCTCGCGGTGGGGTGGGGCGCGTTGGGGTGGGCCATGGGGCCCAGGGGCGCGCTCTACGCCATCCTCATCCCGATGGTCGTCGCGAACATCACCCTGATGATCTACATCGCCACGAACCACTGGCTCCTGGGCGCCTCCGAGGACAGCGACAATCCCTTCGTGAACACGGCGAGCGTGGAGACCCACCCGCTGATGAACTGGGCGCACCTCAACTTCAGCTATCACCAGGAGCACCACATCTTCCCGGCGATGAGTCCTCGCTTCGCGCCGCTCCTGCGCAAGCACCTGCGCGAAATCAGGCCCGAGGTCTCGCTCGTCTATCCCCACCTCCACGCCTTGCGCACGCTGTACTCGCGCCCGGCGCTGTATTCACCCACGGACGGGTCGACGCTGGTGGGCCGCGATGGCTCGCCGTCGGTGACCATCGAGGAGCTCCGCAAGCGGCTCGAGGCCTCGGGTCCGCTCGCCTCCTGAGCGGGGGCGGATGTCGCGTCGGTGGCGTTGACGAAGCGAATCACCTTCACCGACGTGACGACTCATGCCATGCAGGGGCCGAGGGGCGCACGCCCCCTCGTGCCCTCGTCGCGGGAGTCGCTCGCCATGGCAGGACTTTTCGAACCGCTGGAGCTTCGCGAGGGTGTCGTCGCGCGCAACCGCATCTGGCTGGCGCCGCTGACGAACATGCAGAGCCACACCGACGGCACGCTGTCCGACGACGAGCTGCGCTTCTTGTC
This sequence comes from Myxococcus stipitatus DSM 14675, assembly GCF_000331735.1. GTDB lineage: Bacteria > Myxococcota > Myxococcia > Myxococcales > Myxococcaceae > Myxococcus > Myxococcus stipitatus. The sequence goes on along the minus strand of NC_020126.1, from coordinate 7,796,185 downwards.
CCGGCGCGCGGCGGGAGGCTTCGGCCTGGTGGAGACCTGCGCCGCGCACGTGAAGCAGGACGGCAAGGCCTGGCCCGGCGAGCTGGGCGTCCACGATGACGCGATGCTCCCGGGCCTGACGCGTCTGGCGAAGGCGATTCATCAGGACGGAGCGCTGCTGTCCGCCCAGCTCTTCCACGGCGGGCTGCGCGCGGACCCCGCGGTCAGCGGGCTCGAGTGCTGGGGCCCGAGCGCCCACCGCGACGAGCGCAGTCAGTGCCGCGCGGCGACGGAGGAGGACATCCTCTCCACCATCGACGCCTTCGCGAGCGCGGCCAGGCGATGCGACCAGGCGGGCTTCGACGGCGTGGAGCTCCATGGCGCGCATGGCTACGTGCTGTCCCAGTTCCTGAGCACCGTCTACAACCAGCGCGAGGACACGTGGGGCGGCTCGCTCGAGAACCGCTCACGGCTCCTGCGCGAGACGCTGACCGCGGTGCGCCGCGCCGTGCCGTCCCGGGTCCTCGCCGTGCGCATCTCTCCGGAGGACTACGGCCAGGCGAAGGGGTTGGACCTCGATGAGAACCTGGAGGTCGCCCGGATGCTCGCGGACGCGGGCATGGATGTCCTCCACCTGTCCTTGTGGCGCGCCGCGCTCAACACCCTGAAGCGCCCCCAGGAACATGCCGTGACGCTGTTCCGTCGCGCGCTGCCGTCGCGGGTGAAGATCGTCGTGGCGGGTGCCATCTGGACGCGAGAGGACGCGGAGGCCCAGCTCGCGCGAGGCGCGGACGCCGTGGCCCTGGGACGTGGCGCCATCGCCAACCACGACTGGCCCCAGCGCATCCACCGAGGCGAGGACCTCCACCTCGCGCCTGTCTCCGAGGACGTCCTGCTCCAGGGCGGTGCGTCACCGGGCTTCGTGGGCTACCTGCGCGGCTGGAAGAACTTCGTCGCTCCCTGAGTGAAACAAGTCCCCCCGAGCCCGAGATATTCAAAGGCTGGGTCTGGGCGGCCCCAGGTCGGGAAGTCATGCCCCCTGTTGAATAACTGACGGGGTCCCGCGTCTTAATGCACGACCGACACCTTGAGGGTGTGGGCGTTCAACTCGTTTCTTCGTGGGACTTCCTTCATGAAAAGCCGCACGCAGTGGATGTTGTGCTCCCTGTCTTTCGCTCTCGCCGCGTCGCCTGCCCTGGCCCAGGACGGTGAGGACACCGACTCGGGCTACTCGGACGACAGCGGCGAGTCTTCGGAGGGCGGTGGCTTCGCGCTGGGCCTGCGCGCGGGCCTGGGCATTCCGTTCGGCAAGTTCACGAGCGAGGAGAGCGCCTCGGCCAGCAACAAGGTCAGCGACACCTTCTCGGCCGCCATCCCGTTGCAGGTGGAGGCGGGCTACTTCTTCAACCCGAACATCTATGTGGGCGCGTACTTCCAGTACGGCATCCTCTCGCTGAAGGATGACTGTCCCGACCAGGTGGACTGCAGCGCGAGCCAGCTCCGCTTTGGCGCCAATGTCGCCTATCACTTCCAGGCGACCCCGAAGATCGACCCCTGGGTCGGTCTGGGCATCGGCTACGAAATCGCCAGCCAGACCACCTCCGCCACCGTGGGGAACACGGACGTCGAGGCGACGGCCAGCGTCAAGGGCCTGGAGTTCGTCTCCGCCCAGGGCGGCCTCGACTTCCGCATCACGCCCGCGTTCTCCGTGGGCCCCTACCTGACGTACACGCTGGGCCAGTACTCCACCGTCTCCATCTCGGGTGAGTCCGGTGGCAACGAGCGGGATGAGTCGGAGGACATCGAGGAGAAGGCGATGCACTCCTGGGTGTACGGCGGCGTGCGGATGCAGATGCGCTTCTAGTCTCGCGCTCGTGACGCCGGGCCGCTGTTCCTGGCCCGGCGCCACGGGGTGTCGCGACTCAGATGTTCTCGTCGAACCAGTCGAACATGCGGTGGTTGGCGACCGCCTGGGCCGCTTCCTGGCAGTGCAGGAGCCCGGTGTCCTCCTCCGTGAAGAGCATGTAGTCCTTCGGGCACGTCAGCGCGTCATAGAGCTGTTTCGCCTGGCCTCCCGAGTACGCCTCCGCGGTGCCGTCCATGACGAGCGTGCGGGCGCGGATGCGGTGGACGATGGGCTCGTTGAACTCGCGCAGCTTGAACATCAGGTCCGACGGTGACGTCGCGCCGTGCTTGTTCATGGAGTCGCGCATGTACCAGCGGTACAGGAACACCTGCGTCATCAGCTGGTACATCGCCGCGTCGAACGCCGCCGGGTCCGTGTCCAACAGGCGCATCATCTCCGGGAAGTAGGCGTTGAACTGGTCGAAGCTGGACTTGCCCCAGTTGAGGACGCCGGGGTTGGGGATGAGCAGCTTGATGCGGTGCTCGAACGCGGCGGCGCGCGGGACGAGCGCCCCACCCATGCTCCAGCCCAGCACCGCCAGCCTCCGCGCGTCCACGCCGGCGATGCGCACCGCGAAGTTGATGACCGGGGTGATGACCTTCTCCCAGTCCGGACGGAAGGGCAGGTTCTGCTCGCGGATGGCCATGCCCTGACCGGGCGCGTGGACGATGAGGCAGTGGTAGCCCCGCTCCAGCGCGTCATCAATCACGTACTTCGACTCCTCGGGGAACGCGTCGCGGCCCTGCTGGAAGATGAGCAGGGGCGCGCTGCTGCGTGCGCAAGGGGAGCGGAAGAAGTAGCCGGGGAGCGTCGTGTTCTCGTAGGGAATCCGGATCGGCGTGGCGGGAATCCTCAACAGGTGCAGGGCCTTCTCGTACGTCACCACCGACTTGCGCCCCGTCTCCAGCACGCTGGCGTGGTGGGGGTCCGGGTGGTGGATGAGCGCGGCCCGGTAGTAGTTGGCCGCCCGCAGGTAGGCCTTGCCGGCGCTGCGGGTGTGGTTGCGCGTGAAGCTCGCGTCGCCCATGGCGCGCACGCGGTCCGCGGTGCGGACCCACTCGGTGGGCCAGCTCCAGTCATCGTCGATGGAGATGCGGCTGGCCGTGTCCAGCACCTCGCCGATGTCCGCCTGGGCGCTGTAGGTGGCGGCCAGGAAGTGCAGGAGCTGGTTCTCCATGACCGGGTCCGCGAGCAGGCCCAGCTCGTACCAGGGACGCTGTGGCGGTGACGCCTGGCCAGGCGTCGAGGTGACCTGGGCGAGGGCCGCCTGGGCGGCCGGAGTGCGCAGCAGCGCGAGGCCTCCAGTGATGCCCAGGCCCGCGTGCAGCAAGGAACGACGGTTCAGGGTGACGCTCATGTGGTGCTGCCTCCGTGTGAGGGATTGCCAGCTCGAACACCCCGGCCTTTTATTTCTGTCATCGCATCCCGAATAAACAGATGCGATGGGATTCGAGCCGAATCAAAGACAGACGAGTGGCGTTGCGCGAGCGGCGCGGAGGCGAGCCTCGACGGTGCAGGTCTCATGCGGGCCCAGGGAGGTCCTGGGGCTCTCGAGCCTGGATGCGAATCCCCTCGGGGCACGGGGCGTCCCGTGCCTCCCGGGGGGCACTTCGATGGGTTCAATCGACTGATTGAATCGTGCGATTGGTGCCCGGGATTGTCAAGGGGCACCGGGTTTTCAGAGGGGAAACGGTGGGGAGGGGCTCACCGGGGAGGCCGCTCGCGATGGAGCGGCGTGGCTTCCGGCTCGGGTGAGCAAGGGGGCGGCCGCCCTGAGGGTGGCGCGTGTGCTGCTGCACCTGCCCTCGCGTTGCAACAAACTGTTTCAGCGCGCGGCGGATGCTTTCGGATTGATTGCTTTCACTCCTGTTCTGTTGTGCCGTGTGTATGGGTCATGTTCTCCTCCGGGCATGCGCAAAATCATTTTCATGCTTCTCGCGGTTCCCCTGTTGTCTGCCTGTGGTAGCGACAATGATGAGGGTGAGGGTTGTGGTGTGGTGGAGGCTCCCGCGACGCACAAGGGCGCCAAGCGGCAGAGCTGTGGTGGGGACCCGCAGCTGAAGATCACCTGCTGCAGCTATGTCTCCGAAACGTGTCTCTACCAGGTGTGTGAGCTGCCCACGGCCTGCGGGAAGTGGGAAGAGAACAGCTTCAGCTGCGACGCGAACTGAAGTCGTCGTGCCTCGAGGCGGGCGTCGCGGGGTGGCCGTGAGTCGGACGGCTCACACACGAACCCCGCGCCGTCCTCGGGCGTCCCGCTTCGCCTTCGCGAGGGACGCGCGCTCGAGGCCAGCGCGGGGTTGTTTGTAGCGGTCAGTTCCGGCGCTTGTTCGCGAGGAACTCTTCGGCCCAGCGCTTCACGGTGTCACCGACGTCCGCGGAGTTCGACGGGCGCAGGGAGGGCGGCAGCGTGGGGAGGGACGGGCCTCCCTCTTCGCCCGAAGCGCCGACGGCCTGGGCCTGGCCCTTCTTGCGAACCCACACACGAGGCCCCGCGGGGGCGGGGGCCGGCGCGGTGGGCTGCGAGGGGGCCTCCGACGAGCTGCGACGGCGGCGGGAGAGGATGACGTCCGGGATGGAGTGGGGCGTGGCGTGCTCCACCCAGGCGGCGTGGAGCCGTCCGGTAGAGACCATCAGCCGACGCTTCTGGTAGTGCGCCGAACAGTACCCGAGGGTGCGGACGGGCTGCCGGCAGCCAATGACAGCGCAGGCCGCGGGCTGCTCGACGACGGGTTTGACTTCGGGCGGCGGCGGCGGCGCGGGAGCCTTCTGGGGGGCTCGGGCGATGGGGGGAAGAGGTTGCCCGCTCAGGCGCTCGGACAGGCGGCGCATGGCCGAGACGAGGGAGGCGAACGACTCCTCCACGGCGCCCTGTACGATGGCCTGGAAAGCCTCATCCAGGGATGGCGTCGCCGAGGAAGCGCCGCGCGCTGAATGAGAGCGGGTGGTTCGGGGGGAGGGGGTGACGCGACGGGCTCTGGGCATGTTTGCCGTGGCGTAGCACGGCTCAGGTTGTTCGACTATACGTGAATCTGCTTCGTTCCCCGTCGAGCACTCTGGCGCAGGGCGCCTGTGCCCTGATGTCTCCCCAGGAACCAGGCTTGATGCCGTTCTTTCGCCATACCCAAGTCGTGACTGGAAATCGCGGAGAGTTCCTCTCCCCAGGCTGTTCTGCTTCGCGTCAGTTCATCGGCCGACGGTGACGAGCGCCGTCACACGGGCGCCCTCCGAGGCGCCAGGTCGCGGAGCGCGCGCCGGTCGAGCTTGCCATTCTGGGTTCTGGGCAACGCGGGCACGACGCGAAGCTCGTCGATGAGCATGTATCGGGGCAGTCGCTCCGCGCAGTGTTGCTTGAGCTGGAGCAGGGTGGGGCGCGGGCCGTCATGGGCCACGACGAACGCGACCAGTCTCGCCTCCAGGCCCGACTCCGAAGTGACGACTCCCACGTCGCGGACCCCGGGATGCGACAGCAGTGCCGCCTCGATTTCACCCGGCTCGATGCGCCGCCCGCGCACCTTCAGCATGTTGTCTCGGCGGCCCAGGTACTCGAAGCCTCCCTCCGGGAGCTGGCGGCAGAGGTCTCCCGTCGCATAGGGACGTGCGCCCTGGGGCGCCTGGCCCCAGTAGCCCAACATCACCGTGGGCCCCTCCACCATGAGCTCCCCCACGTCCGCGTCGGCCTCCGGCTCCAACCAGACGCGATTGCCACAGCTCGCGCTCCCGATGGGGACCGGGGTGGTGCGCTCGGGGGCGATTCCGCCCACTTCGTACGCGGTGCAGACGTTCGTCTCGGTGGGGCCATACAGGTTGAAGAACCGCACCGCGCCCAGGTGCTCGCGCAGGGGGCGGAGGTGTTGGATGGGGAAGGGCTCTCCCGCGAACAGCACGGCGCGGAAGGGCAGGTCCCGGTGGGAGAGGAGCCCGCCCTCCAACATCATCAGCGTGAGCGCCGAGGGAACCGAATACCAGACGGTGAACCGCTCGCGCAGCACCAGCTCCACCAGCTTCTTGGGCGCGAAGGCCAGCGCCTCCGGGATGAGCGTGACGGACGCGCCGCCGAGGAACGCCGCGTAGAGGTCCAGCACCGAGAGGTCGAAGAAGAACGGCGCGTGATTGCTGAAGCGGTCCTCCGGCGTGGTGCCCAGCAGCGCGTGGCTCCACTCGATGAAGGCCAGGGCGTTGCGCTGGCTGATGCACACGCCCTTGGGCATCCCCGTGGAGCCGGAGGTGTAGAGGATGTAGGCCAGCGCGTGGTCGTCCAGCCCATGTCCAGCCAGCGGCTCCGGAGAGAGGCCGGACAGGCTTGTCCACCCAGGCGCGGGGCCTGTGTCATCCACGAGCAGGAAGCGAAGGCGCTCCAGGCCCCCGTTGCGAAGCTCCGCCGCGCGCGACGCGCTCGTCACCACCACGTCGATGCGGCAGTCCTCCAGGATGAGGCGCGTCCGGGTGGCGGGGTTCAAGGGGTCCAGCGGGACATAGGCCGCGCCCAGTCGGGAGATGCCCTGCATCGCCGCCACCGCGCGCGCGGACTTCTCCGTCCACAGCCCCACCCGGTCCCCGCGCTGGACGCCCAGTCCTTGGAGCGCGCGCGCCACCCGGTTGGCGACCGCGTCGAGCTGTCCATAGGTGTACGTCTCATCCGGTCCCCGGACGGCGATGGCCCCGGGACTCCGGGCCGCGCTGCGCATGACAAGCTGGTCGAGCGTCATAGGCCCAGGTGGCTGGCGATGATGTCGCGCTGCATCTCCGAGGTGCCGGAGAAGAGGGTGCTGGGGATGGCATCGCGCAGCACCCGCTCGATGCCCGTCTCCGCCACGTAGCCCATGCCCCCGTGAATCTGGATGGCATCGACTCCGCACTGCACCGCGGCCTCGCTGATGGCGAGCTTGGCGAGCGACACCTCCATCGCCGCGTCCTGTCCGCGGTCCATCAGCCAGCAGGCCCGGTACAGCAACAGCCGCGCGGACTCGAGCCGCTGCTTCATGTCCACCAGCCGGTGGGAGATGGCCTGGTTCTTCCCGATGGCCCGCTTGAACTGCTTGCGCTGGCGCGCGAAGTCCACCGTCTGTTCCAACACCCGCTCCATCAACCCCACATAGGCGCCGAACAGGCAGGCGCGCTCCCATTGCATGGACCGCTTGAAGAGCGGCGCGCCCTGTCCCTCCGGCCCGAGCCGCGCCGAGGCGGGCACTCGACAACCCTCCAGGTAGAGGGGGGCGATGGGGGAGCTGGACAGGCCCATCTTCTGGAAGGGCCGGCCCACCGACAGCCCAGGGGTGTCGCGCTCGACGAGGAAGGCGCTCAGCCCCATGTAGCCGTGCTCGGGGGCCGTGACGGCGTACACCAGGAACACGTCGGCGGCGGGACCGTTGGTGACGTAGCTCTTGCTCCCGTCGAGCACATAGCCGTCGCCGTCGCGCGTGGCCCGCGTCTTGAGCGCGAAGACGTCCGAGCCCGCCTCCGGCTCGGAGATGGCGTTGGCGCCGACCCACTCCCCCGAGCACAGCCTGGGCAGGTAGCGCCGCTTCTGCGCGTCATCGCCGCGCTCCCACAGCGGGAGCACGCACGCGAACAGATGTGCTCCGACGGAGAAGACGAGCCCGGTGTCCGTGCAGCCTCGCCCCAGCGCCTCCATCACGCGCGCTGTCGTCAAGGTGTCCAACCCCAGCCCTCCGTGCTGCTCGGGCACGGGCAGACCCAGGAAGCCGAACTCACCGCAGCGTCGCCACCGGCTCCGGGGAAAGTCCTCCACGGGAGGCGCGGCCTCGTCGCCGCTCAGCTCCGCTCTCGCGAAGGCGAAGGCCCGCTCGTACAACTCCACCTGTTCGCTCGTCCAGCCGAAGTCCATGCGGTGTCTATCCGTCGGTGTTGATTGACTGGCCGGGCTTTGCACAGCCACAAGCCTGTTGTCCGCGCCGTGAGACCCTGGAAGCGTCTTGAAATTTTCACCTCCACGCGTGCGCGCGGTCAACGATGCCACGGGTTGTCCAATGTTTGTCTGTGTGGAAGTGGATAGAGGAATTCGAGGGCGTGTGTGTATTGCGGGGCATTGACCAGGAGTTTGGGATTGCGCTACAAAAAGTGACTCAATGCCGCGCGAGACAATAGCTGTCGTGGGAATGGGGCTGCGTCTTCCCCGGGCCGACTGTCCGCGAGCCCTGTGGAAATTCTTGTGCGAGGGATTGGACGCGACGGGCGATATACCAATGGCTCGTCGGAATATGGAATTGTTGCATGAGGCTGTGACGAGCCCGCCTGGAGGCGTTCATTCCCAGCGCGCGGGATGGCTGGAGGACGTGGAGTGGGCGGACCCTCACGCCTTTCGTCTCTCGAAGCGGGAGCTTCGTCAGATGGACCCCCAGCACCGGGTGCTGTTCGAGTGCGCGTGGCATGCGCTCGAGGACGCGGGCATTCCCCTCGACGCGCTTCGCGGCAGTCGCACGGGGGTCTTCGTGGGCCTCCACTCCAGCGACTTCCAGCGCATGCTCACGCGGGAGCGCGCGTCGCTGGATGGTTATTCGCTGCTGGGGACGACGCCGTCCTTCGCGGCCAACCGCATCTCCCATGCGTTCGACCTCCGAGGCCCCAGCACCTGCACCAGCGTGGGGTGCGCCTCGTCGCTGACCGCGCTGCACGAGGCGTGTCGGAGCCTGCTGCTGGGCGAGGTGGAGTGCGCGCTCGCGGGGGGCGTGGAGCTGATGCTCTCCGAGGACGGCAGCCTCATGCTCTCCCACGCGGGGGTGTTGTCGGCGCGAGGCGCGTGCCGGACCCTGGACGCGAAGGCGGACGGCTATGTCCGGGGCGAGGGCGCGGGGATGGTGGTCCTCAAGCCGTTGTCCCGAGTGGAGCCGACGGACCGCGTCTACGCGTTGATTCGCGGCAGCGCCGTCAACCACAACGGCCGCAACGAGTGGATCATGGCGCCCAGCGTCGAGGCGCAGACGGAGGTCATCCGCCAGGCCTGCTCGGGGGCCGGCGTGGAGGCCGCGAGCCTGGACTACGTGGAGCTGCACGGCTCGGCCTTCCTCAAGGGGGACGCGGCGGAGGCGCTCGCCATCGGGACGGCGCTCGGTGAGGGGCGCTCCGTGCCCTGCCGACTGGGCGCGGTCAGCAACAACCTGGGTTACCTGGGCGCGGCGGCGGGCATCGCGCAGTTCATCAAGGTGTGTCTGTCGCTGCACCACCGCGCCTTGCCGCCGACGATTCACGTGGAGGACCCCAATCCCCACATCGCGTTCGACGCGCTGGGGCTGCGGATTCAATCGGAGCTGGAGCCCTGGCCGGTGCGTGGCACCGGGGTGCTTCCGCGCGCGGGGGTCATCTCGACGTCCCTGGGCGGAGCCAATGCCTTCGTGGTCCTGGACGCCGCGCCCGCGCCCCTTCGTCTGGCGAAGTCCGCCTTGCCCGCACAGGCGAACCACCTCCTGGTGCTCTCGGCGCTGACGCCCGCGTCCTTGAGGCAGCAGGCGCTGCGCATGAGCGGATTCCTGGCGGAAACCCCTGAGACCACCGCGCGACTGGATGACGTCTGCTTTTCGGCGATGTTCAAGAGGCAACACCACCGTCATCGCCTGGCGGTGGCCGCCGGAAGCCGGGAAGGGATGGGGCGGATGTTGAAGGCATTCATTGATTCACCAGATCAGCCCCTCTGGGTTGAGGAAGGGCAACCCATCTCCGTGGTTGAGGCGGCTCGGACCTACGTTGCGGAGGGCTGGGTTTCGCGTGAGAGTGTTTCAGGGTTCGAAGGGAGATGTGTGAGCCTTCCGGTCTATCCCTTTCAACGACAGCGCCTGTGGCCGGAGTGGCTCACGCCTCGGGTGGAGCGCTTCCAGGAGGAGCCCACGGACCTCAGCGAGGCCCGGCTGCTCGATTTCCTCCAAGGCGAGGTCGCGGCGGTGCTGGGGGTGGAGCCGGCGGAGGTGGAGACGCGGGGGCGGACGCTGTTCGAGCTGGGGATGAACTCCGTGGGGCTGGTGATGCTCAAGGAGCGCATCACGCAGGTGCTGGGCCTGGAGCTTCCGACGACCTTCTTCTTCGAGCATCCCCGACTGGAGCCCCTCGCGGCGCGGCTGTGGGGGCTGCTGGATGCGCGCGCGAAGGGCGCTCCGGCGCCAGGCGCGGACGCGGCGCTGGTGGAGAAGATCGCCGGCCTGTCGGAGGCGCAGGCCCGTGAGCTCATCGCGCGGAAGTTCGCGGAGCTGGGCCTCGAGGAGGTGGGGGGATGAGCCGCAAGGACAGCACGAGCGTGGCGTTGACCCCCCTCCAGCAGGCCCTGCTGACCATCGAGAAGCTCCAGCAGAGACTCGAGCCCGCCGCGCAGCCGGACGAAGGGGACATCGCCATCATCGGGATGGGCTGCCGGTTCCCAGGGGGCGCGACGAGTCCCGAGCGGTTCCACGAGCTGGTGTGGCTCGCGGGCGACGCGGTGACGGACGTCCCCATGGACCGGCGCGCGCTTCAGGGCATCCATGACCCGGAGCCCTCCACTCCGGGCAAGACGATTCTGCGCCGGGCGGGGTTCGTGGATGGCGTGGACCGGTTCGACGCGGAGTTCTTCCGGATATCGCGGCGTGAAGCGGAGGGGATGGACCCCCAGCAGCGCTTCTTCCTGGAGGTGAGCTGGGAGGCGCTCGAGGACGCGGGGCTCCCACCGCAGCGGCTGAAGGGGACCCGGACGGGCGTCTTCGTCGGGGTGCATGCGCGGGACTACGCGCTGATTCCAGAGGGCGGGCTGGAGAAGGTCGGCGCGCACTACTCCACGGGTGTGGACGCGAGCTACATCGCCGGGCGCCTCTCGTACCTGCTGGGGCTGGAGGGGCCCTGCCTCGCGGTGGACACGGCCTGCTCCTCGTCGCTCGTGGCCGTACACCTGGCCTGTCAGAGCTTGCGGCTGGGTGAGTCGACCGTGGCCATCGCGGGGGGCGTGAAGCTGCTGCTCGCCCCTCACCTGAGCGTGTTCCTGTCCAAGGCGGGGGCGCTCTCCCCGAGCCAGACGTGCCGCGCGTTCGACCGCGACGCGGATGGGATGGTGCAGGGCGAAGGGTGTGGCGTCGTCATCCTGAAGCGGAAGCGCGAGGCCCTTCGCGATGGGGACCGCATCCTCGCGACGATTCGCGCGTCCGCGACGAACCACGATGGCGCGAGCGGTGGGCTGACGGTGCCGAACGTCCGCGCCCAGGAGTCCCTGTACCGGCTCGTGCTCCAGCGCGCCGGCGTCGCGCCGGAGGATGTGGACTACCTGGAGGCGCACGGGACGGGGACGCGGCTGGGGGACCCCATCGAGCTGGAGGGTGTCGCGCGGGTGTACGGGCGGCGGCGGGAGCCGGAGCGTCCGCTGTGGATGGGCTCCGTCAAGCCGAACATCGGCCACACCGAGGCGGCGGCGGGCATCGCGGGGCTCATCAAGGCGGTGTTGGTCCTCCAGCATCGCGCCGTTCCTCCCGCGCTCCACTTCGAGCACCCGACGACCGAGTTCCCCTGGGTGGGCTCGGGGATTGTCGTGGCGCGGAAGCTCACGCCCTTCCCGGCGCGTCCGCGTCCGTATCGCGCCTCGGTGAGCTCCTTCGGGATGAGCGGGGTGAATGCACACGTCCTCCTCGAGGAGCATCGTGAGCGCGGGCCGGCGCCTCGTAGGGAGGGCCCCTACCTGCTTCCGCTCTCGGCGCGGAGTGAGCCGGCCCTGCGGGAGCTGGCCGGGGCGTGGTCGAGTCACCTCGTGAAGACCCGGGGCGTGCAGGTCTGGGATGCATGCTTCACGGCGGGCGCGGGGCGCGCGCATCATGACGAGCGCCTGGCGCTCGTCGCGTCGACGTACGAAGAGCTCCTGACGCTGGTGCGCCGCGCGTCGGATGGGCTCGACGCGGAGGGACTCTTCAGGGGCCGGGCTCAGCGCTCGGGGGGCGGGCCCGGCGTGGTCTTCTTCATGGGGGCCGACTTCGGCGTGGCGCAGAAGAGGGTGGGCTCGCCGCTCCTCGCTCCCTACGTGGAGCCCCTCGCGGAGGCCTTCCGGCAGGTGGTGGGCTCGTCGGTGTTCGAGACGGACCGGTTCGCACCCCTCCTGGTCTGGCAGCTCGCGCAAGTGGAGCTGTGGCGCTCCCTGGGGGTCGAGCCCTCCGCGGTCGCGGGCATCGGCCATGGAAGGTTGGCGGCGGGGGTCGTCGCGGGAGTCATCACCCTGGAGGAGGCCATCCGTGGCCTGCATGGCTTCCCCCAGCCCGAGCCCGTTCCCGTGCGCCCGGCGAAGGTCCCCATCCTCATGGGAGCGCCCGGAGCCAGGCCCGGCCAGGACCCGGGCGAGGACAGGGTCTCCGGCGAGCGCCTGCTGTCGACGGGCGCCTCCCTCTTCCTGGACCTGGGTGGGGATTCGTCGTTCCACCAGCAGTTGACCACCGAGGCCGAGAGCCAGGGGTGGGACGTGCTGGTGCTGAACGTCGCGCAGGTGGAGGGGCACGAGGCGCGCGAGGTCCTGCTCGCCCAGGCGGCGAAGCTCTACTGCGCGGGTGTTCCGCTCCGCTTCGAGAACCTCCTGCCCGAGGGGAGGACGGTCTCCGCGCCGACGTACCCCTGGCGGCGCGAGCGCTACTGGTGGGATGGCGAGCGGGAGTCCGTGAAGGCCTCTCCCGCGGTGGCTCAGGAGGCCGTGAGCTGGGACGGGTTGTTCCATGAGGTCGCGTGGATGCCTCGAGCGCTGGCGCCTGGGCAGGCCCGGCTGGACGGCTCGTGGCTCGTCGTGGCCGAGGAGCCGGATGCCCCGGTGGCGCTTCGTGATGCGCTGGTCTCGGCGGGCGGTGACGTGGTGCTGGTGCGTCCGGGCTCGGGCTACGAGCGCGTGTCCGCTCGCGAGCACGTCCTCGACTTCTCGCGGGCGGAGGACTTCTCGCGGCTCCTGGAGGAGCTGGGCCCGTCCCGTCAGGTGCTTCGAGGTGTCGTCTTCCTGTCGCGCACGGAGGCCGTCGACTCGAGCGCCGGTGTCCTGGACGCTTCCGTTGCCGTGGCCGCGCTCGTGAAGGCCCTGGCTCTCGCGAGCTGGGAGCGGGCACCTCGGCTGTATCTCGTCACCCGGGATGCGCAAGTGACGGGCGAGGACTCGAAGCGGGTGTCGCTCGTGGGGGCCTCGCTCTGGGGGCTCGGGCGGGTCATCGCCTATGAGCATCCGGAGCTGCGGTGCACGCGCATCGACGTGGGCCTGGCGCCGGGGGAGGTGTCCGCGCGTGCGTTGGTGGAGGAGCTTCGCTCCGCGACATCGCCGGGTGGAGAAGAGGACGAGGTCGCGCTTCGCGAGGGGCAGCGCCTGGTCTCGATGCTCACCCAGGGGCGGCGGACGTCCGCGAGCGGCGAGCCGTTCCGTCCGCGCTCGGACCGCACCTATCTCATCACCGGAGGCCTGGGAGGACTCGGGCTGCGGCTGGCCGCCTGGCTGGTGGAGCAGGGCGCGCGCTACCTCACGCTGTGCGGTCGGATGGGAGAGACGCTGGAGGCGCATCGGGCACTGACGCCCTTGCGGGAGCAGGGCGCGCGCGTGGAGGTCTTCCGGGTCGACGTGAGCGACTCGGAGGCCGTCGCCGACATGCTGCACGACATCCGGTCCGGGAGTGTCCCCCTGGGGGGGCTCTTTCATTGCGCGGGCGTGCTGGCCGACGAGTCGTTGCTGGAGCTGGAGCCCGAGGACTTCGCGCGCGTCATGGCGCCCAAGGTGACAGGCGCGTGGAACCTCCACACGCTCACGCAGGGCGATGCGCTGGAGCACTTCGTCCTGTTCTCGTCGACGGCGGCGCTGTTCGGCGCTCCGGGGCAGGGCAACTACGCCGCGGCGAACGCCTTCCTGGATGCGCTGGCCCGGCTCCGGCGCTCGCGAGGGCTTCCCGGGGTGAGCCTCCAGTGGGGGAGCTGGGGCGAGGTCGGCATGGCCGCCGCCGATGCCCGGCGAGGGGCCCGTCTCGCGCAGCGCGGGATGTCGCCGCTGTCCGTCGAGGAGGCGCTGTCCGCGATGGCCGTCACGCTCGCGGAGAACCCCGACGTTCGCGGCATCGCTCGCTTCGATGCGGAGCGCTGGACGGACCGCCATCCCGCCGTGGCGGGGTCGTCCCTGTTCCGTGCGCGAGGCTCCAGCGCCGTCGCCGAGGCGGTGGACACCGCGTCGCGCAAGCTCCGAGAGGTGTTGCTCGCGATGGACGCTCCCGCGCGTCCCTCCGTGCTGGAGGCCCGGCTCCGGCAGATGGTGAGTGAGGTCAGCCGACTGGAGCTCGAGCGTCTCGCCGCGACGGACTCCTTCGATGCGCTGGGCTTCGACTCCATCATGGTGATGGAGCTGCGGGACCAGCTCCAGGACGAGCTCGGCGTGGGGCTGTCGCTCAAGAGCTTCGTGGACGGGCGCTCCATCGCACAGGTGGCGGCGGAGCTGCTGGAGAAGCTCGCGGCCTCCAGTGTGATGGGCACGGGGGCCTCCGCTCGGACCGACTCGAAACGGGTCCTGATATGAGGCTGGACGAGCTCCTTCAGGCGCTGGCCGGACACGGCATCACGCTGGGCGTGGAGGGCGAGCACCTGGCCGTCGACGCGCCCGACGGCGCGCTTCCCGAGGCGCTGCGCGAGCAGCTCGTGGCGCACAAGCCCGCGCTGCTGGCACTCCTGGCCGAGCCGCACGAAGCCCGCGCCGAAGTGGTGGCTCGGCCCGAGGAGCGGCACCAGCCGTTCCCCATGACGGAGCTCCAGCAGGCGTACAGCGTGGGCCGCCAGGCCGAGCTGGAGATGAACGCGTCGATGCACGCGTACAACGAGCTCGACTGCGGCGCGCTCGACCTGACGCGCTTCGAGGAGGCGTGGAACCAGGTCGTCGCCCGTCACGAGATGCTGCGCGCCGTGGAGGCCCCGGGCTTCCAGCAGCGGATCCTGCCTTCGGTGCCGCGCTATCGACTCCCCGTCGAGGACCTGCGCGGACGGGGCCCCGAGGAGACCGAGGCCCGGCTCGCGGCCATTCGCGAGCGGCTGTCCCAGCAGGTGCTCCCGCTGGACCAGTGGCCCTTGTTCGAGCTGCGCGCGTGCCTGCTCGACAGCGGACGCGTGCGCCTCTTCATGAGCGTCGATGGGACCTTCATCGACGGGTACAGCTTCCAGATTCTCTACCGGGAGCTGGTGCACTTCTACCGGCACCCGGAGACCCCGCCTTCTCCCGCGTCCCTCTCGCTGTCGTACCGGGACTACTCGCTGGCGTTGCACCAGACGCGAGGGGCCCGTCATGCCCGCTCGCTCGAGTTCTGGCGCTCGCGCCTGTCCCAGCTGCCTCCCGCGCCGGACCTTCCGCTGGAGCGGGACCCTCGCTCGCTGCGGCGTCCTCGCTTCCGTCGCTGGTTCGCGCGGGTGGATGCGGAGGTGTGGCAGCGGCTCAAGCAGAGGGCCCGGGCACGCCGGCTGACGGAGCCGGAGCTGCTCCTCGCTGTGTACGCGGAGGTCATCGCCCGCTGGAGCCGCAGTCCTCGCTTCACGCTCAACGTCCCGCACTTCAACCGGCTGCCCGTCCACCCCCAGGTCAACGACATCATCGGGACCTTCGCGAGCTTCACGCTGGTGGAGGTGGACCATCGGCCGGAGCGTGCCTTCATCGAGCGGGCGCTCGCGATTCGAGATCAGCTCCTCCTCGCGCTGGAGCACCGCGAGGTGAGCGGCGTCGAGCTGCTGCGCGAGCTGTTCCGGGCCCAGGGCCGCATCTCCGGCGCCATCATGCCCGTGGTGATGACGAGCTTCGCGTCCCACTCCAAGAGCCGGGACTCGCACTGGGTGGACTTCCTGGCGGAGTCGTTCGGTGAGCTCGTCGAGGCGCTCACGCAGACGCCTCAGGTGTGGATCGACCTCCAGATCGTCTACCAGCGCGGCGGCGTCTTCCTGAACTGGGATGTGGCGGAGGAGCTGTTCCCGCCCGGGATGATGGAGGACATGTTCGACGCCTTCCACGGGCTGCTCCTCCGGTTGGCGGAGGATGATGCGCTGTGGGAGCGCTCCGACCTGGACCTCCTGCCCGTGCGACAGCGCGAGCTGTTGGCCCGCGTCAACGACACGGCCCGTCCGCTGAGCGGCGAGCTGCTCCACTCGGGCTTCTTCCGGAATGCCGCCGCACGTCCAGACGCGGTGGCGCTGGTGTCCACCGGGCTCTCGCTGAGCTACGGCGAGCTGGCCCGACGGGCGAGCCGCCTGGGGCATGTGCTTCGCCAGAAGGGCGCTGTGCCCAACCGCGTGGTCGCGGTGGTGATGGAGAAGGGCTGGGAGCAGGTCGTCGCGGTGCTCGGTGTCCTGAGCTCCGGCGCGGCCTACCTGCCCGTCGACGCGGGCCTGCCTCCCGAGCGCCGCGCGTTCATGCTGCGCAACGCGGGCGCCGGACTGGTGGTGACGCAGCCTCGGTTCGCGGGGGAGTCCTGGGCGGAGCAGGTCCAGGTGCTCGTGCTCGCTCCGGAGTCCTTCAGCGAGTACCCGGACACCCCGCTGACTCCCGTGCAGCGGCCCGAGGACCTCGCGCACATCCTCTACACGTCCGGCTCCACGGGCCAGCCCAACGGGGCCATGCTCACGCACGCGGGGATGGCCAACGCCATCGAGTGGACGAACGGGCGGTTCGGCATCGGGCCGGATGACCGGCTCATCGCCCTGAGCGCGCTCCACCACGACTTCTCCGTCTACGACGTCTTCGGAACGCTGGGCGCGGGCGCGACGGTGGTGATGCCGGAGGCCGCGCGGCGCAGAGACCCCTCGCACTGGGTCGAGCTGATGGCCCGCCACGGCGTCACGCTCTGGAGCACCGTGCCGGCGATGATGGAGATGCTTATGACGTACCTCGAAGGAGGTGACGTCCGGCTCTCGTGTCCGCTGCGCCTGGTGATGCTCGGCGGCGACTGGATTCCCGTCACGCTGCCGGGGCGCCTGCGCGAGCGCTTCGCCGGGGTCAAGGTGGTCAGTGTCGGTGGGCCGACGGAGACGTCGCTGTGGAACATCACCCATCCCGTCGAGGAGGCGGATGGGCGGCGCCGCAGCATCCCCTACGGAAAGCCCATCGCGAACACGCGGTACTACGTGCTCGATGAGCGGCTGGAGGAGCGACCGCTCTGGGTGCCCGGTGAGCTGTGCTGCGCGGGCATCGGCGTGGCACAGGGCTACATCGGCGCGGGCGCGGGCTCCGCGAAGTTCACCGTCCACCCTCGCACGGGTGAACGCCTGTATCGCACGGGGGACCTGGGGCGTTATCTGCCCGATGGGACGCTCGAGTTCCTCGGGCGCGTCGACTTCCAGCTCTCCATCCGCGGGCAGCGCATCGAGCCCGGGGAGATTGAAGCGGCCCTCTTGCAGGAGCCGAGCATCCGCGCGTCGGTGGTCGGCGCTGTCGGTGAGCACCATGAGAAGCGGCTCGTGGCGTACGTCGTGCTCGCGGAAGGGACGCGCGAGCTGAACACGCAGCGCGTGCGCGACTTCCTCTCGCGCAAGCTCCCCGAGCACATGGTTCCGGCGACGTACGTCGTCCTCGATGCGCTGCCGCTGACCCGCAACGCCAAGGTGGACCGTCGCGCGCTGCCTCATCCGGATGCGGTGGCCCCGCCGAAGAACATGCTGGCACCCGCCTCGCCTCCCGGGGGCCTGGGGGAGACGCGCGCGCTCCAGGAGACGCTGTCGAAGGCCGTGGGCGCCGTGCTGGGCGTGCCGGACGTGCATCCGGAGCGTAACTTCTTCGAGCTCGGCGCGAACTCCGTGCACCTCATCCAGCTCCATCTGCGCATCAAGCAGGAGCTGGGGCTCTCCCTCCCCATCGTGGACCTGTTCGG
This sequence comes from Myxococcus stipitatus DSM 14675, assembly GCF_000331735.1. Classification (GTDB taxonomy): domain Bacteria; phylum Myxococcota; class Myxococcia; order Myxococcales; family Myxococcaceae; genus Myxococcus; species Myxococcus stipitatus. The sequence goes on along the minus strand of NC_020126.1, from coordinate 7,778,500 downwards.
GAATCCGACGGTGCGCTCCCTCGCGGCGCGGCTGGGGGGAGCTCCGAAGCCCAAGCCCACGGCGGAGGTGACGCTCACTCCCGGGGACAGCGACATCGCCATCATCGGGATGAGCGGCCGTTTCCCGGGGGCACCCACGCTGGATGCGTTCTGGAGCAACCTGGTGGGCGGCGTCGAGTCCGTCGCCCAGTACACCGATGAGGAACTGCTGGCCGCGGGCGTGAGCGCCGCCGCGTTCAAGAGCCCGCGCTACGTCCGAGCCTCCGCGGCGATGGAGGGCATCGACGCGTTCGATGCCGACTTCTTCTCGCTCACCCCCCGTGAGGCCCGCGCGCTGGACCCTCAACAGCGGGTGTTCCTGGAGTGCGCCTGGGAGGCGCTCGAGCACGCGGGTTATCCCCCCAACACGTGTGACGCCATCGTCGGTGTCTATGCCGGCAAGAGCGTCAGTCACTACCGCTACCCCTACCCGGACCTGACGCGGCCCATCCACTTCTTCCAGGACCTCATGTCCCAGGACAAGGACTTCCTGGCGACGCAGACGTCCTACAAGCTCGACCTGCGCGGGCCGAGCGTGAATGTCCAGACGGCCTGTTCGACCTCGCTGGTCTCCGTGTCGATGGCCTGTGATGCGCTGCTCAACGGCGGCTGCGACATGGCGCTCGCGGGGGGCGTGGCCATCAAGGTCCCCCACCGCGTGGGCTATCTCTTCGAGGAGGGCAGCATCTTCTCGGGCGATGGCCACTGCCGTCCGTTCGATGCTCGCGCCAATGGCACCCTGCCGGGCAGCGGGGCGGGTGTCGTGGTCCTCAAGCGCTTGAGTCAGGCGCGCGCCGATGGAGACCGCGTCCTCGCCGTCATCAAGGGCTGGGCCATCAACAACGACGGGCACCGCAAGGTCGGCTTCATGGCCCCCGGTGTCGAAGGGCAGTGCGACGTCGTCCGGCGGGCGCATCAGCGCGCGGGCATCGACCCCGCGAGCATCTCCTACGTCGAGGCGCACGGGACGGGGACCGCCATCGGCGACCCCATTGAAATCGCCGCGTTGACCCAGGCGTTCGGCGGGCAGGCGATGGCCGGCTCCTGCGGACTGGGCTCGGTGAAGAGCAACATCGGCCACCTGGACAGCGCGGCGGGTATCGCCGGGCTCATCAAGGTCGTGCTGTCGCTCCAGCACCGCACGCTGGCCCCTTCGCTCCACTTCGAGAAGCCGAACCCCCGCATCGACTTCGAGCACAGCCCGTTCTACGTGGTCGACTCGCTCCGGCCCTGGCGGGTGGAGGACGGGCCGCGCCGTGCGGGGGTCAGCTCCTTCGGCATCGGCGGCACCAATGCCCATGTCGTCCTGGAAGAGGCCCCCGCGCCGCGAGAGGTGGAGGTGGCCGCGGAGCGGAGGGAGCGCTCCCGTCATGTCCTGACGCTCTCGGCTCGCGATGATGTGGCGCTGCGGCAGCTCGCGGGCCGCTTCCAGGGGCTGCTGGAGCGCACCGACGCGACGCTCGCGGACGTGTGCTTCTCCGCGAACACGGGCCGCGCTGACTTCGACCATCGGCTCGCCCTGGTGGCGGGGGAGCGCGACGCGATGGCCGCGTTGCTCGGGGCCGCGGCGCGGAAGGAGGAGCACCCCGGAGTGGTGCACGGTGTGCTCGCTCCGAAGCAGGCGCCGAAGGTCGCCTTCCTGTTCTCGGGACAGGGCTCGCAGTACGTCGGGGCTGCTCGCGAGCTCTATGTGGCGCATCCGGGGTTCCGGCGTCGCCTCGACGCGTTCGACGTGCTGCTGCGCGCGGCCTGGGGGCAGACGCTCCAGTCGGTGCTCTACCCGGAGCCGGGACAGCCCTCGCCCATCGACCAGTTCGACTTCGCCCAGCCGCTCCTCTTCGCGCTCGAGTACGCGCTGGCGGAGCTGTGGATGTCCTGGGGCGTCCAGCCGGATGTCCTGCTCGGACACAGCACGGGAGAGCTGGCGGCGGCGTGCCTCGCGGGGGTGTTCAGCGTCGAGGACGGACTGAAGCTGGCGATTCATCGCGGCCGGCTGGTGCACCAGCTTCCGCAGGGCGAGAACCTGGCGGTCACCGCGGGCGAGGCGGAGGTGCGTGCGGTCCTCGAGGCGTGTGGGGGGCGCTGCTCCATCGCGGCCTTCAATGGCCCCGACAACGTGGTCGTCTCCGGCCTGCCGGGGGACGTTCGCGAGGTGGCCGAGGCCCTGGAGTCGAGGGGGCACAAGGTGCGGCGCCTGAACATTCCTCGCGCGGCTCACTCGGTCATCGTCGAGTCGGCCCTGCCGGAGTTCCGCGCCATCGCGGAGACCCTCACCTATGCGCGGCCCGCGCTCCCCATGGTCTCGGGGATGACGGGGGAGCCCATCACCGATTCCATCGCCACACCGGACTACTGGTGCCACCAGCTCCGCAATCCGGTGCGCTTCGCGAGCGGCGTGGAGCGCCTGTATCGCGAGGGGGCGCGGGTGTTCGTCGAGATAGGCCCCAAGGCCACGCTGCTCGGCATGGCGGCGCGGAGCCTTCCCGAAGGGGAGTGTGCGTGGCTGCCGAGCCTGCGTCCCGATGACGGAGGCTGGCAGCAGCTGTCGGAGAGCCTGTCGGCCCTCTACACGCGAGGGGTCCGCGTGGACTGGGCGGCGTTCGATGCTGGGTTCTCCCGGCGCAAGGTCGCGCTCCCCACCTATCCCTTCCAGCGACAGCGCTACTGGGAGGAGGGGGCCGGATTGCAGCAGCCGCAGGGGGCTCGGACCGCTCGCGAGGAGCATCCGCTGCTCGGGGCTCGGGTGCCGTTGGCCGTGCTGGGTTCGGATGCGCTGCTGTTCGAGACGACGCTGGGGCCCTCGACGCAGGAGTTCCTGGGGCAGCACCGCGTCTTCGGGACCCCGACGCTGCCCGCCACCGCGTTCGTCGAGATGGCGCTGGCGGGAGGCGCGAAGCTGCTCGGGACGAAGACGCTGCGGCTGACGAACCTGTCCCTGCTCGCGGCGATGACGTTCCCTCAGGACTCCCGACGCCGGGTGCAGTGCGCGGTGGACAAGGGCGAGGCGGGCTCGGCGACGGTGCGCATCTTCAGCCGCGCCACCGGAGCGTCCGAGGGCGACTGGGTCCTCCATGCGACCGGGGCCCTCCAGGTCTCGCAAGCGGATGTGCGTGCCTCCGTGGCAGCGGACCTGGACGGCGTGCTCGCGAGCCTCCGGGAGGCTCCGCTCATCGAGGACCCCTATCGCAGGGCCCTGGAGTCCGGGGTCGACTTCGGCGCGGACTTCCGAGGCCTCACCGAGCTTCGACAGAGGGACGAGCAGGTCCTGGCTCACATCGAGCGGCCCGCTTCGCTCCCGCTCGATGGCGATGCGATGTCCTTCGCGCATCCGGCGCTGCTCGATGCCTGCCTCCAAGTGGTCGGAGGTGCGTACCCGGACCCGAGCGCTTCCGAGCTCTATGTCCCGACGGGCATCGAGAGCCTCTCGTTGTACGGAGGACTCGCGGCGCGGATGTGGAGCCACGCGGTGGTGCGGCCCGTGGACGAGACACGCAAGCGCCTGCGTGCCGAGGTCCGCGTCTTCGGGGAGGACGGGCGGCTGTGTGCCCAGGTCCTGGGGCTGGAGCTTCAGCGGACGAGCCGCGAGGCGTTGAGCCCTGCTGCGTCGGCGACGTTGGACGGTCAGCTCTATGTGCGCCGGTGGGAGCCCCTCGCGCTGGACGTCCCGGCGAGAGCGGCGGTGAGTGGGCCGTGCCTGATTCTCGCGGATGATGCCGGGCTGGGACACAAGCTCGCGCGGGCGCTCGAGCGCGATGGGCGGACGTGCCTGCTGGCGTTCCGTGGGCAGACGCTCCGCACGCTCGATGACAAGTCCTTCGAGCTGCCCGAGGACCCCGAGGCGCTCGCGGATGCGCTGCGGACCTTGTCGCTTCCCGCTTCGCTGTCGGACGTCATCCTGCTGTGGGGGCTCGACGGCGCGGACTCCGAGGACCTGGAGGGGGAGCGCCTCGATGCGGATGCGCGGCGGGGCTGCGGGAGCGGCCTCGGGTTGCTGCGCTACCTCATCGACCGTGGGTACTCGGAGGCCGTGTGGCTCATTACCCGGGGCGCGCAGGCGGTGGCCTCCGGGCAGCCGCTTTCCGGCCTCGCACAGTCGTTGCTCTGGGGCATGGCCCGGCCTCTCGCCATCGAGTCTTCCGAGCTCGATGTCCGCTGCGTCGACCTGGACCCTCGCGGTGAAGCGGGCGCGCAGGTGGAGGCGCTCGCGCGAGAGGTTCGCGGTCGCGCCGGGATGGCCGACAACCAGGTCGCCTTCCGTGAGGGCCGCTTCGTCGCGAGGCTCCGGAGGGCTGAGTCGCGAGAGGTGGTGGCGGAGTCCTCGCGCGACGCGGGGCCTGTCCGGTCGGACCGGACCTATCTCGTGGTGGGCGGGCTCGGGCGGCTGGGCCTGCTGACGGCGGAGCTCCTGGCGCACCGGGGCGCACGAAGCCTCGTGCTGACGGGGCGTGGCTCCGTGGGCGCGGAGGCCGAGGGACGGCTGGAGCGGCTGCGTGCGCGAGGCGTGCGGGTCGAGTACCGCCAGGTGGACCTCGCGGACGAAGGTGAACTCAGCGGTCTGCTCCAGTTCATCGCCGATGACCTCGCGCCGCTGGCGGGGGTGTTCCACTCGGCGGGCGTGCTCGAGGACGGAGTGCTTCGTCAGCAGACGTGGGCCCGCTTCGAGCGGGTGCTGCGGCCCAAGGTGCGGGGCGCCTGGAACCTGCACCGGCTGACCTCGGGGCTCGCCCTGGAGCACTTCGTGTTGTTCTCGTCGGTCGCGTCGCTCGTCGGCTCCGCCGGGCAGTCGAACCACTGCGCCGCGACGGCGTTCGAGGATGCCCTGGCGCATCACCGCCGCGCGCTCGGACTGCCGGGCTTGAGCATCAACTGGGGCGTGTGGGCGGGTGAGGCCGGCGCACGCGTGGACGTCAGCGAGCAGTCCCACACGCCGGGCTGGGGCCTTCTCTCCGTGCCTCAGGGCCTCCGCGCGCTCGAAGCCTTGCTCACCAGCCCGGTCGCGCAGGTGGGGGTCGCGGAGATCGACTGGGCGGTGTTCGGTGGAGGCCGCACCGCGCCCTACGACGCCGAGCTGCGGGAGGCCGCCAGAGGCCAGCCCGAAGGCCGCGCGCGCTTCCTGGAGACGCTCTCCGAGTCGCCCGTCCCCGCTCGTCGGAAGCTGCTGATGAACTACCTGCGGGAGCAGGTGGCCTGGATTCGGGGCGCGGCCTCCGGTGCGTCCATCGACCCCGCTCAGGGCTTCAACGAGATGGGCATCGACTCGCTCGCGGCGTTGCAGCTCAAGAACCGGCTCCAGAGCGCCTTCGGCCTCTCGCTGCCCGCCACCCTCGTCTTCAACTACCCCACCACCGAGAAGCTCGCGGAGCAGCTCGCCTCCGCGTTCATTCCCTTGGAGTTCGCGTCGCCCATCGCCACCGGTCCACGGGAGCAGGACTCGGGCACGCACGCACTGGAGGACCTGTCCGAAAGCCACCTCGCCCACATGCTCGAAGAGCAGCTCTCGAAGATGAACTAGGAGCCCCGCATGTCAGCCCCCGGCGAATACGGTGACTTGATGAAGCGGGCGCTCCTGAAGCTCCAGGAGGCGCAGTCGCAGCTCGACGCCCACGCGCGCGAGCGACACGAGGGCCTGGCCATCGTCGGCATGGGGTGCCGGTTTCCGGGAGGCGCCTCGACTCCGGGCCGCTACTGGCGACTGCTCCTCGATGGGACGGACGCCATCTCCGAGGTTCCACCGGAGCGGTGGGACGTGGACGCCCTCTACCATCCAGACCCGGACCAGCCCGGGAAGGTCTCCTGCCGCTTCGGCTCCTTCCTGGAGGACATCGACCAGTTCGAGCCCCGGTTCTTCGGTATCTCTCCGCGCGAGGCGGCGCGGATGGACCCGCAGCACCGGCTCCTGCTGGAGGTCACCTGGGAGGCGCTGGAGAGCTCCGGACGCAACCCGGCCTCGCTCCACGGAACGCGGACGGGCGTGTTCGTCGGGATGATGGGGCAGGACTACACGCAGCTCGCCACCCAGTCCCCCGAGCTCATCGACGCCCACACGGGGGCGGGCAACAGCGCGAGCGTGGCCTCGGGTCGGCTCTCGTACACGTTCGGCTTCCAGGGGCCCAGCCTCACCGTCGACACGGCGTGCTCGTCCTCGCTCGTCGCTCTCCACCTGGCGCTGCGCAGCCTGCGTCAGCGAGAGGTCGACTTCGCGGTGGTGGGCGGCGTGAACCTGGTGCTGTCTCCCGTCGCGACGCTGATGGAGTCGCGCGCGCACATGCTCTCCGCGGACGGTCGCTGCAAGACCTTCGACGCGGCGGCCAACGGGATTGGAAGAGGGGAGGGCTGTGGCGTCCTCGTGTTGCGGCGGCTCTCGGATGCGCTCGCGGACGAGGACCCCATCGTCGCGGTCATCCGAGGCTCGGCGGTCAACCAGGATGGCAGGACCAGCGGGCTGACGGTCCCCAACGGCCTCGCTCAACGGCAGGTCATCCAGGACGCCCTGCGGGACGCGCGCGTCGAGGCTTCGCGCGTGGGCTACGTCGAAGCACATGGGACCGGGACGGCGCTGGGTGACCCCATCGAGCTGGAGGCGCTCGGCGCGGTCTACGGCGACCGGACGGCGCGCGAGCAGCCGCTGAGGGTGGGGTCGGTGAAGACGAACCTGGGCCACCTCGAAGGCGCGGCGGGTATCGCGGGCGTCCTCAAGGCGGCGCTGTGTCTGGCGAACGAGGAGATTCCTCCGCACCTCCACCTGCGGACCCCCACGCCCCATGTCGACTGGAGCCGGCTGTTCGTCGAGGTCCCCACGGAGCGGCGCGGATGGAAGGCGGAGGCGCCTCGCTTCGCGGCCGTGAGCTCGTTCGGGTTCTCGGGGACGAATGCCCACGTCATCCTGGAGTCCGCGCCACGGCTCGCGCGGGCACCTGCTCGGAGCACCGCGCGTCCCTTGGACCTGCTGACGCTCTCGGCTCGTTCCGCTGGCAGCCTGCACCGGTTGGCGGAGTCGTTCGCGGATGCACTCTCGGGGCCGTGCAAGGACTCGCTCGCGGACGTCTGTCACACGGCGCGGGTCAGCCGAGGCTCGATGGAGGAACGCGCGGCCTTCGTCGCCTCGACCTCCGAGGAGATGGTCGCCGCGCTCCGTGCCTTCGCCCATGGAGAGACGGGGACACGAGGGCGGCGCGAGGCGGAGTCGCCACGGGTCGCCTGGCTCTTCACCGGACAGGGGGCGCAGTACGCGGGGATGGGGCGCGAGCTGTTCGAGACCGAGCCCGGGTTTCGTCGTGACCTCCTGCGCTTCGAGGAGCTCCTCGGGCCTCACCTCGACAGGCCGCTGACCGAGGTGTTGTTCCGGGACGACAGCGGGGCGCTGAACGAGACCCGCTACACGCAACCGGCCACCGTGGCGCTGGAGCTGGCGGTGGCGGGGTTGCTGCGCTCCTGGGGCGTCCAGCCCGACGCGGTCCTGGGGCACAGCGTGGGGGAGTACGCCGCGGCCATCTTCGCCGGTGCCCTGACGCCCGAAGTGGGGCTCCCGCTCGTGGCCGAGCGTGCGCGGTTGATGCAAGCGCTGCCCGAGCGCGGCGGGATGCTGGCCCTCTTCACCGATGAGGCTCGCGCCCTTCGTGCATTGGCGGGACATGACCGGGTGACGCTGGCGGCGCTCAACGGTCCTCGGAACACGGTGGTCTCCGGCGCGGAGTCGTCGCTCGATGCCATCGCGCGGGAGCTGGCGGCGGAGGGCATCGGGAGCCAGCGCCTGAAGGTCTCGCACGCGTTCCACTCGCCGCTGATGCAGCCGATGTTGGAGGCGTTCGCGCGGGTGGCCGGAGCTGTGCGGCTTCAGGCCCCCGAGGTGCCGCTCATCTCCAACCTCGATGGGGCGGAGGCTGGCGCGGCGCTCCTGCGTCCGGACTACTGGGTCCGGCATGTCCGCGAGCCTGTTCGCTTCGAGCAAGGACTCCGCACGCTCCTCCAACGGGGCGTGAGTGTCTTCGTGGAGGTGGGGCCGAAGGCCGTCCTGTCGAACCTCGCGCGCGATGGGGTGGCGCCTGAGGGTTCGGTGTGGCTGGAGACGTTGCACCCTCGGCGCTCGGCTTGCGCGGGCTTGCTCCGGACCCTCGCGGAGCTCTTCGTGCGCGGCGCGAGAGTCGATGGAGCGCGTCTCGCTGGCGACGCGGGCGTCAGGCGCATCTCCCTTCCGACCTATCCCTTCGAGCGTCAACGGCACTGGTTGGACGTCCCCGCGCCGTGGGCCCGCCCGACGCGGCCCTCGACGCATCCGCTGCTCGGGGCTCGCTGGGAGTCTCCGGCGCTGCGGGAAGGGACCACGGTCTTCTCGCGGGAGCTGGATGCCCGGAGTCTTCCCCTGCTGAGCGACCACCGTGTCTTCGGCAAGGGGGTGGTCCCCGCCGCGGCCTTCGTGGAGATGGTGGCCTCGGCGGTCTCGCAGGTGGTGGGCGCTGAGTCGATGTCGCTGGAGGCGGTGACCCTCCACCAGCCGCTCGTCCTGCCGGAGCAACGCACGCGCGTCGTCCAGACGTTGCTGGAGGAGCAGGGCGCCGCGGGCTTCACCTGCACGGTGATGAGCCAGGAGGAGGCGCGCGGAGCACGGGCCTCCTGGACGACGCACCTGACCTGCCGTGTCTCCTCGCAGGGCACCCTGCCGTCGCCGCCGCGCCTGGAGCTGGATGCCTGGCGTCGGAGCTGTCCCAGCCCCGTGGACATCGGCGACTTCTCCGAGGCGATCCGCCAGCGTGGGCTCGACTACGGCCCTTCGTTGTCGGTGTTGTCCTCGCTCCATCGAGGGCCCCATGCGGCGCTCTCCTCCAGCGAAGTGGCGGAGGGAGGCGTGAGCTACCGCGCGCATCCAGCCCTGCTCGACGCGTGCCTCCGCACGGCCGCCGCCGTCACCCCGCTGTCGCCCGAGGACGAGGGCCTGTTGCTCCCCGTCGCCATCCAGCGCCTCGACCTGCACCGGCGCCTGCCCGAGCGTCTGTGGACCTATGCCACGCAGCGCCCGGAGGCCGAAGCGGCGGGGCACCCCATCACCGACATGACCCTGTGCGCGGAGGACGGCACCGTGGTCGCGTCCCTCACGGGGCTCTCCGTCCGCGGGGCGGACCGCGACGTCTTGCTGCGTGGCCTCGAGGTGGACTGGCGGGAGTGGCTCTACCGCGTCACCTGGAGCCCGTGTGCCTCCCCCGAGGCCGAGCGCGTGTCGGACCCGCACTGGGTCCTCTTCACCGACGAGGCGGGCTTCGGCGAGGAAGTGGCCGCGCTGCTCGAACAGCGCGGTGCTCGCGTCACGCGCGTGCGCCAGGGCTCGGAGTTCCTCCAGGGTCCCACTGGCTTCCAGGTGGACCCCGCGCGGCCCGCTCACTTCGAGCAGCTCTTCTCCACGTGGGATGGCGCGTCGCCTCAGGGACTCCTGTACCTGTGGGGGCTCGACGCGGGGGACTCGCTGGAGTCCGCGCAGCGCTCCGGCTGTGTGGGCGCGCTGCATCTGGTGAGGGCCTTGGCGCAACGCTCGTGGGCACCGGCGCCCCGACTCGTCATCGCCACCCGAGGCACGCAAGCGCTGCCCGCTGATGTACAGGGGCCTCGCATCGCTCAGGCTCCGCTGTGGGGATTCGGGCAGGCGGTGTCGACGGAGCTGCCCGAGCTGCGCTGTCTCCGCGTCGACCTTCCTGGTGAGCCAGTCCCCACCGACGCGGAGGCGCTCCTCCGCGCGTGCGCGCTGCCCGAGCAGGAGTGCCAGGTCGCGGTGCGGACGGGGGCTCTTCACACCGCCCGCCTGGAGCACGCCCGCCCTCGTGCGATGTCTCGGAAGCTGGAGGTCTCCCCGGCGGCGTCCTATCTCATCGCGGGGGGCCTGGGAGGACTTGGGCTCCGACTCGCGGGATGGCTGGCGGACCGAGGCGCGAAGCACCTCCTCCTGCTGGGCCGGCGCGGTCCCTCACCGGAAGCCCAGCGGCGAATCGAGGCGCTGGAGGCGCGAGGCGTCCACGTGCGGGTGGCCCAGGCGGACCTCGCCTCGCGCGACGCGGTGGCGGCGGCTCTGTCTGAAGCGCGTGGCGCGCCTCCGCTGCGAGGTCTCTTCCACGTGGCGGGGGTCCTCCACGACGGCACCCTCGTCCATCAGACCGCCGAGCAGCTTCACGAGGTGCTGGCCCCCAAGGTCCAGGGCGCGTGGAACCTGCACGAGCTCAGCGCCGGGCTGCCGCTGGACTTCTTCATCTGCTTCTCCTCGGCGGCGTCTCTCCTCGGGACTCCGGGACAGTCGAACTACGTCGCCGCGAACGCTTTCCTGGATGCGCTGGCCCACCTCCGTCATGCACAGGGACTCCCCGCGCTGACCCTCAACTGGGGCTCCTGGGCGGAGACGGGCATGGCCGCGCGGCTGGGCTCGGCGGCGGAGGGAACATCCTCGGCCATGGGGTTCGAGACGATTCCCGTCGAGCGGGGGCTCGAGGTCCTCGAGCGCCTCATGGGAGGCGCGGGCGCTTCGTTGGGCGTCTTCCCTGTCGACTGGAGACGGCTGGGAGAGAAGTGGCCGGGGCTGTCGCGTCAGGCCTTCTTCCAAGGGCTGCTCGGGACGACGCCGCACGCGCCTCGCGCACCCGTGTTCCGCGCACAGCTGGAGGCCGCCGCGCCGACCCGCAGGCTGGAGCTGCTGCGCCAGCACGTGTCGAGTCAGGTCTCGCGGACGCTGGGGCTCGCGGAGTCGGAGCGGCTCTCGGGGCACGAGCGCCTGTTCGACCTCGGCTTCGATTCGCTCCTGGCGGTGGAGCTCAAGAACCGCCTCGCCAGCAGCCTGGGCAGGAACCTGCGTTCGACGCTGGTCTTCGACTTCCCCTCGGTGGCGGGACTCGTCTCGCACCTGGCGGGAGAGCTGGGACTTGGCGGGGAGGCACCGAAGCGAGTGGAGGGACCGGCCCGGGACGACTCACTGGCCGCGGAGATCCAGACCCTGTCGGAGCAAGAACTCACCTCTCTCATCGACCAGGAGCTGATGAGCGCGCTCACCCGCTGAGGACCGGATGGCGAAACTACCGACCCGCATCTCAGAGCTACCCACCGTCAAGCTCGCCTATCTCGCGAGTCAGCTTCGCGCCAAGAAGGAACTCCTGGCCGCCGAGCCCATCGCCGTCATCGGCATGTCGTGCCGTTTCCCTGGTGGCGGTGAGCTGCCGGAGACCTTCTGGGAAGTGCTCCGCGACGGCAGGGACACGACGCGCGAAGTCCCACCCGAGCGCTGGAACATCGACAACGTCTACGACCCCACGCCGGGAACCCACGGCAAGGTCTACACCCGGCGCGGCGCCTTCATCGAGAACGTGGACCTGTTCGAGCCCTCGTTCTTCGGCATCGCCCCGCGCGACGCGAAGTTCATGGACCCGCAGCAGCGCATGCTGCTGGAGGAGTGCTGGAGGGCCCTGGAGCGCGCGGGCATTCCTCCCTCGGGGCTGGCCGGGAGCCGGACCGGCATCTTCGTGGGACTGATGCACAACGACTACAACGTGCTGGGCATCAGCGCCGACGTGGAGATCTCCTCGTCGTCGCTCAACTATCCGTCGATGGCGGCGGGGCGCATCTCCCACACCCTGGGGTTCCAGGGGCCCGCGCTCACCGTGGACACCGCGTGCTCCTCCTCCGCGGTCACCGTGCACCTCGCGTGTCAGAGCCTGCGCAACGACGAGAGCGACATGGCGCTCGCCGGCGGCGTCAGCCTGAGCCTGTCGCCCGTCACCATGATGGTGGAGTGCCAGAACCGGATGCTGTCCGCGGACGGACGCTGCAAGGCCTTCGACGCGTCCGCGGATGGGTTCGCGCGCGGAGAAGGGTGCGGCATGGTCGTGCTCAAGCGCCTGTCGGACGCGCTGGCGCATGGCGACCCGATTCTCGGCGTCATCCGAGGTTCGGCGCTCAACCACGATGGACGCAGCAGCGGGCTGATGGTGCCGAATGGTCGCGCGCAGGAGCGCGTCATCCGCATGGCGCTGGATGGCTGTGGCGTGGAGCCCGACCAGGTCAGCTACATCGAGGCCCACGGAACAGGGACCGCGCTCGGCGACCCCATCGAGATGGAGGCGCTTCGGTCCGTCTTCGGCCGCAAGTCCACGCGGGCCGAGCCGCTGTTCGTGGGCTCCGTGAAGACGAACATCGGACACCTGGAGGCCGCCGCGGGCATCGCGGGCCTCATCAAGGTGCTGCTGTCCCTCCAGAACGAAGCCATCCCCTCGCATCTCCACTTCGAGCACCCGAACCCGAACATCCGCTGGGACGACCTGCCCGTGGTCATCCCCACGGCGCTGAGGCCCTGGCCGAGGGGAGCGCAGCGGCGGCTCGCGGGGCTCAGCAGCTTCGGCTTCAGCGGCACCAACGTGCACCTCGTGGTGGAGGAGGCTCCCGTGCTGCCGCGCCCGCCCGCGGAGCGCGCGCGCCCCGTCCATGTGCTGACCTTGTCGGCCAAGACCGAGGCCGCCCTCGATGCGCTGGTGGAGGCACACGCGTCGGCGCTGCCAGCGGATGATGGCGCCCTGGGGGACTGGTGCTACACGGCCAACGCCGGCCGCTCCCACTTCGAGCATCGCGCGGCCATCACCGGCGCCACCTCGGCCGAGCTTCAGGCGGGCCTGTCTCGCCTGCGCGCCGAGAAGCCGCGCTCCCAGCGCGAGCCGAGGCGAGGGACGGAGCTGCCGAAGCCCGTCTTCCTGTTCACGGGGCAGGGTTCACTGAGCCCTGGTGTGGGCCGCGAGCTCGCGGAGACCTGGCCTGTGTTCCGCGAGGCGCTGCGCCGCTGTTCGAGCGCGCTCGAAGGGTTGCTCGAGCCTCGGCTCGAGGACATCCTGCATGGAGAATCCTCCGCTGCCTTGCTCGCGGACACGCGTCATGCGCAGCCGGCGCTCGTGGCGCTGGAGTACGCGCTGGCGGAGCTGTGGGCCTCGTGGGGAATCGTCCCGGGCGCCGTGGCGGGGCACAGCCTGGGTGAGTATCCCGCGGCGGTGGTCGCGGGAGTCCTCTCCATCGAGGACGCGCTGAAGCGGGTCGTCGAGCGCTCCCGGCTCATCCATGCGGCTCCGGGCGACGGAGCGATGCTGGCCGTCACCGCCACGCTGGAGGCGCTGGCGCCCGTGGTCGCTCCGTTCGCGGAGCGGGTCTGTCTCGCGGCGGTCAACGGTCCCGAGGACCTGGTTCTGTCAGGCGACAGCACGGCCCTCACCGAAGTCGCGGTGACCCTCGTGGGGAAGGGCATCCCCTGCAAGCGGCTGCCCGTCTCCCTCGCCTTCCACTCGTCGCTCATGGACCCGGTGGTGGCGCCCTTCACCGCGGGCTTCGAGGGCATCCCGCTCTCCACGCCACGCATCCCCTTCGTCTCCTCGCTGGAGGGGAGGCTCGTCGCGGAGGAGCTGACCCGGCCGGACTACTGGGGCCGTCACCTCCGAGAGCCCGTCGCCTTCGCCTCGGCGCTGGAGGTCCTTCGCGGACAGCAGCATCGGACCTTCCTCGAGGTGGGGCCCGCGCCCATCCTCGCGGGCATCGGCCGGCGCATGTTCCAGGACGCGGAGGAGCTGTGCTGGCTTCCGAGCCTGCGCGCCTCGTCTGGCGAGACAGCGCAGCTGCTCTCCACGCTGGGCACCCTCTACTCGCGCGGCTTCGAGGTGGACTGGGCCGCGTTCGACGCACCGTTCGAGCGGCGCTCGGCCACCTTGCCGACGTACCCCTTCCGGCGAGAGCGCTACTGGCTGGACACCCAGACCGAGGGACTGGTGGGGAGGCAGCAGGTGTCTCGCGGCAAGGTCCACCCGCTGGTGGGCGCGCCCCTGGCGCTGGCGGGAACGAAGACGCTGCGCTTCACGTCGCGCCTGAGTGCCTCCGAGCCCTCGTTCATCGCCGACCACCGCGTCTTCGGCACGACGATCCTTCCGGCTGCTTGCTACGCCGAGATGGCGCTCGGGGCCGCGCACTCCGCCTCGAAGTCGGAGTCACTGTTCGAGCTGAGCTCCGTCGAGCTGGAGCGCCCGCTCGTGCTCGGCGAGGGCGAGGCGCATGACGTCCAGACAGTGCTGACGCCGGAGGCGGGGCGCACGCACTTCGAAATCTACGGACAGGGCGCGGCGGGCCCGGACCAGGACTGGGTGCGTCTGGCCCACGGATACCTCACCGAGCATCGCGAGTCCGTGCGGCCGGTGGAGCTGGCGTCGGAGCTGTTCTCCCGCTTCTCTCCGCCCCGGTCCGCGCAGCCGCTGTTCGAGCTGATGGCCCGACACGGAATCGAGTACGGCCCGTCGTTCCGGGCCATCGAGTCCCTGCGGTTCGGCACCAACGCCTGCCTCGCCCACCTCCGGCTCCATGACAGCCAGGTGGTCGGCATGGGGGCGTACCGGCTGCATCCGTTGCTCCTCGATGCCTGCTTCCAGACGGCCGCGGCCTTGTTCATGGAGGAGGCGAAGGAGGGGCAGGCCCATCGACAGCGCATGCCCGTCGGCATCGAGCGCCTGCGCTGGTTCAAGAAGCCCGGAGCCAGTGTCTGGGTTCACGCGCGCCATGACGGTCGCGTCACCGCCACCGATGAGCTGATGAGCTGTGACCTGCGAGTCCTCGGAGAGGAGGGCGAGCTCGTCGCCGAGGTCCAGGGGCTGTTGCTCAAGCAGAGCGACCGGCGCGCGCTGATGACCTCGTTCTCGGACTCCGCGCGGGAGCTGCTCTTCGAGCTGGCGTGGCGGGAGCAGGCGGCGCGGACGAAGGGGCCGCTCCCGCTCCTGTCGGGCCGCTGGTGGGTGCTCGCGGACGCAGGAGGTGCGGCGCACGCGCTGAAGGAACAGGTCCAGCGTCATGGCGGGAGCTGCGAGGTCGTGACTCCGGGACCTGGCTACGAGCGCTCCGAGCCGGGCCTCACGCGCCTGGACCCGAGCGCCCCCGAGGGCTTCACCCGACTCCTCACGGAGCTGTCCTCGGAAGGGGCCGCGCCGACGACCGTCGTGTGTCTCTGGGGCCTGGACGAGCCGGAGGCCGAGGCCCTCTCCCCGGAGTCGCTGGCGGGGGCCACGTCGCGGAGCGCGGCCGGAGTGCTCCACCTGGTCCAGGCGATGGCGCGTGCGAGCTGGGCGCAGAAGCCCGTGCTGTGGCTGGTGACCCGAGGCGCCATCCATGCCGCGCCAGGCGACGCCGTGACGGGGCTCGCGCAGTCGACGCTCTGGGGCCTCTGCCGCGCCGCCGCCATCGAGCATCCGGAGCTGAGCTGCCGGATGGTGGACCTGGACGACAGCGAGGATGCGGCCACGCGGTGGTTCGAGAGGCTGACCGTGGCACCGGGCGAGAACATGCTCGCGCTGCGAGGCTCCAAGCTCCTCGCCGCCCGACTCGCGAGGCCCGGTGCGCTGTCGAACCGCGCCAGTCCCGTGTCCATCCAGGCGGACGGCGCCTACCTCGTCACGGGAGGGCTGGGCGCCCTGGGCCTGGCCACCGCCGCATGGCTGGTGGAGGCCGGTGCTCGCCAGCTGGTCCTGATGGGACGTGGAGCGCCGGGTGATGAAGCACAGGCCCGGCTCGAGGCGCTGCGCGCGCGTGGCTGCGAGGTCTTTGTGGCGCGCGGTGATGTCTCGCGCCTGGAGGACGTGCGCCGGGTCGTGGAGGAGGTCTCCGCGCGCGGCTCGACGCTGCGCGGTCTCTTCCACACGGCGGGCGTGCTGGAGGATGGCGTGTTCCTGCGCCAGGACCGGGAGCGGCTGGCGCGGGTGTTCGCGCCCAAGGTGCTGGGTGCGTGGAACCTGCATCAGGCCACCGAGGGGCTCCCGCTCGACCTCTTCGTCATGTACTCGTCCGCCGCGTCGCTCGTCGGTGTGGCGGGACAGGCCAACTACGTCGCCGCCAACACCTTCCTGGACGCGCTGGCGCATCATCGCCGCGCGAAGGGCCTGCCCGCGCTCAGCATCAACTGGGGGCGCTGGTCCGGTGGCGGCATGGCGGAGAAGGGCCGAGTCCCAGGGCGCGCGCCGGACGCCACGAGCCTGTCTCCCCAGCGGGCGCTGCGAGTTCTCGAGGAGCTGCTGGGCCGCGACCTCGCGCAGGTGGGCGTGGTGCCCGTCAACCTCTCCTCGGTGGAGGCGACGCCCTCCGCGGGACACGGGCCGCTGTTCTCCGAGCTGGCCACGCAGGAGCAGGCCCGCTCGGTCACCACCGTGCGGTTGGTGGAGCTGCTGGAGGAGTTCAAGCGCTCGGACGGGACGCGCCGCCGAGGGCTCTTGAAGCACTACTTCCAGGGCCGGCTCGCGGCCCTGCTGGGCTTCCCTCCGGAGCACGAGATGCTCCAGCGGACCATCTCCCTGAACGAGATGGGGCTCGATTCGCTGCGCGCCGTGGAGCTGAAGAACCGCATGGGCCGCGAGCTGGGGGTCGACCTTCCCCTGGCCCGCTTCATCGACGGGTCGGGCCTCGCTGGAATCGTGGAGGTGATGCACGAGCAGCTCGAGCTCAGCGAGCTGCTCTCACGCGTCCCCACCGAAGGCGCGCAGACCGAGCTCGAGGAGCTGACGCTATGAAGATGGGGGAGCTGCTCGCCGAGCTGAATCGGCGGGGCCTGGAGGTCTGGGCGGAAGGGGAGAACCTCAAGCTCCGAGGCCCGAAGGGGGCCGCGGGCGAGGAGCTGCGCAACCTGCTCGCCGGACACAAGCAGGAGCTGCTGACGCTGCTGCGCGAGCGCCACCGCGCGAACGAGGAGCGCCCCATCACACCGGTGCCTCGCACGGGGCCCGCGCCGCTGTCCTACGGGCAGCAGCGGCTGTGGTTCCTCGACCGGCTGGAGCCCGGCGGCGTCGCCTACAACCTGGTCATGCCCCTGCGCGTCGAGGGGCACCTGGACCCCGCGCTCCTGGAGCGCTGCTTCATCGAAATCCTCCGGCGCCACGAGATCCTCCGCACGCGCTACGCCGAGCAGCAAGGGGTTCCCGTCCAGGTGGTCGACCCCGAGCCTCGGCTCGAGTTCGTGGTGATGGACGAGCCGGAGGTGTTCGCCCAGGAGCCCGGCGGCACGGAGGAGTTCCTCCGCCGCGAGGGTGAGCGGCCCTTCGACCTGTCCGAGGGGCCGCTGACCCGGGTCCTCGTCGTCGACCGAGGCGCCAAGGGCCAGTTCATCCAGGTCTGCCTGCACCACATCTCCGCGGACGTCTGGGCGCGCGGCATCCTCATGCGCGAGCTGATGGTCCTCTACACGGCCTTCGCCCAGGGACTCCCGTCACCGCTCCCGCCGCTGCCGCTCCAGTACTCCGACTTCGCCATCTGGCAGCGGAGCCACCTGCAAGGCGACGTCCGCCGGGGCCTCGTCGACGCCTGGAGGCGACGGCTCGCGGGGATGCCGCCCTTGCTGGAGCTCCCCGCGGACCGTCCCCGTCCCCGCGTGCAGACCTATTCGGGGGGCGAGGTCCGCCTCGAGGTGGGCTCCGCGCTGACCGAGGCCCTGAAGGCCCTGAGCCACTCCGCCAACGCCACGCCCTTCATGGGCATGCTGGCCGCCTTCTTCGTCCTGCTGCACCGCCTCACCGGCCGCGAGGACCTGGTCGTCGGTGCCAACGCCATCAACCGGACCCGCCCCGAGCTGGAGCCGCTGGTGGGGTTCTTCGTCGACAACCTGGTGATGCGCGTGGACCTGGGCGGCGCGCCGGGGTTCTCCACCGTGGTGAAGCGCGTCCGGGAGGTCGTCCTCGAGTCCTTCGCGCACCAGGACCTGCCCTTCGACCTCCTGGTCGAGGAGCTGAAGCCCGCGCGGAACCCCGGCTACAACCCGCTGTTCCAGGCGGTGTTCTCCTGGGCGCGCGCGGTGGATTCGCTGCCGGACCCGGCGGGGATGCGAATCGTCCCGCTCGAGTTCGAGACGACGTCCTCGCGCTTCGACCTCAACCTCTTCGTGGATGACCACTCGGACCGGCTCACGGTCCGGTTCGTGTTCAACCGGGACCTCTTCGACCGGAGCACGATTCAGCACTACGCGGACTGCTTCCACGTGCTGCTCCAGGGCCTGCTCACCGAGCCCCAGCGCCCGGTGGCGGACCTGCCCGTGCTCCCGGTGGAGGACCGGGAGCGGGTCCTCCGGACGTGGAACGACACCCGCGGGGAAGGCCCCCGCACGTCCTGCCTGCACGAGCTCATCGAGGCGCGCGCGGCGCGGAGCCCGGATGCCTGTGCGCTCGTCATGGGGGACTGGGAGCTGACGTACGGCGAGCTGGACCAGCGCAGCGACCGGCTCGCGGTGGCGCTCCAAGCCCGAGGCGTGGGCCCCGAGACGCTGGTGGGCATCTGCATGGAGCGCTCGCCCCTGCTGGTGGTGAGCCTGCTCGCGGTGCTCAAGGCCGGCGGCGCGTTCCTCGCGCTCGACCCGGACGAGCCTCCCGCGCGGCTGCGGCGCATCGTGAGCGATGCGCGTCCTCGGCTGCTGCTCACGTCGAGCGCCCCGCTGGAGCTGGAGTTCCCCGGGACGAAGGTGCTCCCGGTGGATGATTCGTGCGAGCGCTTCCCGGACACCGTGGGCAAGCGCCTGCGCAGGGACGTCGGCTCCGAGCACCTGGCCTATGTCCTCTACACCTCCGGCTCGACGGGACAGCCGAAGGGCACGGAGGTCACGCACCGGAGCATCGTCAACTACCTGCGCTGGAGCGTGGAGACGTACCGGCTCCACGAGGGCACGGGGAGCCCGGTGCTCGGCTCCATCAGCTTCGACGGGACGCTGACCAGCCTCTTCGCTCCGCTCCTCGCGGGGCGTGCCCTGTTCCTGCTGCCCCGGGGCCAGGAGTTGGACCTGCTGTCCTCGCGCGACTACCCGGAACAGGGCTTCAGCTTCATCAAGCTGACGCCCTCGCACCTGCGCGCGTTCGACGGACTGGGACGGCTGCGGGAGGTGCTGGAGCGCACCCACGCGGTGGTGCTCGGCGGCGAGGGGCTGAACGGCGGAGACCTGGAGACCTGGCGGGAGCAGCGGCTCACCGCGCGCGTCATCAACGAGTACGGCCCGACGGAGGCCGCCGTCGCCTGCTGCTTCCACGCGCTGTCCCCAGGCGGTGCTCCGCTCCCCGAGCGGATTCCCATCGGCAAGCCCATCACCAACACCGCGCTGTATGTCCTGGACCGGCGAGGACAGCCGGTGCCCATCGGCGTGCCCGGTGAGCTGCACATCGGCGGCGAGGGGCTGGCTCGCGGCTACCTGCGGCGTCCCGACCTGACGGCCGAGCGCTTCGTGCCGAATCCCTTCGCGCTCCCAGGCTCAGGTCAGGAGGGGACGCGGCTCTATCGCACGGGAGACCTGGCCCGCTCCCTGCCGGACGGCACCCTCGAGTTCCTGGGGCGGCTGGACGACCAGCTCAAGATTCGCGGCCACCGCGTCGAGTCCGGAGAGGTGGAGGCGGCGCTCGCCCGGCACCCGCGCGTCGTACATGCCGCCGTGGTGTTGGAGCGTGTGCCCGGACTGGAGCCGCGCCTCGTCGCCTACGTCCAGTCCTCGGAGCGGGGCGGGGCGTCGCTGGAGGTCGCGCTGCGCGAGTCCCTCCAATCGCAGCTCCCCGAGTTCATGCGGCCCTCGGCCTACGTCGTCCTGGACGCGCTGCCGCTGACCCCCAGCGGCAAGGTGGACCGCAAGGCACTCCCCGCGCCGTCTTCGGGGAAGCGGGGACTCGTGGCGCGTGGCGCCGCGGGCCTGACGGACACCGAGCAGAAGCTCCAGGGCCTCTACCGCGAGCTGCTGGGGCTGAGCGACGTCGCACCCGACCAGAGCTTCTTCGACCTGGGAGGCCACTCGCTGCTGGCCATCACGCTCATCGCGCGCGTCCGGGGGCTGCTGCACGTGGAGGTCCCGCTCAACGAGGTGTTCGAGCGGCCCTCGGTGGAGGGGCTGGCGCAGTGGATCGACTCACAGGCCGGAGCCCTGGCGCCGAAGCTGCCGGAGGGCGTGGTGACGCTGAAGCCGCGCGGGCCGCGAGGGAACCCGCCGCTGTTCATGGCCCCGCCCTCCGCGGGCAACCCGGCCGTCTACGTCTCCCTCTCCCAGCACCTGCGCGCCGGGCAGCCCGTCTTCGGCTTCGAGATGCCGGGCTTGCAAGAGGACAGCACGCCCCACGGCACGGTGGAGGAGACGGCGGCGCACTACGTGGACGTCATGCGCAAGCTCCAGCCGCGCGGGCCCTATCACCTCGCGGGTTGGTCCTACGGCGGCATCATCGTCTGCGAGATGGCGCGCCAGCTCGAGGTCCAGGGGGAGCAGGTCGCGTTGCTCGGCCTGATTGACGGTGCCTCGCTGGACCGCAAGGCCGCGCAGGACAGCCAGGACCTTCGCGAGGCGGTCTCCACGGGCTCGCAGCTGGTGAAGGTGCTGGCGGAGACGCCGCTGCCGAAGGACTACGCGAGCTTGCGATTGGTGGGCGAGTGGATGGGCATCAGCCTGCCCGAGGTGCCTCGGGACCTCTGGCGCAAGGACTCGCTCGGGAGGCGCACCTACTTGCGAAGATTCCTGAAGGACGTGGCGCGCTCGGCCCGCAACATGATGGCCACGCTTCGCGCGGAGCGCTCCTACACCTTCTCCGCGTATGGCGGCAGCGCCACGCTCTTCCGTGCGGCGCCGCCCACCGAAGGCAGGGATTCACTCGTCGACAGTGTGCGAAGATTTGCCCTGGGCGGCGTGCAAGTCATTGCTGTTCCTGGCAATCACATGACACTCGTCCTGGACGAGAATCACGTCGCGGTGCTGGCGGCCCAGCTGCAGCGCTGCCTGGACGCGGCCGTGTCAGGACTGGCTCTTGAGGAACCCCCGCGCGCGCTCTTGTCCGCGAGCGGGGCGAACACGCAGTTCTCGAAGGAGGTCGCGTGATGCCCTATCGAATCCTGTCCCTGGACGGTTCCTCCATCTCCGGAGGTACAGGCTATGTCGCCACCGGGATGCTCGGCGCGCTTCGGCAGACGCTCGACACCGCGGGGGAGCGACGAACCCTCCTCAACCAGGTGGACCTCTTCGTGGGGACCTCCGCGGGCTCGTTCAACGCGGCGTTCTTCGCTCGGGAGGAAGACCCGGACAGCGCCTACGACCGGAACCTCCAGTTCTGGGGCGAGGCCGTCGCGATGAACAAGAAGGGCGTGTCCCTGGGACGCACCCTGAAGGCGATGACGGGCACCAGCTCGCTGCTCGACTCGAACTACATGCGCGACTACCTGAGCAGCTACTTCGGGAAGACGACGCGCCTGGGAGACCTCAAGCGCAAGGTCGTGATTCCCAGCTTCCAGCTCGACGGGACGCGCAAGGGCCTGCGGACCTGGAAGTCGAAGGTCTTCCACAACACCGGCCCGGAGACGGACCCGGACCTCGATGAGCTGCTGGTCGACGTGCTGATGCGCAGCGGCTCTCCGCCGCTCTCCTATCCCATCTATCAAGGCTCCAAGGACCGGGGCAGCGGCTACGTGGACGGGGGGCTCTACGCCAACAATCCCTCGCTCGTGGGGCTGGCGCAGGCCATCAACAACATCTCCCGTCCGAACAAGCATGAGTCGGTGGACACGCTGGCGACGGAGCCGCCCAGCCTGGAGTCCATCCTGGTGCTGTCGATGGGCAACGGAATCATGTCCGCGTTCCTCGACCCCACCTTCAAGGACGGAGAGGCCAACTGGGGCTTTGCCCCGTGGCTGCTCAACCTCCGCGACCCGATGGTCCTGGTGAAGATGCTGCTGGAGGCCGGCTCCGACGCGGTGAACTACCAGTGCCGGATGATTCTCCGGAAGAAGTACCTCCGGCTGGACCCCACCGTGGACCAGCGCCTCTCCGCCTATGACTCGCAGGAGGTGGGGACGGTGCTCGTCGGCCTGTTGAGCCAGCAGGGCACCATGGACCAGCTCCAGCGCGCGAAGCGGTGGGTCGAGAAGTCCGGCTGGCTGGGTGAGGCGCAGCAGGGCGCGCAGCCTTCACAAGTCGGGACCTGAGATGTCCGGGAACGCGGCCATGACGACCCGGATACGCCTTGTCTCGGGATGTGGTGGGGTGGGGAAGACGACGGTGGCGGCGGCCACGGCCCTGGCGGCTTCGCGCCGGGGGCTCCGCACGCTCGTCTTCTCCTTCGACACCTCGCGGGACCTGAGCGGGGCCTTCGGCCTGCAGGTGCTCGCGCATCCCGGCCCCCGAGGGCAGCCCGTTCGCGTCGAGGACTCCCTGCACCTCCAGGAGCTGGACGTCTCCGCGGAGCTCCAGCGCCGCTGGAGCTCGGGCCGAGGCGAGCTGGCCGCGCTGCTGGGCGGTGGGCTGGAGGATGTGACGGCGGAGGAGGTCGCGCTCATGCCGGGGCTGGAGGTGCTGCTGGCGCTCCTCCTGCTCGACGAGTACACCCGCGCGCGGACGTACGAGCTCATCGTCATCGATGGCCCCTCCTTGGGTGACCTGCTGCGCTTCGTCGGAGGCGCGGACGCGGTGAGCTGGTTCGCGCGCAGGACGAGGCCCCCGGAGCAGGGGGCTCGCCGCGTGAGGCCCTCGCGCGGGGACCCCGATGTGCTCCACGCCGTCAGCGACAGGCTGATGGACGTGGGGACCCTGCTGCGCGACCCCACCGTGACGACCGTGCGGTGGGTGACGACGCTGGATGCTCGGGCCTGTCAGGCCACGCGGCGCGCCTGCACGGCCCTCGGCCTGCAAGGTGTTGCCTTGGATGGAATGGTCTTCAATGACCTCGTGCCGGGAGGCGTGCCCCCGCTCGAGGAGCTCCAGGGCCTCGCGGGGCCCGTGCCCGCGATGGGGATGGAGCGTCAGAGTGACGATGTGAACGGAATCGCCGCGCTCGAGTCCTTCGCTTCGAAGCTCTTCCGGGGCGAGGACCCGGTGCGGACCGTGGGCTCCCCTCCCGCCGTCGGGGTGGGGAAGGTCGCGGTGGATGAGTACAGGCTGGAGGTCCAGCTGCCCTTCGTCCGCAAGGGCGATGTCGCCCTCTCCCGGCGCGAGGCGGAGCTGGTCATCCAGGTGGGCGCCCTCCGGCGCAATGTCCTGCTCCCGAGGATGGTCGCGCAGCTCCCCACCTCGGGGGCCCGGATGGATGGCGAGAAGCTTGTCATTGAGTTCAAGAAAGAAAGGGTTCAGACATGACCAGGCAGAAGCAGCGTTTGCCCAAGGACTTCTTCCGCTTCGAGACCCAGCCCGAGGAAGGGGCCAAGGTCGCCGAGGTCGTCGACTCCGTGATTCCCGGAGGCCGAGGCTTCATCCAGCAACTCTTCCGCGCGAAGCGGGACGTGCTGCAAGGGGTCTCCCATCTGCTCCAGGCGCAGATTCGCGAGCTGGAGCACATCGACATGGCGATTCAGGGTGAGCCTCGGCCGGGGCCCGGGAGGGCGTCCTCCTCGAGCGGCGCGGAGGGCCCGCTCAGCCCGCGCATGATGACCATCAAGCAGATGATGCAGGAGGCGACCTCGCGGCTCCGTGCGTCGGCGGGAGGGAGCACCACCGAACCCCCGGCGTCCGAGACGCCCCATATTCCAGGCCACCCCATGCCCGCCGCGACGGCGAGTCCGCCTCGAAGCACGGAGGGCGGTCCGGGCGGGGTGTCCGGGCCCTCGGCTCCGGAGAAGATCAACCTCACCTAGCGCCGCTTCATTCGCGCTGTGCATCCACGGTTCTCCTCGCCACGTCGGTGGGCGCTGCCCGCCGCGGGAGAGGTGTCGTCCAGGAGGCGGTCGCATGGAACAACAGGGACAGGGGCGCAGCCTCGCGGAGCGGCTCGCCGCGCTTTCGCCCGAGCGACGGGCGCTGCTGGAGTTGGCGCTGAAGGGACAGGCTCCGGCGCCTCGTGCGGCGCGCGCGCGCCCTCCCTTGAGCGCGGTGTTCCCGGAGGGCACGGAGGACTTCCGGTCCCTCGCGCCACTGCCGGAGGTCTCCGCGTCGTTCTCCTGGGTGCAGGCCGCGCAAGGCGCTGGCACGGAAGAACAGGCGCGGCTCCTCGCGGATGCACACCGCGACCTGCGCGGGGCGCTGTTCAGGGCCGTGGACCTCACCACCTGTGAGCGAGTCCTCGGCTTCGGAGGCGATGACGGCCGCGAGTGGGTGTCGCTGGCCCGGCGGCCCGGGACGTTCCGCGTCATCGGGCATGCGTCCTCGCCCCAGGAGGCGGAGGCCGCGCGCGCGAGGGTGCGGGCCCATTCGCTGGAGGGACGCATCCAGGTCGTGTCGGGCGGACTGGACGCGGACGGGCTGGAGACGGGCTTCGACGTCGCCTTCGGGTGGGAGGTCCTGCGCCATCCGGACGAGCGGGCGCCCCTCTTCGCCGCGCTGGGAAGGAAGGTCCGCGAGGGAGGCCGGCTGGTCCTCGGGGATGTGTTCCTGAAGACGGCCCTGTCGCTGCCCCATGTCGAGCCGCTGGCGTTGCCGCTCCTGGACGAGCTGGTCGGCTGGCTCACCTCGAATGGCTTCCTCGCCACGGACTGCGTGGACGCGGCGAGCGAGATGGGGAACTTCCTCCACGAGCCCGCGCTGGACGCGCGTCTGTCCCAGCTGGGCTGGGGCGCGGAGGACGTCCGCGCGGAGGCGGCGCGCTCGCACGAGGTGCTCGGAGGACTGCTCCGAGGCGGCGCGGCGGCCTACGTGCTGCTGACCGCGGAGAAGCGAGGCGAGCTGGCTCCAGAGCGGCTGGAGGCGATGAACCGCGAGCAGTTGATGCGGACACGCCGCTACGCCGACCTTCCGCACGCGTGGCTGTACGCGCCCCGGTGGCGACGCGTCGCGAGCGCGCTCCCCGCCGAGTCGGAGCGCGACACGGCGCACTGCCTCGTCTTCTCCGACCGAGGCGGGCTGGGGGCGGCGCTCGCGCGGAGCATGTCGGGCACGGGGGCGCGCTGCACCTTCGTCCACCGGGGCGAGGTGTTCCGGCGCCACGATGACGGCAGCTACGAGGTGCCCATCCGGAACCCCGAGGACTTCCTCCGGCTGACGGAGGCGCTGGCCTCGGAGGGCACGGTTCCCTCGCGCGTCGTCTACCTGTGGAGCCTCGATGGGCCGAAGCCCGAGGGGCTCACCGTCTCCCAGCTCCAGGACGAGACGCTCGATGTGTGCGGCGGCCTGCTGTACCTCACGCAGGCCTTGCTCAAGGCGGGCGCGAGCCATCCCGCGTCGCCTTCCCTCTGGCTCGTGACGCGGGGCGCACAGCGCGCGGACGACGCGGGCGGTGTCCCGGGCCTGGCGGGCGCTTCGCTCTGGGGCCTGGGGAAGGCCATCGCCTACGAACATCCCGAGCTCGACTGCCGTCGGGTGGACGTGGACCCTGGGCGCGACGTGGAGGAGAGCGCCCGGGCGCTGTGGACGGAGCTGCGCTCGCGCGATGGCGAGGACCAGGTGCTGCTGCACGAAGGGGCGCGCCGGGTGCTGCGGCTGGCCCGTCACCGGCAATGGGACTGGGAGGGCGCGGGGCGGCTCCAGTTCCGCGCGGATGCGACCTACCTGGTGACAGGGGGACTGGGCGGCCTGGGGCTCCAGGTGGCGCGGTGGATGGTGCGGCGCGGGGCGCGCAACCTGGTGCTCCTGGGGCGCAAGCGGGCCAGCGACGTGTCCACCGAGGAGGTGCGTGAGATGCGGGCGCAGGGCGCGGCCATCATCTCGCTCGCGGGGGTGTCCGTGGACTCGGACCTCGACTTCGTGATGGCGGGCATCTCCAAGCGCATGCCTCCCTTGCGAGGCATCGTCCACGCGATGACGGAGGTGGACGACGGCATCCTCCTGCACCAGACGCGCGAGCGCCTGGGCCGGGTGTTCACCGCGAAGGTGGCGGGCGCCTGGAACCTGCACCGGTGGCTGGAGGGCACGCCGCTGGACTTCTTCCACATGGTGTCCTCGTCCACGTCGCTGATGGGCGGGTCGGGGCAGGCCAGCCACCTGTCCGCCACGTCCTTCCTGGATGGGCTCGCCGAGTACCGGCGGTCCTTGGGGCTCCCCGGCCAGAGCTCGAGCTGGGGCGCCTGGGCGCAGCCCGGTGACGAAGCCTCCGAGGCGCTGGACGCGCGCATGCGCAAGCGAGGCGTGGGCATGGTGCCCGCGGCGGAGGCGTTCTCGGTCCTGGAGCAGGTGTTCGGTCCCGTGCCCGCATCCGTGGGCGTGATGCCCATCCACTGGCCGACCTTCCTCGGAGGGCTGCCCGGGGATGGACCGCCGCCGCTGTTCGCCGACTTCGGTGGAGACGCCCGTCCGGCTCGCGCGGAGCTTCGTCGCGAGCTGCTGCGGCGCGTGCGCGGAGGCTCCGTGGAGGAGGGCCGCGGCGCGGTGCTCGAGTGGTTCCGCGAGCAGGTGGCGAAGGTCCTGGAGCTGAATGCCTCTCAATGGCCGGAGCCGGAGCAGACGCTGCATGAGCTCGGGCTCGATTCCTTGATGGGCGTGGAGCTCAAGAAGCTGCTGCACGCGCAGCTCCGGGTGGAGTTCCCGCTCCAGGAGCTGCTGGGCGGCAAGAGCATCGGCGAGCTGTCGGGGTCTCTCTACGAAGCGTTGCGTTGAGTCTCGCAAAAGGGGTGGAACGTGTCTGGTGATTCCGTTCAGGTCCGCTTCGTCGTCGCGCCATTTCTCCCGGAGCATCAGCCCGCGTTGGGGGTGAGCACGCTGATTGGCGTGCTGGGGCGCAGCGGCATCTCCGCGGACGTCAGCTATCTCAACGTCCAGTTCATGCGGCAGATCGGCTGGGAGCTCTACTACTACCTCTCCTACGCCACGCCCCCGGAGATCCTCGCCGGTGAGATGGCCTTCCTCCCCGCCTCTCCGGACCTGCTCCTGGGGGAGATGGTCTTCGCTCCCGCGCTGTGGGGCGACGCGGCCTCCAACTGGGAGGAGTACGCGGACCGCCTCACGCCGCTGCTGGAGGTGAAGCAGCACACGTCGGGAGCCACCCCCGGAGGCGCCCGGCGCGAGCAGGCGCTGCACTGGGGCCGCGCGCGCGAGCTGATTCGGGCCCTGCGCGAGGACAGCCCCCGCATCGTCAGACAGTGGGCCCAGGAGATACTCAAGGGCAAGCCGCGCGTCGTCGGCTTCACGTCCACGTTCCAGCAGAGCGTCGCCTCGCTCGCGCTGGCGAAGGAGCTGCGCCGGCTGGTCCCGCGCGAGGAGCTGACGCTCATCATGGGCGGCGCCAACTGCGAGGGCGACATGGGCAAGGCGCTCTCCGACAACTTCCCCTTCATGGACCACGTGGTCTCCGGTGAAGGCGAGGGCGTCATCCTGGACCTGGTCCAGGGCGTGCTGGGAGGGAAGGGGGGGCGCCCTCAGCCGCGCTACGTGGCCGCGCCGCAGATCGAGGACATGGACTCGCTGCCCATGCCCGACTTCGACCACTACTTCGCGGCCATCAAGGACATGCCCATGGCCAAGCGCGCCAACCTGACGGCCGAGTCGTCTCGCGGCTGCTGGTGGGGCGCCAAGGCGCACTGCACCTTCTGTGGCCTCAACGGCTCCGGCATGGCGTACCGGAGCAAGGACGCGGGCCGCTTCGTCCAGGAGCTGCGCTCGCTGGCGGGGCGCTACGGCTTCAACTTCTTCATGATGGCCGACAACATCCTGGACCTGAAGTACATCAAGTCCGTGTTCCCCGCGCTCATCGAGCAGGGGGACGAAATCACGATGTTCTATGAGACGAAGAGCAACCTCCGGAAGGAGCAGCTCGAGCTCATGGTCGCGGGCGGCGTCACCGAGCTGCAGCCCGGCATCGAGAGCCTCAGCACGCCCATCCTGGAGCTGATGGACAAGGGCACCACGCGCCTCCAGAACATCCAGCTCATCAAGTGGTGCGAGGAGTTCGACATCAACGTGAACTGGAACATCCTCTTCGGCTTCCCGGGGGAGACTCCCGAGGAGTACGCGGAGATGGCCGCGTTGATTCCCGCGCTGGTGCACCTGCCTCCTCCCGGAGGCTGCGGGCGCATCCGCATGGACCGGTTCGCGCCGTATTGGAAGACGCCGGAGAAGTACCAGCTCAAGAACGTGCGCCAGAAGTGGGCGTATGACTATGTCTACGCCGCGCTGCCCGCCGAGGAGCGCCGGCGCATCGCGTACTACTTCGACTACGACCTGGAGGGGGACATCGACCCGACGGTCTATCTCCAGGACACGCTGAAGCGGACCGAGGAGTGGCGCGATGGCTTCAGCCGGGGCGTGACGCTCGAAGTGAAGACGCGAGCGGGGACCTCCTCCGTGCTGGACACGCGAGGGGGCGAGTCGCGCGAGACGGTGCTCACGGCGGACGAACTCCTGGCGTTGAAGGCCCTGGACTCCATCCAGAGTCCTCGGGCCGTGCTCACGAAGGTGAACGAGGGACGAGAGGGCCCGCCGCTTCCAGAGGCGGACTTCGACGCGATGCTCGAGCGCTTCCTGGAGCGACGGTGGGTCATCCGCGAGGGGGCACGCCACCTGAGCCTCGTGCTGGACCGGATGGAGCGCCAGCGCATCATCGACCTGAAGATGGCGGCGCAGCTCGGGAAGCTCGACTGGGCACGCTTCGGTGCGACGCCCGCCACGACGCCGGGCCCCGCGCGGGCCGTTGCTTCCTCTCGCTAGGAGGACGCGATGTCCCATGACTCGACGGAGGAGCTGACGCCGCTTCAGCGGGCGGCCCTGGCCATCAAGACACTCCGGGCCCGCGTGGATGGCCTGGAGCACGCGCGCACCGAGCCCATCGCCATCGTGGGCATGGGCTGCCGCTTCCCCGGCGGCGCGGACTCTCCGGCGCGGTACTGGGAGCTGCTGCGCGCGGGGGGCGATGCCGTGATTCCCGTGCCCTCGGACCGCTGGGACGCGGAGGGCTACTACGCCGAGGACCCCGAGGCCGCGTGGAAGATGACCGTCCGCGAGGGCGGCTTCCTCGCGCAGCCCATCGCCGCGTTCGACTGCGAGTTCTTCGGCCTGTCGCCGCGCGAGGCGAACTACGTGGACCCCCAGCAGCGGTTGATGCTGGAGGTCTCCTGGGAGGCGCTGGAGGACGCGGGCATCGCCCCGGGCTCGCTGGCGGGCAGCGACACGGGCGTCTACGTCGGTTTCCTCAGCAGCGACTACGGGCGTGTCCCCTTCAACGCGCTGCCGACGCGCGACCTGCCCTACATGGGGACCGGGAACGAGCTGAGCTTCTCGGCGGGACGGGTCTCGTACGTGCTGGGACTGCACGGGCCGTCGATGGTCGTCGCGACGGCGTGCTCGTCCTCGCTCGTCGCCGCGCACCTCGCCTGTCAGGCCCTGCGCCAGGGCGAGTGTTCGCTGGCGCTGGCGGGAGGGGTGAACCTCATCCTCCACCCGGACAACAACATCGTCCTGAGCAAGATGCGG
Organism: Myxococcus stipitatus DSM 14675; assembly: GCF_000331735.1. Taxonomy (GTDB): domain Bacteria; phylum Myxococcota; class Myxococcia; order Myxococcales; family Myxococcaceae; genus Myxococcus; species Myxococcus stipitatus. Next base: position 7,749,180 of record NC_020126.1, on the reverse strand, counting down.
GCGCTGGCGCCGGATGGGCGCTCGAAGACCTTCGATGCGTCGGCCAACGGGTATGGACGAGGCGAGGGCTGCGGCGTCCTGGTGCTCAAGCGGCTCTCGGACGCGCTGCGGGACAAGGACCGGATTCACGCCGTCATCCGAGGCTCGGCGGTGAACCATGACGGGCCGAGCGGGGGCCTGACGGTGCCTCACGGGCCCGCGCAGGAGACGCTGCTGCGCAAGGCGCTGAAGTCCGCGGGGCTGTCGCCTTCGGAGGTCCGCTACGTGGAGGCGCATGGGACGGGCACGCCGTTGGGGGACCCCATCGAGCTGCGGGCCCTCGACGCGGTGCTGGGCGAAGGGCGGAGTCCGGAGACGCCGCTCATCGTCGGCTCGGTGAAGACGAACCTGGGCCACCTGGAGTCCGCGGCGGGCGCGGCGGGGCTCATCAAGGTCGCGCTGTCGCTGCGGCAGGGAGAGATTCCTCCGCACCTGCACTTCCGCCGGCCCACCCCGACCATCGACTGGTCGCGGCTGAGGCTGCGGGTTCCCACGCAGGTGACGCCGTGGCCCGTGGGGACCGGGGCGCGTGTCGCGGGCATCAGCGCGTTCGGGCTCAGCGGGGTGAATGCCCATGTCCTCGTCGAGGAGGCTCCGCCCGAGCCTCCCAGGGCCGAGGAGGCGTTTCCCCGCGCGGTCCACCTGCTGGCGCTGTCCGCTCGGAGCCCGGAGGCGCTGGGGGCCTTGGCGCAGCGCTATGAAGAAGCGCTCGGTGTGTCGACCGAGCCCCTGGCGGATATCTGCTTCACGGCGAACGCGGGGCGCACGCACTTCCAGCACCGGTGGGCCCTGGTGGGTGACTCGCGCGAGGCGATGCGTGAGCAGCTCCAGACCTTCGCGGCGAAGCACGGCTCCCCGCCGGTGCCACGCGTCACGAGCACGCCGCGCATCGCCTTCCTCTTCACCGGACAGGGCTCGCAGCGGCTGGGGATGGGCGAGGAGCTCTTCCGCACCGAGCCCGTCTTCCGGCGGACGCTGCTGCGGTGTGACGAGGTGCTGACACCCTTGCTGGGGCAGTCGTTGGTCGAGCTGCTGTATCCGAAGGCGCCCGATGACCTGGCCCGTGCCCGGCTCGATGCGACGGGCTTCACGCAGCCGGTGTTGTTCGCGCTGGAGATGGCGCTGGCGCGGCTGTGGGGGTCGTGGGGCATCGTCCCGGACTTCGTGATGGGGCACTCGGTGGGGGAGCTGGTGGCGGCGTGTGTGGCCGGCGTCTTCACGCTGGAGGAAGGGCTCCAGCTCATCGCGGCGCGCGGCCGACTGATGCAGTCGCTTCCACCGGGCGGTGCCATGGCCTCCGTGTCCGCGGACCCGGCGATGGTGGAGGCGCTGCTGCCTCAGTACGGAGGGCAGCTCTCCATCGCGGCGCTCAATGGTCCGCGCAGTGTCGTCATCTCGGGCCGGGAAGGGGCGGTGAGTGACTGCCTGGGCGAGCTGACCCGGCGGGACAAGCGCTGCTCGCTGCTGCGCGTGTCGCATGCCTTCCACTCGGCCTTGATGGACCCCATCCTCGACGCGTTCTCACGCGAGGTGGCGAAGGTCCGTCTCCAGCCTCCAGCCATTCCGCTCATCTCGAACGTGAGCGGCCTGGAGGCGGGCCCGGAGCTGCTGGAGCCCGCGTACTGGGTGGAGCAGCTCCGAGGGCCCGTGCGGTTCGCTCGCAGCCTCGAGACGCTGGGCCGGATGGGCGTGCAGGTGTTCCTGGAGGTGGGGCCCAAGCCGACGCTCACGGCGATGGGCCAGGAGTGTGTGGCAGGCGACGAGAAGCTCTGGTGGTCCAGCTTGAGGCCGGAGCGCTCGGACGCGCGGCAGATGTTCGACGGGCTCGCCGCGCTCTACCGCGCGGGCGCGGCGGTGGATTGGCGCGGAGTGGATGAAGGCCGGGAGCGTCGCAAGGTCGCGCTGCCGGGATACCCCTTTCAACGCAAGAGGTACTGGATGGAGCTGGCTGGCACGGGGTGGGACCGACAGGGCGTGCGGACTCGAAGCGGCGCGGGGAGTCATCCGCTCCTGGGAACCCGGCAGAGCTCACCCGCGCGGGTGCAACAGTTCGAGTCCTCGCTGGGCGCCACGACGCCCGCCTTCCTCGCGGACCACTCCGTCTATGGGCAGCTCGTGGTGCCGGGAGCGGCCTACGTGGAGATGGGGCTCGCCGCGGGCAAGGCGCTCTTCGGCGCGGCGGGAGGAGTCGTCGACGAGCTGGGCTTCTCGCAGGCGCTCTTCCTCCCCGACGAAGGCGCGCGGCGCGTCCAACTGGTCTACACGCCCGAGGGAGAACACGCGGGCCGGTTCGAGGTCTTCAGCCAGGAGGCACGAGAAGGCGAGGCCGAGGCGACGTGGACCCTGCATGCCCACGGGAGGCTCTCCGCGACGAAGGCGGAGGACGGGCGACGCGTCGACCTCCCGGGCCTGCGGGCCGCGCTGGGCACGGATGTGCCGGTGGCGCCGTACTACGAGAAGCTCGGTCGGGCGGGGCTCGCCTATGGCCCCAGCTTCCGTGCGATTCGAGGGCTGTGGCGCGGTGAGCGCGAGGTGCTGGGGCAGCTCTCGCTGTCCGGTGCGGCCGTGGCGGATGTGGAGCGCTATGCCCTGGCTCCCGCGCTCCTGGATGCCTGCTTCCAGATGGTGGGCGTCGTCGTGGAGGAGGAGGGGAACGCCGCCTATCTCCCCGCGGGCGTCGGGAGCGTCCGCGTGCGGCGGGCCGGTGTCCGCGAGGTCTGGGCCCACGCGACGCTGACGCGCGCCGAGGACTCGAAGGGCGCGGGCTACACGTGTGACCTGGAGCTGTTCACCGAGGACGGGGAGCTCGTGGCGGTCGTGGAGCGGCTGCGGCTCCAGCGGGTCGGCCGGGAGGGCTTCTTGGGGGCTCGGAGCAAGCGCCTCCAGGGCTGGCTCTACGAGCTGGAGTGGCGTGACGCTCCCGCGCTGCCGGTGCCCAAGGCCCCGGTGGAGGCCGCGACGCACTGCCTCCTCCTCGCGGATGGGTCGGGGGTGGGGCCGCGGCTCGCCGAGCGCCTCCAGGGGCGCGGCTGGAACGTGGTGACCGTCGATGCGAAGGATGGCGGCCATGACCGTCCGCGCATCGAGGCGCTCCTGGCCGCGCGCGACGTGGCCGCGCCGCTGCACGTCATCGACCTCTCGAGCCTGACCGGCACGGAGCGGGAGGTCCCAGGACGGGCCCTGTCCCACGGCACGCGGGTGCTGGAGTGGGCCCAGGCGCTGGTGCATGCTCCGAAGGGCAAGCCGACATCGCTCTGGCTGGTGACGCGCGGAGCACAAGCCACGGCGGTGGGGGCGCCCGTCGCCGGACTCGCGGGGGCGGTCCTCTGGGGGCTCGGCAAGGCGATTGCGCGCGAGCACCCCGAGCTTCAGTGCCGCCGCGTGGACCTGGACCCGGCCGCGCCCGAGCAGGAGGTGGATCAGCTCCAGGCCGAGCTGTCCGCCGAAAGCGCGGACGATGAAGTCGCGCTGCGAGATGGCGGCCGTCGTGTTCCGCGACTGGTGCGAAGCCGCCGCCTCGAGGTGTCGAGCGCCGAGCCAGAGGCCACGCTGCGGATGGACGCGAGCTACCTCGTGACAGGGGGACTCGGTGGGCTGGGGCTCGCGGTGGCGGAGCGGTTGGTGGAGCGCGGGGCCAGGCACCTCGTCCTGCTCGGACGGCGGGCTCCGGGCGCGGAGGTCCGTGCGCGCCTGGCGGCGATGGCGGAGCGAGGCGTGGATGTCCAGACCCTCACCTGCGACGTGTCGGTGGCCTCCGAGCTCGAGCGTGCCCTGGGAGGACTCGAAGGACGGCTGCCGCCCATCCGAGGCGTGGTGCATGCGGCGGGTGTCATCGACGACGGGCTGTTGATGCAGATGACGCCGGAGCGGTTCGCCCGCGTGTTCGCCGCCAAGGTCTCCGGAGGGTGGAACCTGCATCGCGCCTTCCAGGGGACGTCGCTCGACTTCTTCGTCCTCTTCTCGTCGGCGGCCTCGATGATTGGCTCGGCGGGACAGGCGAACTACGTCGCCGCCAACGCGTTCCTCGACTCGCTCGCACTGCATCGCCGGGGCCTGGGCCTGCCCGGCCTGAGTGTCGGCTGGGGCGCCTGGGCGGAGGTGGGAGCGGCTTCGGATGCGCAGCTCCAGCGGCGCATGGAGCAGCTGGGCTTCGGGGTGATTCCGCTCGCGGACGGGCTGCAGCTCTTCGAGCAGTCGCTGGGCCTGGGAGGTCAGCTCGGAGTCCTGCCGGTGGACTGGGCCGTGCTCGGGAGGAGAGGGCGCTCCGCGCTGTACGAGGACTTCGTCACCCAGGCGAATCCCGCGCCGGGCGAGGACATCCTGGCGAAGCTGGCGCGCATCCCTCCGACGGAGCGCCGAGCGGAGCTGCGCGTGCACGTGGGCACGCTGGTGAACGGCGTCCTGGGCCGTGCGCCCACGGATGCGCTGGACCCGGCCCAGGGGTTCTTCGACCTGGGCATGGACTCGCTGATGTCCGTGGAGCTTCGCAACGTCCTCCAGCGGAGCCTGGGGGTCTCGTTGCCCGCGACGGTCGCCTTCGACAATCCCACCGTCAACGCGCTCGCGGACCACCTGGCCGAGGAGGTGCTGGGGCTCAAGCAGGAAGCGGCTCCGGCCCGAGAGGTCGTCGAGGACCAGGACCTGGATGACCTCCTCTCGGACGTGGATGACCTGTCCGATGGGGATGTGCAGGAGCTGCTGCGCCGCCGTCGCTGAGCCGGACTCGAGAGGACACCATGACGACGGACTCCACCCCCCGCATCAGCGACCTGCCGCCGCTCAAGCTGGCGCTGCTCGCGCGCAAGGTCGAATCGAAGCTGGCGCTGGCGTTGAGCGAGCCCATCGCCATCGTGGGCATGGGCTTGCGCTTCCCGGGAGGCGCGGACTCGCCGGAGTCCTTCTGGGAGCTCTTGCGCGAAGGGCGGGACGCGATTGCGCCCATCCCCGCCTCCCGCTGGGACGTCGACGCCTACTACGACCCGACCCCGGGGACACCGGGGAAGATGTACACGCGGCATGGCGCCTTCATCCGCGGGGTGGAGGACTTCGACCCGCAGTTCTTCGGCATCTCTCCTCGCGAAGCGGCGCGGATGGACCCGCACCAGCGGCTGCTCCTGGAGGTCACCTGGGAGGCGCTGGAGCGCGCGGGCCTCTCGGCGACGGACCTCAAGGGCAGCTCGACCGGTGTCTTCGTCGGGATGATGAACGAGGACTTCTCGCACCTGATGACGGACGCGACGCAGATCGACCTGCACACCGCCTCGGGCTCGGGGTTGAGCGTCGCGGCCGGGCGACTGGCGTACAGCCTGGGGTTGCAGGGGCCGACGATGGCGGTGGACGCGGCGTGCTCGTCGTCGCTCGTCACCGTGCACCTGGCCTGTCAGAGCCTGCGGACGCGCGAGTGTGACCTCGCGCTGGCGGGAGGCATCAGCCTCATCCTGTCGCCGCTGACATCCGTGGTGAACTGCGCGATGCGCATGCTGTCGGTGAAGGGGCGCTGCAGCACGTTCGACGCGACGGCGGATGGCTTCGTGCGCGGCGAGGGTTGCGGGATGCTGGTGCTCAAGCGCCTGTCGGACGCCGTCGCCGACCGCGACCCGATTCTCGCGCTGCTGCGGGGCTCGGCGACGAATCACAGCGGCCAGTCGAGCGGGCTCACCGTACCCAACGGCAACGCGCTGGCGAAGGTGATGCGCGCCGCCCTCCAGATGGGAGGCGTGGAGCCCGAGCAGGTGGGCTACATGGAGGCCCACGGCACGGGGACGGCCATCGGAGACCCCATCGAGATGGAGGCGCTGGGCCGGGTCTTCGGGCCCTCGCACTCGAAGGAGGAGCCGCTGGTCGTGGGCTCCGTGAAGACGAACATCGGCCACACCGAGGGCGCGGCGGGGGTCGCGGGCATCATCAAGGTCGTGCTCGCGATGCAGCACGAGGAGATTCCCGCGCACCTGAACCTGGAGACGCCCAATCCCAACATCCGCTGGGAGGCGCTGCCCGTCGTCGTTCCGAAGGAGCGCCGGCGCTGGGCACGAGGCGCGAAGCGGCGCATCGCGGGGGTGACCGCGTTCGGCTTCAACGGGACGAACGCACACGTCCTCATCGAGGAGGCGCCGCTCGTACCGGAGGCCCAGGCACAGGCCGACGCTTCTCCTCGGCTCTTGGTGCTCTCGGCGCGGACCGCGCCCGCGCTCCAGGAGTTGGCGGGACGGTACGTGGAGCACTTCTCGTCGCCTCGCGCCTTTCCGGAGGTCTGCTTCACGGCGAACACGGGCCGGGTGGCGGCGCCTCACCGCGTCGCGGTGGTGGCCAGGAGCGTCGTCGAGGCACGAGAGCGGCTCGCGGGCTTCGTGCGTGGCGAGACACCGCCGGGGGTCTGGGCGGGCTCCGGGAGGCAGCGTCCTCGCATCGCCTTCCTGTTCGGAGGTGGGGAGCGGGACGGCGCCGCGTGGGGGCGGAGGCTCTTCGAGTCCGAGCCTGTCTTCCGGGAAGCCGTCCTGCGCTGTGAGGCCGCGCTGGGCCGCCCCTTCGCCTCGGAGTTCTTCCGGGCGCGAGGCGCGGGGACGCGTCCTCCGGGTCCAAGCCTCGCGCTCCCAGGGCGCTTCGCCGTGCGCTGTGGCCTGGTGCACCTGTGGAGGGCCTGGGGGGTCGCACCCGCGACGGTGATGGGGCTCGGTGAGGGCGAGCTCGCGGCGGCCTGTGCGGCGGGAGTGCTCTCCTGGGAGGACGGAGTGCAGCTCGCGGCGACGCTGGGCGAGCAGCTCGAGCGTGCATCGCCAGGCGCGGAGCTGACCCTCGAGCGGCCCGAGCACCTCGCGGACGTCCTCCAGCGCGCTCCCGAGGTGTGCCTGCTGGGCTTGGATGATGAGGGGAACGGAGTCCTGTCCGGAGCGCGGGCCGCCATCGAGGCGGTGCAGGCGGAGCTGCTCCAGCGAGGCAGCCGCGCCGAGCTGCGAGACACCTCGCACGCCATCACTCCGGCGGTCTGGGCCTCCGCACGAGAAGCCCTGACGGCGGCGGCGCGCTCCAAGACCCACGAGCGGCCCCGGGTCCCGTGGCTGTCGTCGCTCACGGGGAGGAGCGTGGAGGCCCCGGGGCCGGAGCACTGGCGTGGCCCCGTGGGAACACCCTCGCAGTGGGTGGCCGCGTGGAGGGCCCTGGCCGCGAGCCATGGCATCGGCGCATCCCTGGACCTGGGCCCGGGAGCGGGCTGGCGGGCCCTGGGGCGGCGCGTGGAGCCCTCGGGCGAGCGGAGCGGGTTCTCCGGCCTGCCATCTCCTGACGACGACAGGACGGGGCTCCTGGCGAGCCTGGCGGGGCTCGTGGCCCAGGGGGCCGACATCGCGTGGCCGGAGTTCTACCGGGGCGAGTCCCACGACAAGGTGGTGCTCCCGACGAGCTGCTTCCAGCGCAGCCGCTACTGGTTCGAGCAGCCCGCCGTGACGTCCGCGCCGAATCCCGACGTGTTCTCCTCGCTGAAGGAGGAGAACGTCGAGGCGCTGGCGGGGCAGCTCGACCTGATCGACCAGCTCACCGACGAGCAGGTCGAGGCGCTGCTCGGAGGCCAGAAGCAGGGAGGCTGACCTCCCGCGGGGCTACGCCTGGCGAGCCTGTGCGCAGGCGTAGACCATGTCTGCGATTGCCTTCAGCGACGAGAGGTTCTCCACGCGCATCGCGTCGTCGGGCACGCGGATGCCGTACTGCTTCTCGACGAAGGCCATCAGCCGCGCGGTCTCCAGGGAGTTGAGGATGCCGAGCTCGAGCAGGGGCGTGGTGGGGAGGAGGTCCTCCGCATCCCCTTCGAGAATCTCTTCGGCGACATACCGGGTCAGTCCTGCAAGGAGTTGCGGCTGATTCATCGCGTGCGGCCCCCGTGGGAATGATGGGCCGACGCTAGTGCATGGACCGGGTCCGCACCAGACCCCTGCTCAGCGCAGGTACCACTGCTGGTTGAGACCGTCCGAGCAGTCCCAGGTGTTGATCAACGCTCCGTTGTTGTTGCTGAAGCCGTAGATCTCCAGGCACTTCCCGTTGAGCCTGCTGCGCAGCATGTTGCCGTCCCAGTACCAGCGCTGGTTGTCGCCCCCGTTGCACTCCCAGATGGTGACCTGCGCGCCGTCGTTGGTGTTGCTGCCGAAGATGTCCAGGCACTTGTCGTTCATGACGCTGCGGATCTCCTCGCCATTCCAGTACCACTGCTGGTTGGGCCCTCCCCAACACTCCCACGAGGCGGTGCGCGCGCCGTTGTGGTCGAGGTAGGCGTAGACGTCCAGGCACTTGTCGTTGTTCCTGTTCCTGATTTCAAAGGCAGGCGCCGACGACGAGAGGAGGGTGAGCGCGAGGGCCGTCTGTGCTGCGAACGTGTGTTTCAAGGGGGCTCCTTGAGTTGTCAATGGGGGTGAGGCTCGAGGCTGGCGGAACGTAAGTTCGGTGGGGGTGGTTGTCATGTCTGGCTGTAGTGGCGAGAGGTCCAAGAGGGTGTTGCCATGGCGTCAAGGACTGGCGCGCCGGACGGTGCTCATCCCGACGCGAGGGCCAGACAGGGTCCTCAAGGTGAAGGAGCACCGAAGCACCCGGTGTCTCGCCCCATGACGCGAGCCGCCGCCCCCGGGCGCCGACTGACGACACACCTGTGACATCCCGTGAGCCTCCAAAACCTCTCACGTAAGAAAGTCCGGGATGTCGTGTTTCACACGGGAGTCCGAGACGGAGTGTGACACGTGTGCGACAGCGGGACGGCGCGACTGTTCGCGAAGGAACTCTGGCCCCCGCGTTCAATTAGCAATTCCGTTCGATTTTCCACGAGCTCCTGGGGGAAGCCCGTCCATGCTGGACATCGCGCTCAAGTTCCTGGCTCAGGAACTCAATGCCTATCTGCTCACCCGAACCGGCTCGGACTTCGGCAAGGCGGAGATGACGCGGCTGGTGGATGACACGGGCAAGTACGTCCTCAAGGAGGACCAGCTCGGTGTCTCCCTCATCCATCTGGAAGAGGAGCGCATCCTCAAATCCCAGATGCCCGAGACACGGCTCACCGGAGGCAAGCATGTGGTCCTGGAGCCACCGCTCAAGCTCAACCTCCACATCCTCTATGCGGCCCGGTTCACGCATTACGACCAGGCGCTGCGCTATCTCGCCCACGTCCTCACGTTCTTCCAGGCGCACTCATCCTTCACCCCCGAGGCGTATCCCGGGCTGGATGGACGCATCGAGAAGCTGACCGCCGAGCTGCAGTCGCTCAGCTACGAGCAGGTCAACCAGGTCTGGGCCTTCATCGGAGGCAAGCAGCTGCCCTCCGCCATCTACAAGGTCCGGATGGTGCTCCTGCAGGACACCGCGCAGACGTCCATCCAACAGCCGCTCACGCAGCTCGACACCAACCTCCACTTCCGATGAGCTTCCATCTTCGCACATTGCTCACCGTGAGCATCGCGCACGGCTACTACGCCGGCGCCTGCACGGACCTCGGCTTCGTGCTGCCCTCCGAGACGGCGAAGTTGCTGGAGGGCGGCAGGCTGGTGGCCCGCGTCCGAGAGGGAGTGCTGCACGTCCTGTTCGACGCGGACCCCCAAGGCGCTCCCCTGGTCTCCCTGGCGGGGAAGACGCTGCGGGTGGGGCTGAAACAGCTCAATCCCCAGTTCGGCAACATCACCGCGGGGCTCCCCGGCGGCGCCACGCTGTCGCACCAGGTGAACGACCCGGTGGGCCAGCTCAGCGCGCCGACCCAGGCGACCTTCGTGGGGCAGGTGTTCTCCCACGCGCTGACGGACGCGGAGCGCCCCGTCACGGTCTCCGTGGATGACGCGGCCGGGAACACGCTGCGCACGCAGACGGTGACGGAGGAGGACGACCGCGCCTCCGTGTCCTTCGACCTCACCGGCCTGCCACCGGGCGCGCTCACCCTGACAGAGACCTCCGGTCTCGAGACGGTGACAACGGCCTGCTACCTGGACCCCGAGCTCCAGCAGGAGGGCGCCTTCGCCATCCTCGAGCTGCGCATCGACCCGGGCTTCTACACCGCGCCACCCACGTTCACCGTGGCGTATGCCGCTCGCCAGGAGACGCTGAAGTACTACCTCGTGGCTGACAATTACACGCAAGCAGAGGCCAACCTGCTCAGCGTGACGGACACGGGCTTCACCGAGGACAGCCGTCCTCAGCTCGTCTTCACGCGGGTGTCGTCCCAGGACTTCACCCCGGCCGACCTCCCCGCTGGACTGCTCGGGGGCAGCAACGCCCAGGTGGTCCTCTTCAAGTCGCAAGCCCTCGTGCCTCGGCGGCAACAGGCGCGAAGGAAAGTGCAGCTCGTGAGGACGAGCACGGGGGACGTCCTCATCGACCACCTTCCCCAACCCGGGGCCGACAGTCCCCACGCAGACGTGATCATCCACGTGTTGAAACCGTAGAGGTTCAAGACATGCCCACCTACCGCACTCCTGATGTCTATGTAGAAGAGATACAGACGTTCCCTCCGTCCGTCGCGGAGGTGGGCACGTCGATTCCCGCCTTCATCGGCTGGACCGAGAAGGCCACCAAGGCCACCGCGAACGACCTGCTGCTGAAGCCCACCAAGGTCTACTCCCTCAAGGAGTACGAGGGCCTCTTCGGCTACCCGGCCGCGCCGGACATCCCGGTCACCGTCACGGAAGCGGGCGGGGTCATCTCCGCGGCCACCGTCGCGCCGCCCACCACGTGGTACCTGCTCTACTACGCGGTGAAGATGTTCTTCGATAACGGCGGAGCGCAGTGCTACGTCGTCTCCGTCGGGACGTACTCGCCCACGCCGGCCACCTCGACCTTCACCCTCACGGGTGACGCCAGCACCAGCCCCGTCACCGGCTATGGCCTGCAGGACGGCCTGGACGCGCTGTCGCTGGAGGACGAGCCCACGCTCGTCGTCATCCCCGAAGCGGTGAACATGAGCAGCGGGGACTACACCACGCTGGTGCAGGCCGTGCTCGCCCAGTGCAACCGGCTCCGGGACCGCTTCGCCATCTTCGACATCCACGGCGGCGGCACGAGCCTGGACTCGGCGGGGCTCACCGCCAACCGCGGCTACTTCGGCAACAACTTCCTGAAGTACGGCGCGGCCTACTACCCCTTCGTCAAGACGGCCTTCAACCACTACGTCTCCGAGTCGGAGGGCAACGTCAAGGTGGCCCTCAACGGGGGCAGCGCCGCGGGCCTGGACACCTTCAAGTCGACGAACACGAACGTCTACAACCAGGTGAAGCAGGCCCTGAAGGACCACTACATCACCATGCCGCCCAGCGCCGCCGTGGCGGGCATCTATGCCGCGACCGACTCCGCGCGAGGCGTGTGGAAGGCCCCGGCCAACATGAGCCTGGCGGACGTCATCGAGCCGGTGGTGAAGCTCGACAACCTCAAGCAGGACGACTTCAACGTCGACGCCACCACGGGCAAGTCCATCAACGCCGTGCGCGCCTTCGCGGGCAAGGGCACCCTGGTGTGGGGCGCTCGCACGCTGGCCGGCAACGACAACGAGTGGCGCTACGTGAATGTCCGCCGCTTCTTCAGCGTGGTGGAGGAGTCCATCAAGAAGTCCACCTATTGGGCCGTCTTCGAGCCCAATGACGCGAACACCTGGGTGAAGGTGCGCGGGATGATCGAGAACTACCTCACCGACAAGTGGCGGGAGGGAGCACTCGCGGGCGCCACGCCGAAGGATGCCTTCTTCGTCAAGTGTGGCCTCGGCTCGACGATGAACCCGCAGGACATCCTCGAGGGGCGGCTGAACGTCGAGATTGGCATGGCGGTGGTGCGGCCGGCCGAGTTCATCGTCCTCAAGTTCTCCCACAAGTTGCAGACGTCCTGAGGCGTCTGACGGCCAGCCCTTTCCAGGAGCTCTGAACAGTCATGCCAGCCCAATATCCAGTCCCTGTCTTTCATTTCACCGTCGAATGGGGTGGGAGCCGCGTCGGCTTCTCCGAGGTCGGCGGTCTCACGCAGGAGAACCAGGCCATCGAGTACCGGGACGGCTCGTTCCTCGAGTACTCGTCCATCAAGATGCCCGGGCTCCGCAAGTTCTCCAACGTGACGCTCAAGCGCGGCATCGTCAAGGGAGACAACCAGTTCTTCAAGTGGCTGAGCACCGTGAAGCTCAACACGGTGGAGCGCCGCAACCTCATCATCAGCCTGCTCAACGAGGAGCACCAGCCGGTGATGGTGTGGAAGGTGATGAATGCCTTCCCGGTGAAGGTGGAAGGGCCCGCGCTCAAGGCCTCCGGCAACGAGGTCGCCATCGAGTCCATCGAGCTGGCTCACGAGGGCCTCGAGCTCCAGAGCGAGTAAATGCCCAACTACTATCCGCCCGTCGGCTTCCACTTCCAGGTCGAGATTCTCGGCCTGCCCCGGGACGACAACGACTTGCGCTTCACCGAGGTGAGCGGTCTGTCTCTCGAGCTGGGGACCGAAGAGGTCGCCGAGGGCGGAGAGAACCGCTTCATCCAGAAGTACCCCACGCGGACGAAGTACCCGGAGCTGGTGCTCAAGCGCGGTCTGCTCGTGAGCTCGAAGGTGCTGGGGTGGATCCGGCAGTGCATGGAGGACTACCGGATTGAGCCCAAGAACATCGACGTGAAGCTCCTCAACGAGGAGCACCAGCCCCTCCTCACCTGGCACGTGGTGGGCGCCTACCCGACGAAGTGGTCGGTGAGCGACCTCAACTCCACCAACAACGCGGTGGTCATCGAGACCCTGCAGCTCTTCTACCAGTCCTTCCGCCTCGACAGGTCCTAGCCCATGCCGCTCATCGTCGACGAGGTCGTCATCACCGTGGAGGTCACCAACGCCGCCGCGGGGGGCGCGTCACCCGCCGCTGGCGGTGGCGGCGGCGGCACCGAGGACAAGCAGGCGCTCATCAGTGAGTGCGTCGAACAGGTGATGGAGCTGCTGCGGCAGCGAGAGGAGCGCTGAGCCGTGAGCGACCGGGGGACATTGGAGCGGCTGGTCATCAAGGCCTACGAGAAGGCGGACTACTCGGGTCAGCCCCTCAGCCAGTTCGAGGCCTTCATCAATCCCAACGAAATCACGCTGGCGTACGAGATGGAGTACGACAGCGCGCAGGGCTCCGGCACGACGAACAGCCGGATGAACTTCAAGAAGGTGAAGCCCGGGGACATGTCCCTGACCTTCTTCATCGACGGCACCGGCGCCAGCGGCCGTCCCGCCAGCGTGCAGGACAAGGTCGAGCAGTTCCAGGCGGTGACGGGCTACAACGGCAACATCCACCGGCCCAACTACCTCAAGGTCGGGTGGGGCACGCTGCAGATCAAGCGCTGCGTGCTCAAGAGCGCGAGCATCGCCTACAAGCTGTTCAAGCCGGATGGGGTGCCCCTGCGCGCCATCATCACCGCGAACTTCACGGACAACTCCGATGACCAGACGCGCGTGGCGATGGCGCAGGACCAGTCGCCGGACCTGACGCACTTCCGGCTGGTGAAGGCGGGCGATGACCTGCCCTCGCTCTGCCATCAAATCTACGGAGACCCGCGCCTGTACCTGCAGGTGGCGCGGGCCAACGGCATCGACGACTTCCGCAACCTGGTCCCCGGCACGAAGCTCCGCTTCCCGCCGCTGGAGAAGTAGCCATGCCCGAAGAGCGCTCACTTCCCATTCCGGCCGGGCACCGCGAGTTCACCGTGAAGGTGAACGGAGAGGTCGCCCCCCGCGAGCACCAGCTGCTCTCGGTCAGCATCACCCGCCAGGTCAACCGCCTGCCGTCCGCGCGCCTGTCGTACCTGGATGGCTCGGCGGCCTCCAGCGACTTCCCGGTGAGCAACGGCGACCTCTTCGTGCCGGGCAGCGAGATTGAAGTCCTGGCGGGCACGGGCGACGACCTCGTCTCCCTGTTCAAGGGCGTGGTCGTCCGCCAGGCGCTGAAGGTCCGCGAGCGCAGCGCGCCGCAGCTCCAGGTGGACTGCCGCCACAAGGCGCAGAAGCTCACCGTGGGGCGCAAGAGCGCCTACTACTTCGACCAGCCGGACAGCGACGTCCTCTCCTCGCTGCTGAGCCGCGCGGGCGTGGCCGCGGACGTGGAGGACACGTCCGTCACGCACAAGCAGCTGGTGCAGTTCAACGCCACCGACTGGGACTTCCTGCTCGCCCGGGCGGAGGCCAACGGGAAGCTGGTGCTCACCGACGGCGACCGGGTGGTGGTGAAGGCGCCGGACTTCGGCGGCTCCCCCGCGTGCACGCTGCACTTCGGCGCCACCATCCTGGAGCTGGACGCGGAGATGGATGCGCGGCACCAGCTCGCCGCCGTGAAGAGCCTGACGTGGGACCCCGCGCAGCAGGCCGTGGTGGAGAAGGAGGCCGAGGACCCCGGCGTCAGCGGCCCCGGCAACCTCTCCAGCGAGGACCTGGCCGCGGTGGTGGGCCTGGAGAGCTACCCGCTGCGCCACGCGGCGCTGGCCGAGGAGGAGGCGCAGGCATGGGCCAACGCGCAGTGGCTCAAGTCGAGGATGTGCAAGGTGAGCGGCCGCGCGAAGTGCGAGGGCGTGGGCACCGTCGAGCCGGGCAAGCTCGTCACCTTGAGCGGGGTGGGGCGGCGCTACAGCGGGGACGTCTTCGTCACGGGCGTGCGGCACGACTTCGACACCGTCCAGGGCTGGAAGACCCATGTGCAGTTCGGGAGCACGGACCGGTGGGCGGCGGATGAGCAGGCCATGTCCTCACCCAAGGCCGGCGCGCTCGTGCCCGGCGTCAGCGGGCTCCAGGTGGGCACCGTGGTGAGCAACGAGGACGAGGACGGCGAGCACCGCGTGCGCGTGCGCCTGCCCATGGTGAACAACGAGGAGGAGGGCATCTGGGCGCGAGTGGCCAGCCCCGACGCGGGCGAGGAGCGCGGCTTCTTCTTCCGGCCCGAGGTGGGGGACGAGGTGGTGGTGGGCTTCCTGGAGGACGACCCGAGGAGCGCCATCATCCTGGGCATGCTGCACAGCAGCGCGAAGGCGGCGCCGCTCCAGGGCTCGGATGACAACCACGAGAAGGTCTACCAGAGCCGCTCGAAGATGCGCATCTACCTGGACGACGAGAAGAAGGTCCTCCAGCTGGAGACGCCCGCGGGCAACAAAATCACGCTGAGCGAGGAGGACAAGACGCTCAAGCTCGAGGACCAGAACGGCAACACGCTCGAGATGACCGCGGACGGCATCAAGCTGGAGAGCGTCAAGTCGCTCGAGCTGAAGGCGGGCACGGAGCTGAAGCTGGAGTCCGGCACCGCGCTCAACGCCAAGGGCGGCACGGAGCTGAAGCTGGAGGGGACCTCCGCCGCGGAGGTCTCCAGCTCGGCCATCACCAAAATCAAGGGCGGCATCGTCCAGCTCAACTGAGGAGTCACCATGCCCGCCGCGGTCAAGGTTGGAGACACGAGCAATCACGGAGGCACCATCACCGGGCCCGGCGCGAGCACCGTGCTCGTCAAGGGTGTGCCGGGCGCGGTGGCGGGGGACCTCCACGTCTGCTCCTTGCCGCCCAACGGGCACCAGCCCACCGCGAGTCCCTTTCCCTCGGGCAGCGCCACGGTGTTCTTCGCCGGGCGGCCCGCGCTGCGCATCACCGACGCGTGCGCCTGTGGCGCCATGGCGGCGGTGGGCGAACCCACGGTCATCATCAACTGACGGAAGCGACGGCACCCATGGCCTCGGACGTTCCTGGTGGCACCTATACCTCCTTCCTCGGCACGGGCTGGAGCTTCCCGCCCCGCTTCGACAAGGAGAGCGGCGAGGTCCGGATGCACTCCGACGAGGAGGACATCGAAGCGAGCCTGCGCATCCTCTTCGGCACCACGGAGGGCGAGCGCTTCCTCCAGCCCCGGTACGGGCTGGACATGCACGAGCTGCTCTTCGAGCCGATGAGCACCACCCTGCGCACGTTCCTCAAGGACCGCGTGCGCACGGCCATCCTCATCCACGAGCCGCGCATCCAGTTGCTCTCGCTGGACGTGTCCAGCCCCGACCCCAACGAGGGCACGCTCCAGATTGCCCTCGAGTACGAGGTCCGCGCGACGAACTCGCGCTTCAACCTCGTCTTCCCTTTCTACCGGACCGACAGCAACGAGGTCCGGGGCGCCACTGGCGCTTCCCGCCGCTGACCCCTGCCCGCGCGAACCGCCATGTCAGACCAGGACATCATCCAGAACCACATCTCCGAGCTCGGGCAGAGTCAGGACGAGCGCCTGCCTCGCGAGCTGGGAGCGCACCACGCGGACGTGGACGAGCGCACGCCCGAACAGCTGATGATGTTCGCCCGGCGGTTCTCCCGGTTCGTCAACTACTACCGGGGCAACACCGCGGCGGCATCCGGCAACTGGGAGTCGTTCTTCCCCGCGGACGAGGACCAGGCCGCGCGCCTGCTGTCGTCGGAGGACGGAGCCGCGCCCGCGCACCTGGCCCTGTGGGCCTCGTTCCTCGAGCTGTACGAGCTGCCGCGCGAGGCCCTCAATGGCCTCACCGGGCTCCACATGGACTTCTTCTACCGGAGCGTCCTGCGCTTCGAGAAGCAGGGCGCCCTCCCGGACCGCGCGCATGTCCTGCTGGAGCTGAAGAAGAACACCGCGCCGACGCGAGTCGGACCGGAGCACCGCTTCCTGGGGGGGAAGGACGCCTCGGGCACGGAGCTCGTCTACGCCCCCGTCCGGGACACCGTGGTGGGCCGAGGGAAGGTGACCTCGCTGCGCTCCGTCTTCGTCGACTCCGCGGGGCAGGGCACCGTCCGCTTCGCGCCCATCGCGAACTCGCTGGATGGCTTGGGCGCGGAGCTGCAAGGTGACGAGCCGAAGTGGCCGGGCTTCGGAGCCCAGACGCTGCCCGCCGCGGAGCTGGGCTTCGCGCTGGCCTCGCCCGTCCTGCGGATGGCGGAGGGGCGCCGCAAGGTGTCGCTGCGGCTGAAGCTGGGCGGACTGCCGCAGGGCAGGATGAGCTCCGCGCTGGCGACCTCGGGTCTCCACGCCTACGTCACCGGACTGAAGAGCTGGGTGGGGCCGCTGCCGCTCACCGCGAGCCTCGCGTCGGACACGCTCCAGCTCGACTTCGAGGTGCCCGCGAGCGAGCAGTCCATCGTCGACTACGACGAGAAGGTCCACGGCTACGCGTACACGGCCACGGCGCCCATCGTGCAGGTCTTCCTCAAGGCCGGGGCCGCGCTGGGCTACGAGGACGTGAAGGACCTGGACGTGAAGGACGCGCGCGTCTCGGTGGAGGTGTCGGGCATCACGTCCTTGCAACTGGAGAGCGACGCGGGCCGGCTGGACCCGAAGAAGGCCTTCCTCCCCTTCGGCTCCCAGCCCGCGGTGGGCTCGCGCTTGATGGTGGGCTGCCCCGAGGCGCTGACGAAGAAGCTCTCGGAGGTGAAGCTGGAGCTCCAGTGGCAGGGGCTGCCGGGCAACTTCACCCAGCACTACTCGAACTACGGCCTGGCGGGCATCGACAACGACTCCTTCACCGTGTCCAGCTCGTTCCAGGACGCGGGGACGTGGGCGCAGCGCGGCCAGGGCCATGAGCTCTTCACGCCGCTGGGCACCACCGGCGCGCGGGAGCTGACCTTCACGCCGGGCAGCACGTCCCACTCGCGTCCGCTCTCGAGCGGCTACAAGGTCTACGCGCTCCAGGCCGCGGGCAACCTCTGGGCGCGGCGGGCCGCGCAGTCCTACGTGCGCAGGAGCCCGGTGTTCCGCTCCTTCCTCACCGCGATTCCCGACGCGCGCCCCGGCTTCATCACGCTCGCGCTGGAGCACGACTTCAAGCACGCCCGCTATCGGACGAAGTCCATCGAGCTCGCGCTGAAGTACAGCAAGAGCGGGACGGGGGACCCCGTCGTCCTGAGCGAGCCGTACACGCCGGTGCTCCAGGGCATCTCGCTCTCCTACAAGGCCCACTCCGACACGGTGTCCATCCAGTCGCGGGAGCTGGAGGACTTCTCCAACCCGGACGTGCACTTCTTCCTCATCGGCGCCTTCGGGCAGATGCGCGAGCACGGCTACCAGCGCCAGCAGTTCGGCTTCGTCCCGGACAAGTCGGTGCCGCTGTTCCCGCGCTACCTCGACGAGGGCGAGCTGCTCGTGGGCTTGAGCGGCCTGCAGGCCAACGACAGCGTCAGCCTGCTGTTCCAGGTGGCCGAAGGCAGCGCCGACCCGGAGCTGGCGCGGCAGCCCCTGCGCTGGTCCGTCCTCTGCGACAACTACTGGAAGGCGATGGGGCAGGGCGAGGTGGTGCTCGACACGACGAACCACCTGCTGACCAGCGGCACGGTGACGTTCGTGATTCCCCGCGAGGCGACGGTGCACAACACCGTGCTCCCGGGGGGACTCGTCTGGCTCAAGGCCGCGGTGACGCGGGACACGGGCGCCGTCTCACAGCTCGTCCGCGTGGCGGCCAACGCCGTGGAGGTGCGGCTCCAGGCGGAAGGGGCGCATCCCTCGCATCTGCTGGCGCCGCTGCCCGAGGGGAAGATCGGCAAGCTCAAGACGCCCATCGCCACCGTCCGGAGCGTCACCCAGCCCTTCGCGTCCTTCGGCGGGCGGCCCGAGGAGTCCGATGAAGCGCTCCGCACCCGGGCCGCGGAGCGGCTGCGCCACCGAGGCCGGTGCCTCACCGCCTGGGACTACGAGCGCCTGGTGCTGGGCCACTTCCCCGGCGTGTACCACGCCAAGTGCATCCCCCACGCGAAGGACGGCTCCTGGCTCGCGCCGGGCCACGCGCTGGTGGTCGTCATCCCGGACCTGCGCAACAAGAACGCCAGGGACCCGCTGGAGCCCAAGGTGGACGCGGACACGCTCAGCCGCATCGACACGTTCCTGCGAGAGCACACCGGCATGCAGGTCCAGGCGCGAGCGAAGAATCCGCGCTACCAGCGTATTCAGCTCGACTTCAAGGTGAAGCTCCACCCGGGCTTCGAGTTCAACTTCTACAGCAAGCTCTTGGAGCAGGAGCTCATCCAATTCCTGTCGCCCTGGGCCTTCTCCGCGGACCGGCGTCTCACGTTCGGCGGACATGTCTACAAGTCCGTGCTGCTCGATTTCGTCGAGGAGCGCGAGTACGTCGACTTCGTCACTGACTTCAAGATGTACAGCCACACGGGTGGCGGCAGCGGCTCCCAGGACGTCCAGGAGGCTCATCCCCAGACGCCGGATGCGCTGCTGGTCTCCGCACCCATGCACCTCATCAAGGACGCGGAGGCGTGAAGGTCCGGCCATGCTCTCACTGACCATCTCCCGAAATGAAACCCTCGAGCCCCGGCTCGACCAGGAGCAGCTCTTCGCGCTCGGGTTGGAGCACGTGCGCCGGCTGGCCCACCGCGTCTGGACGGACCACAACACGCATGACCCGGGCGTCACCACGCTGGAGCTCCTGTCCTACGCGCTGACGGACCTGTCCTACCGGACGTCATTCCCCCTGGAGGACCTGCTCGCCACCGAGAGCAACAACGCGGCGAACATGAAGGCGCAGTTCTTCACCGCGCGGCAGGTGCTGCCCATGCGCCCGCTGACGGTGCTGGACTACCGCAAGCTGCTCATCGACCTGCCCGGGGTGAAGAACGCGTGGCTGCTGCCGGAGGTCATCCGGTACTTCCTGGCTCCCAGCACGGCCCAGCTCTACTGGGAGGCGCCCGACCTTCCCGGCGTGCGCGAGGTCCATGTGCGCGGCGTCCACCGCGTGCTCGTCGACTTCATGGACGGCGTGACGGCGGAGCAGCGCGCCGGGGTCCTCCAGTCCGTCACCACGCGCCTGGAGGCGAACCGCAACCTGGGCGAGCGCTTCAGCGGCGTCGACGTCGTCACGCCCGAGGAGTTCGTCCTCTGCGGTGAGCTGGAGCTGAACCCCGACGCGGACTCGGCCCGGGTGAAGGCGGAGATTCTCTTCCGGGTGCAGCAGTACCTGTCGCCGCCGGTGCCCAGCTACAGCCTGAGCGAGATGCTGGAGCGGCGCCGGGCGGACGGCAGCCGCTACACCGTGCAGGACCTCTTCGAGGGGCCCGCGCTGCAGTGCGGCTTCATCGACGACGAGGAGCTGGAGCGCGCCGAGCTGCGCACGGAGCTGCGCCTGTCGGACATCATCAGCATCCTCATGGACATCGAGGGCGTGCGCGCGGTGCGCGACGTGCTCATCAACCCCAAGGGCGCGACGAAGGCCCAGGCCGACAAGTGGCGCGTGCCCGTGAAGAGTGGCAGGCGGGCCACGCTGGACCGGCAGCTCTCCCGGCTGGTGCTCTACAAGCGCAACATGCCGGTGGTGCCGACGGCCGCGCAGGTGGACGCGCACTACGGCGACCTCGCGGAGGCGGCCCGCGCGAAGCTGGAGACGGTGGAGGAGTACGACCTGCCCATCCCCCTGGGCCGGGCCCGGAAGCCGGAGCGCTACCACTCGTTCCAGAACCACTTCCCCGCGCTGTATGGCCTGGGGCCCCAGGGATTGCCCAGCGGCGCCAACGACGCGCGTCGGGCGCAGGCCTGGCAGCTCAAGGCCTACCTGCTGTTCTTCGACCAGGTGATGGCCAACTACTGCGCCCAGCTGGCGCGGGTGCGGGAGTTGTTCTCCACCGACCCCGCCGTGCACCGGACGTACTTCTACCAGGCCGTCACCTCGTTCACGGACTCCGCCCGCATCTACGGCACCAGCGACGTGGCGCGCACGCTGGAGGACGAGGTCGAGGACGCCTCGGTGCTGGCCGACCGCCGCAACCGGTTCCTGGAGCACCTGCTCGCCCGCTTCGCCGAGCGGTTCCACGAGTACGCGTCCCTCATGTACTCGCGCTTCGGCGCGAGCCCTCGCAGCCTGGTGCGGGCGCAGTGCGAGTTCCTGCGCCACCAGCCCGCCATCGGCGCGGAGCGGGGCCTGGCCTACAACGCCAGCCTCCAGGGGGCGGCGGACCTCTGGGACTCGGAGAACATCTCGGGCCTGGAGCGCCGGGTGGCCCACCTCCTGGGCCTCACCCAGACGCGCCGCAGGGACCTCGCCGCGCCGCCCGAGGACAGCTTCCTGGAGGTCACCACCAGCCCGGAGGCGGAGTCGCACTTCCTGGTGCGTCACCGGGAGACGGAAGAGGCCCTCTTCCAGAGCGTGAGCCCCTTCGCCTCGGAGGCGCTCGCGCGCGCGGCCATGCACCTGGCCCTCCGCTTCGCGCAGCTGCCCTCCGGCTACCAGCGCGTGAGCCCGGAGGCGGACCGGTTCAGCTTCAACATCGTCGACGACACGGGCGCGGTGCTCGCGCGGCACGACGCGTCCTTCGACAGCGAGGACGCGCGGGAGACCGCCATCGATGACCTGATGGTGTACCTGGGGACGCACTACGCGGAGGAGGGCATGTATCTCCTCGAGAACATCCTCCTCCTGGCGGAGACGGAGACGGACCCGTTCCCTCCCGTGTGCGTGGACCCCCACTGCACCGACTGCGCGGACGACGACCCGTTCTCCTTCCGCGTGCAGTTCATCCTCCCCGCGTACGCGGGCCGCTTCCGCGACATGGACTTCCGTCGCTTCGCCGAGGAGGTCATCCGGCAGGAGACGCCCGCGCACCTGCTGCCGAAGGTCTGCTGGGTCAGCCGTGAAGACATGGCGCGGGTGGAGCAGGCCTACAAGCCCTGGCTGGAGCTGAGGGCGGGGGGCTCCAAGGACGGGCGCACGGAGAAGCTCCAGGCGCTCATCGACGCGCTGTACCAGGTGAAGAACGTCTACCCCGTGGCGCGGCTGGCGGAGTGTGACAGCGGGGAAGCACATCCCAAGTTCATCGTCGGGCGCGGGGCGCTCGGCAGCGGCAACACCGCGGAGTGAGAGCGGGACCGAGAAGGCTCGTCGGGAGCAAGCGATATGGCGCAAGCACTCATCAACTTGAGCAGCATTTCCTCCGGCTACACCGTTTTCGAGAAGGACCAGGTCCTGACCGAGAAGCAGCTCAACAGCGTCTCCAGTTATCTGGACGACCAGGAGCGGCTGACACGGGTGAGCCTTTCGGGCGTGGGCATCTCCTGCGGTCTGCAGGTGTCCCTCGCCGCCAACCGCGTGACGGTGTCGCGAGGCGTGGGGGTGACGACCGACGGCGACCTCGCCCGGCTGTCCGCCCACGCCGTGTTCGACCGCTTCAAGGAATATGACGTGGCGGCGCCGGACTACACGCCCTTCGGTGTCGGACCGGCGCGCATCGCGCTGTTCGAGCTGGTCCGGGAGGGCGCGCAGGCCCCGGGCAATGTCTTTCCCCTGAGCGAGTTCGCCTCCCGCACCCAGCGGACGCTGGGCACGATGGTGGCCGCGTTGCTGGTGGAGAGCTACGAGGCGGACGAGGACATCTGCTCCGGCACCGACTGCGACAACCTGGGCAAGACGGTGGTGAACACGCCCAAGGTGCTGCTCCTCGACCGGGCGAACGTCTCACGCCTCAAGGAGACCTTCACCACGCCGGACCGCGCGGCCCGTGCGCTGACGCCCGTGGTCGCGGACCGGCCGTCCATCACCGCCGCCGCGTCGCTGAACGACCTGGCCGGGGTGTACCGGGCGGCCTGCAACAGCATCCACACGAAGCTGCTGGGCGCGCTGCCTCGCGTCTACGCGAACTGCGCGGGCTTCCTCGCGGACCTGTTCCCCCTGGGCGACCCGACCTCCCTCTGGCTCGAGCGGCTGGCCTCGCTCCAGGTGTCCTTCGCGAGCACGGGCACGGGCATCCAGTACTACTACGGCTTCCTCAAGGACGTGGTGGAGACCCACGAGGCGTTCCGCGAGCAGCTCTTCGGCGAGACGACGGTGTGCAGCCCCGACGTGAGTGCCTTCCCCAAGCACCTGCTGCTCGGGGGCGTGGCGGCGAGCGCGCCGGAGGACCGCACGGGCTACTACCCGGCGCCCGCGGCCAGCGCGACGACGGAGCAGCTGCGCCACGCGCGCTTCCTGGCGCAGAAGCTCCACGCGCTCATCACCACCTTCGTGCTGCCCACGGGCACGTTGCCGGTGCGAGTCACCCCCAGCCTCTTCGAGGACCAGAGCCTGGAGGAGCGCGCCATCCCCTACTACTACGACGCGAACATCCACCGGACCTGGAGCTACGCGCGCAGCAAGCGGGGCGCGGAGGCGACGAACTACTCCTACAACGCGGCCCAGTACAACGCGCAGGGCGCGGCGGCCAGCCCGCTCACCGCGCAGCTGGGGCGCTTCCCGTTCTTCCGCATCGAAGGACACCTGGGCGGCAACGTGGAGACGGTGACGGCGGCGCTCCAGACGGAGATTCGCAACCGCAACCTGCCCTTCATCGTGCGCTCCATCATGTTGGGCACGGACCGGACGCGGCTGCCGCGCAAGCGCCGGCGCTACACGGACATGCACCGGCTCCACCACATGGTGCGCCAGGAGCTGTCGCATCAGATGGATGACGTCCTCTCGTTCAGCACCACCTTCAAGAACCAGGTGTTCGCCGCGGTGGACCTGGGGCAGGTCCGCGACATCCCCGAGGACGGGCAGGGCACGCCGGCGCGCACGGTGAAGGAGACGGCGACGCAGAAGAACACCGCCGTCCAGACCAAGGCCACGGGCGCCAGGTCGCAGCTGGTGAAGCAGTACGGGGACTACCAGACGAACAAGGCGGTGCTGAAGGCCGACATGCGCGACGCGATGCAGGCGGCCGGCGAGTTCAAGTACGAGCTGGGCAACGCGGTGAAGACCGAGTTCGTCACGCCCTTCGATGCGTACATCGGCAACCCGCACCATTGGTGGCTCGACTGGCTGGACGAGGAGATCTCCGTCTGGGAGGGCGGCGAGGACGACAAGCTGCTCTTCAACAAGTTCCTCACGGAGAACCCGGGTGCCGAGCACTTCGCCGGCGTGGCGCGAGGCGGGACGTTCGTCCTCGTCTACGACCTCACGAACACCGTGGTCGCGGACTTCATGCTCTCCTACCACTGCCCCGAGCCCGTCGAGCAGGTGGTGGACGAGAAGCCGCTGCCGCGTCCGGACGTCAAGCCCGGCTGGATTGTCACCAACGGCATCAAGGTCCTGCCCCCCGTCCAGAAGTACGTGCGGGAGCGGCTGGACATCTTCCGCCAGGAGGCCGTCGACCCGAGGATCATGGAGGTCATCAAGCCGACGGAGGACTACTTCCGCGGCATCAAGGAGTCCTTCGAAATCATCGTGAAGAGCCCCTCCCTGAAGGAGGCGCCCTCCCGGGTTCCGACGAACTACCTGGACATGAACCTGCGCGAGCTGGAGATGACGAGCCAGCGCGTGGACTTCGTGCGCAACCAGATGCTGGAGCCGGGCATCACCGAGGCGGTGAAGACGCGCCTGCGCGCGGACCTCACCCTGGCGCAGCAGGAGTTGGCGGCGGCCATCTCCACCACCGCGCGGACCGTCTCGACGTCGGGGCAGGACGTCGCCGTCGGCAGCGCGGAGTACAAGGCGCTGACCGAGGCGGGCCAGCAGATGATGAAGCTCGACTCCTCTCGACTGAGGACCGCGAAGAACGGGCTCCAGAAGGTGAGCACGTCGGGCAAGCCCATGCTGGCGTCGGTCATCACGAACATGATGACGATGAAGGGCGTCTAGTCCCATGGCGCCGCTCCCCCACAGGATTCGCCGGCAACGCTGGCGAGTCCAGACGCGGACCTCGGAGGAGGCCTTCGCCGCGCGCCAGCAGGTGCGCGACGAGATGGAGGGCGTGCTGCTGCCCGCCTTCGAGCGCGCCTTCGACGAGGTCGCGCCGGGGGACGCCGTCGTCCATCTGCCCAGGCTGGAGCTTCACCTGCGCATCGCTGGCACGGAGGGGCTCGCGGAGCGGTTGCCCGAGCTGCTCTACCAGCAGGTGCGGGAGCAGCTGAGCCAGGCGGTCCGCCGCGGGGCCGTAGGCGCGGTGGGAGGACAGGCGGAGGCGCACGGGAGCGTCGCGAGAGGCGAAGGAGATACGACGGGAGTCCCAGGCCCGCGCGACGTCGCGGCGGGTCGGGGACTCGAGCAGGTGAGGCAGGCCGGCGTGGGACGAGGCGCGGTCGAGGGTGTCTCCGCCGAGCGCGCGGAGCCCTTGAGCACGCTGGGCCCGGCGGGGCTCGGGCAGCTCCGGAGTCACTACCTGGAGACCGGCTCGCTGCCCTGGGCCCTGGCGGGACTGGAGCGGGAGCAGGTCCTCGAGACGCTGCGGTTGGAGGCGCCCGAGGCGCTCGAACATCTGAGGATGCGTCCTGGCTCACGGACAGGGCTCGACGCTGGTGGGGTGGCCTTCTCCTTCCGCCTGCTCCAGTTGCTCCCCATCGTGCAGTGGGCTGTCATCGCCACGGGGTTGGCGAAGGGCGACTGGGGTGCGGAGGTGGCCCGGGCCATCGTGGCGCTGAGTGGCGAGGTCACGCCGGCGCTCTCCCGAGACGCACGGCTGCTGCTCGCCTCGGTGCTCCTGTCCGCGAGCCGCACCGGGCCCGAGGTGGCTTCCGCCGAAGAGCTGGTGGCGCACCTCGTGCGCGCGGTGGGAGACAGCGGCGGCCGGACCGCGGAGGCGCTGACGTCGAGGCTTCCAGAGGTCGTGGGCTCGCTGTTCCGGCGCTGGCTGGCGCTGACGGAAGCGCCGCCTCGGGGCGAGGTCGGGCCGCGGGTCCTGCCTCCTCGCGAGGCCCTCTCCGGCGAGCGCTCCGAGCCGTCTCCCGACAGGGCTCACGAGCAGGAGGCGCCGCGTGTCGCGGCCCGTCCCTCGGGGCCAGGCGCGGAGGCGGAGCCCTTCCTCCTGCCGGTGAGCCACGCGGGGCTGCTGCTCCTGCACCCGTACCTGTCTCGCTTCTTCGAGAGCACCGGCGTCAAGGAAGCGAAGCGGCCGGAGCTCCCCGCCGACACGCTGCCTCGCGCCGCGGCGCTGCTCCACCTGCTGGCGGTGGGTGAGGGAGAGGTCCACGAGTTCGAGCTGGACTTCATCAAGCTGCTGCTCGGCCTGAAGCCCGATGCGCACCTTCCGGTCTCCAGCGGGCTGCTCCAGCCCTCGGACCATGAAGAGGCGGACGCGCTGCTCCAGGCCGTCGTCGAACACTGGAAGGCGCTGAAGAACACCTCGGTGCAGGGACTGCGCGGTTCGTTCCTGCGACGCCGGGGCTTCGTGCGTGAACAAGAACACGGCCTGCTGCTCCGCGTGGAGTCACAGGCCTTCGATGTCCTGCTGGGGGCCATTCCGTGGGGAATCGGCACGGTGAAGCTGCCATGGATGAGACAACCAATCTTCACGGAATGGCCGACGCACTGACGGACAACGCGAAGGACCTCGAGCGCGAGTTCGAGTGGTTCGCGCGGTTCCTCGATGCCCGGCTCAAGTCCTACTTCGGTCCAGGGGCGGAGCCTCACCCGGAGCCCAGGGACCTGCCGCCTCCGTCGCTCGACGGGAGCCGCTCGCCGTATGCCTCGTTCATCCAGCAGCACCAGGTGCCGCCGCCGCAGCGGCTCATCCTCCTGCTCGCGCTGCTGCCCCATGTCCGGCCGCAGCTGCTCGACGTGCTGTGGACGCGCAACGAGGCCACCCAGCGC
This sequence comes from Myxococcus stipitatus DSM 14675, assembly GCF_000331735.1. Taxonomy (GTDB): domain Bacteria; phylum Myxococcota; class Myxococcia; order Myxococcales; family Myxococcaceae; genus Myxococcus; species Myxococcus stipitatus. The sequence goes on along the minus strand of NC_020126.1, from coordinate 7,722,658 downwards.
GGCTTCACGGAGTTCGGCGGCGCGCACGGCGCCAACCACGGTGGGTTCCTCCCCACGGGAGAGACGGCGGCCTTCCTGCTGTCGGGCGACGACCTGACCGCGCGCTTCGAGGCGACGCGCCTGTTCGAGGGCGACCACTTCCTCGCGCGCCACAACGTGCTGCACCTGTCCCCCGTGGCCGCGGGTGAGTCCCAGCTCGGCGGCGTGCTGACGCTCTCGCGCGAGTACCTGCACCGCTTCACCACGGGCCTGGAGCGCAAGCCCACCTTCAACAGCGACTTCCCGGCGCGGCTCATCCAGACGGAGCTCGACTGGAAGGACCTGGTCCTTCCGCAGAGCACCCTGGAGCAACTGGAAGAGGTGAAGAGCTGGGTGCTGCATGGCCGCGAGCTGCTGCACGACTGGGGCATGGGGCACAAGCTGCGTCCGGGCTTCACCAGCCTCTTCTACGGCCCTCCGGGGACGGGGAAGACGCTGTCCGCGTGCCTGCTGGGGAAGCACTGCGGCTGTGACGTCTACAAGGTCGACCTGAGCATGGTCGTCTCGAAGTACATCGGCGAGACGGAGAAGAACCTCGGGCGGGTGTTCGACCTGGCCGAGCACAAGCGGTGGATTCTCTTCTTCGACGAGGCCGACGCGCTCTTCGGCAAGCGGACCCGCGTGGACGACTCGCACGACCGCTACGCCAACCAGGAGATCAGCTTCCTGCTCCAGCGCATCGAGGAGTTCGACGGTGTCGTCATCCTCGCCTCGAACTTCAAGGCCAACATCGACGACGCCTTCGTGCGCCGCTTCCATTCGGTGGTGCAGTTCCCCGTGCCCCGGCCGGGAGAGCGCCTGCGCCTGTGGAAGGAGGCCTTCCCCGCGAAGGCGAAGCTGGAGGCGCGCATCGACCTGGCCCGCCTCGCGGAGCGGTTCGACGTCGCGGGCGGCACCATCATGAACGTCGTCCGCTACTCCTCGCTCAAGGCGCTGGGCCGGGGCGGCAACACCCTCCTGCTCGAGGACGTGGAGGAGGGGCTGCGCCGCGAGCTCTTGAAGGAAGGGCGGTCGCTCTAGGCCATGGAAACCGCCCAGCCCAAGACGGTGAATCGCGCCGCGACGACGAGTCCGGCCCCGGCGGCGCATCCCGTCGCGCAGAGCCCGCTCCGGGTGTCCTCGCCCAAGGACTCCGCGGAGGTGGAGGCCGAGTCCACCGCGAAGAAGGTCATGCGCATGGGCGCGCCCGAGCCCACCGTGATGGCCTCGGGCGGTGAGGCCAGCGTCCAGCGCAAGTCCGCCTTGGACGAGAAGCTCGGGGATGGCCCGCGTCGCGGCATGAAGTCCCCCCACGTCGCCCGGTTCGCGGAGGCGGTGGGGATGATGCAGCGCAAGGCCGAGGGCCAGCCCAACGTGGCCTCCAACGTCGCGGCGGACATCGCCAACAGCAGCTCCTCGGGAGCCCCGTTGCCGCTGAGTGTCCGCCGCTTCATGGAGCCGCGCTTCAAGGCGGACTTCAGCGGCGTGCGCATCCACACCGGCTCCAAGGCCGCGCAGCTGAGCCGCCAGCTCAATGCCCAGGCCTTCACGGTGGGCAATCAAATCTACTTCGGCAAGGACCGCTACCGCCCGGACAGCGCGGACGGCCAGGAGCTCATCGCGCACGAGCTCACCCACACCATCCAGCAGGGCGCCGCGCCCCAGCAGGCCACCGTCCATCGCAGCGAGGACGTCACCGTGACGCAGCAGTCGGCGCCGCAGGTGCAACGCCTGGGCATCAGCGACGCGCTCGATTACTTCGCGGACAAGGCCTACAACATCCCCGGCTTCCGGATGTTCACCATCATCCTGGGCGTCAACCCCATCAACATGAGCCGCGTGGACCGCAGCGCGGCGAACATCCTGCGGGCCATCGTCGAGTTCATCCCCGGGGGCAATCTCATCACCCAGGCGTTGGACAACCATGGCGTCTTCGAGAAGGTGGGCGCCTGGGTGGAGCAGCAGATCAGCTCCCTGGGCATGACGGGCCGCCTCATCAAGGACGGCATCGACCGCTTCCTCGACTCGCTGAGCTGGTCGGACATCTTCGATCTGGGCGGTGTCTGGGAGCGGGCCAAGCGCATCTTCACCGAGCCGATCGACCGCATCATCAGCTTCGGCAAGGGGCTCATCACCGGCATCATCAAGTTCATCAAGGACGCCATCCTGCGCCCCCTGGGCCGGCTGGCGGAGGGCACGCGCGGCTACGACTTGCTGAAGGCCATCCTGGGCGAGGACCCCGTCACCGGAGACCCGGTGCCTCGCAACGCCGACACGCTGATTGGCGGCTTCATGAAGCTGATTGGCCAGGAGGAGGTCTGGAACAACCTGAAGCAGTCCAACGCGGTGGCGCGTGCCTGGGCCTGGTTCCAGGGCGCCATGGGCGCGCTGATGGGCTTCGTGCGGGAGATTCCGGGCCTGTTCGTCCGGGCCTTCACTTCGCTGGAGTTGATGGACATCGTCCTCCTGCCGCGCGCCTTCTCCAAGGTGGGGGCGGTGTTCGGCGGCTTCATCGGCCGGTTCATCAGCTGGGCGGGGGAGGCGGTCTGGAACCTGCTCGAAATCATCTTCGCGGTGGTGGCGCCCGGAGTGATGCCGTACCTGAAGAAGGCGGCGGCGACGTTCCGCACCATCCTGCGCAACCCCATCGGCTTCATCGGCAACCTGGTGCGCGCGGGCATCATGGGCTTCCGGCAGTTCTCCACGAACTTCCTGACCCACCTGCGGGCCTCGCTCGTCGGCTGGATTACGGGCGCGATGGGCGGCGCGGGCATCTACATCCCGCAGGGCCTCACGCTGCCGGAGATCCTCAAGTTCGTGCTGAGCGTGCTGGGGCTCACCTGGCAGAACATCCGCCAGAAGCTGGTGCGCGCCGTCGGCGAGCCCGCGGTGCGAGCGATGGAGACCGCGTTCGACCTGGTCGTCACGTTGGTGACGCAGGGACCCGCGGCGGCGTGGCAGAAGATTCTCGAGAGCCTCACCAACCTGCGCGACATGGTCATGGAGCAGATCATGACCTTCGTGAAGGACCGCGTGGTGCAGGCGGCGATTACGCGCCTGCTGACGAGCCTCAACCCCGCGGGCGCGTTCATCCAGGCCATCATCGCCATCTACAACACGGTGATGTTCTTCGTGGAGCGGCTGCGCCAGATTTCGCAGGTGGCGGCGTCGTTCATCGACTCGCTGGCGGCCATCGCCAGCGGCGCGCTGGCTCCCGCGGCGAGCCGGGTGGAGCGGACGATGGCGGGCATGCTGACGCTCGTCATCAGCTTCCTGGCTCGCATCGCGGGCCTGGGCCGGGTGAGCGACGCGGTGACGGGGGTCATCAACCGCGTGCGCCAGCCCATCGACCGGGGCCTCGACCGGGTGGTGGAGTGGATTGTCGCGCAGGCGCGGCGGCTGGGCCGGTTCATCGCCCAGGCGGGCTTGCCGCAGGACCCCGCCGAGCGGCTCCGGCTGGGCATGGCGGCGGCGGTGACCGCGGTCAACCGGTTCGCGGGGAGGCGCGTCGGCGGGGCGGTGCTCACCCCGCTGCTCACCGCCATCCGGATGCGGTACGGCTTCCAGACGCTGACGGTGGTTGCCGCGGGTCGCCGTTGGGACGTGCAGGGCCAGGTCAACCCGACGGCGCGGCAGAACACCAACGCGCTGAACGAGACCGTGCCGGCGGGAGAGGCGTTCCGCTACCGCATCAAGACGGAGCCGGGCGTCGTGCAGACCGCGCGGGTGGGCCAGTCCCGAGGCGGGCAGCTGAGCGGGCCCGCGAGCGCGAGGTCTCCGCGCGGGTACATCGGCAACACGCCCGTGTCGCTCGGGGGGCCTCAGCCGGCCTCCATCGCGACCCAGTACCTCTCCGCCTTCGGCTCACCGCAGGAAGCGGGGCAGCGCTTCAGCCTGGTCGTCGCGGTGAACGCCGTCGACGACCTGGCCGGGCGCAACGTCGCCGAGGTCACCCGGCGCGCCTCGGGTGGCGCGGGGGCCGCGTATCCGTGGGCGGTCTTCGGGTTGATGTGGAGACCTCGCTGGGCCGACCGCGAGACGGGCGCCGAAGCCGCGAGCGTCGCCGACGTGCGGCGTGTCTACAACGACGCGCAGCTCACGCCGCCCGCGTCCCGGACGGCGGCCGAGGCCGAGGAGGCGCGCAACCGCTCCAACGCGGCCATCATCCCCTACGGGGCCTTGCGCACGCAGCTCCTCCAGGCCGGTGAGACCTCGTCCTTCCGAGCGGGCCTGCTGCGGCGCGCGGACACCGTCTTCGTCCACGTCTCCGACCCGGACACCGTCAACTTCAACCCGGCGCGAGAAGGGGCCGGGGCCGGCGGCAACGAGGCCCTCTTCCAGCGCTTCGACCGCATCCTCAACGCGATGGTGCGCGACGTGGGGCCGAGGTCCCGCCGAGGGCGTCGACAGAGTGATGGAGGCGCCCCCATCGTCGCGACGGGTGGCTACGAGTTCGAGCTGCGGATGGACCCTCCGTTGACGGGACAGACGGCGGACCTGAGGACGCGGCTCAGCGGGCAGCTCGACATGGCCGTACGCCAGGCGATGGCCTCCGTCGACCCGCGCTCGGTGTACTTCCCGGAGCCGAACCTCCTCATCCAGCTCACCCCGCAGACGCTCCGGGCGTCCTTCGGGCCGGGCCGCTACGAGTCTCGCCGGGTCATCGCGAGCATCGAGGCGAACGGAGCGCGGCCGGAGCTGGTGTTCGACCTGCGGGGCTCGGTGGCGACGGGGGCGCAGCGGTTCGAGGTCTCGGTCGAGGGCACCTCCCTCCGGTCGACGTGGGGGCAGATGGACGACGTGAGCGACGCCGAGCTGCGGGCCATGTTGACCAGCGCGCAGTCGCACGCCCACCAGTTCGTCTGGGCACGGCAGATCGCCGCGTCGTATCGCCTGCCGCCGCAGACCGCGCTCAATCCGCTGAACGCGCTGTGGGCGCGCTACTTCCCCGTCTCCTCGCTGCTGTGTGGTTACAGCGTGAGGTCGCTGAAGCGGAATGTGGTGGGCGACCAGTTCACGTCCATGAGCGCGTACGGACAGGCGGCCGACATCCGTCAGCAGTTGCTGAACTCCATCTCGCGCGGACAGCCGCCCACGGCGGAGCAGCAGCAGTTGGCCGACCGCATCGTGGAGATTGCAAGGCAGGGCGGCCTCGCGCTCGGCAGGGCCCTGGCGGAGATGTTCCGCCGGAGCAGCTCCGGCGGGTAGTCCGCTGCTCCCGAGGGCCGAGTCCCCTCGGGAGCCGGCTCAGGGCCTGTTCGCGTGGAGGAGGGCCCGCAGCGTCTTGACCAACGGCTTGAGCTCCGCCGGTTGTTCGGTGGGGTCCAAGACCGTGGTCCGCTGCTCGTCGCAGGACTCATAGGTGAGCTCGTAGCTCCCCTGGTCGAAACAATCCGGGCAGCCGTAGTTCCGGTCCCAGGTGATGGCGTTGCCGGTCTCGAGGCCGGTTCTCACGGCGGCGAGCTCCTCCTCGGTCAGCGTGAAGTCCCGCTTCGTCCGAGGAGGCTCATGTGCCTCCGAGCGTGCCGCGCTACCGGTACCATCACTCGAGAGCTCCAACCTGCTGCGGCAGCCCTCGTGGCAGAAGCCGTAGTCCTCCTCGAAGGTCAGCCGGAAGGCTCCACACTCGACCTCCCGCTTCGAGCCATCGTCGGTTCCCGTCGGCTCCCCCTCCGAACCACCGCATCCCACCGCGAACAGCGCGACCGCGATTCCACCCATCGACCATTTCATCGGCACACTCACTTGCTAAGGGCTGGGACGGTTCGAGCAAGTCTACTGCCAGCTCCAGGTCCTTGATTTCTCGCGAGGCCCCGCTGGGACCGAATCGACTTTCCAGGGGCCCCCACGGATTTTCGTGGGAGGTCTGGCTCGGCTGCGGGCTCGTCGCGCCGAGTCCTGGCGCGGGTCGTCAGCGGATGACTTCGCAGCCCGGAGGGAGCGGGCTCGTGTCGAGCGCGGGAGCCGGCTCGATGAGCGCGAGCTGCCGCAGTGGGAGCCGCGCGAGGGGCGAGAGGTCCCGGACGTGCGGGCAGCGCGTCAGCGCCAGCCGCTCGAGCTGGGGCAGCCCCGCCAACGGAGTGAGGTCCTTCACCGGCAGGTCCTCGAGCGTCAGCACCTTCAGCGCAGGCAGCGCCTCCAGGGCCTTCAGGTCCAACACCTGGGCGCAGTGCGAGATGAACAGCTCCTCCAGCGCGGGAGCCTTCAGCCGGGGCAGTGCGATGGAGAGCTCGGAGAGGTGGAGGGTTCGCAGCGCCGCAAGTGACTGGAGGAAGGACAGGTCCGCGAGGCGGGGCACCTCCATCAGCACCAGCCGGGTGAGCGAGGTGATGCTCCCCAAGGGGGTGCCGTCGGAGAGCCTGGCGCCTCCCAGCGAGAGCTCCTGGAGCCGCGAGTTCGCGAGCGGGCGGAGCTCCTCCAGCAGCGGAAGCCGCCTCGCCGACAGCCGTCGCAGCTTCGGGAGTGCCTCCACGAAGGCGAGGTCGCGCAGGCCCCCGCAGTCATCGACGACCAGGCGCTCCAGCTCCGTGAGCGTCGCCAGCGGCCCGAAGTCCTCCAGTCGCTCGTTGCCAGAGAGCTCGAGCCACCGCAGCACCTTCAGCGACGCAAGCGGCGCGATGTCGTCGAGGGTGGGGTTGAAGGTGAGGGTGAGCGAGTGGAGGGCGGGAAGCGCACGAAGGGGAGCGAGGTCCGGGAGCAACTCCAACCCCGACAGGACGAGCCGCTCCAGTCGCGGAGTCGTCTGGAGGAAGTCCAGGCTCTCGAGGGCCTCGTTCCCGGTGAGGTCGAGCGCGCGAAGCTGATGCGCCTCGCGAAGGGGCGAGACATCCACGCTCACCTGGCTCGAACTCACGGAGGTGAGCGGGGCGAGCGCCGGGCCCACCTCCAACGAGTCTCCCTCCGCGAGCTGGAGGTGACGGACCAGGGGCCACCAGAAAGGGGGCGCCATGCCCTGCTGGATGTCTTGCCACGCGGCGGCGGGGGCTTCACGCGTGGCGTCGGGCCAGGACTCCAGCGCGGTCCTGGCCCGGTCGACGGCCTGCTCGCGCTCAGGGGTGGGCAGCGCCTCGAGCAACGCCAGGGCCTTGGCGAAGCGGTCCGTCGAAGGGCGCTGCGAGAGCAGCGTGTCGAGCGCATCCATGGTCTGGCCTCTGGGCGTGAGGATGCGCGGGCGAAGAACGACGGGCTCCCGTCATCATCCGGAACCCCCGGCACAAGAGCAACTCGGAGGGCCGGGTCAGAACGGAGGCGGCGAGGAGAAATCCAGACGCTCGCCTGTCACGGGGTGGGTGAAGCCCAGTCCCTCTGCATGCAGCAGCAGCCGCGTGTCTTCGACTCCGAAGCGGGGGTCACCGACGAGGGGCACGCCCAGCCCCAGCGGGTGCGCGGCGTGGATGCGCAGCTGCATCGCGTGGCGCGTCCGAGGCCACAACAGCACGCGTGTGCGAGTCCCACTGCGCTGGGTGGCCCGCCAGTCGGTCTGGGCCTGCTTGCCATTCCGAGGGTTCGCGAGCGTCTCGAGCGCACCCGAGGTCGTGCCGCGCAGCGGCAGGTCGATTCGTCCCTGCTCCTGCGTGAGGAGCCCGTCGACCCAGGCGACATGCCGGTGCTCGGCCTCTCCGCGAGAGAGCTGCCGCTGGAGCGCGGCCTGGGTCGCGGTGTCTCGCGCAATCACTTGCAGGCCCGAGACCTCCGCTTCGAGCGCGTGGATGAAGTGCGCGGAGGTCAGGTCGGGGAATCGCTCCAGGAGTCGGACGAGCACCGAATCCCGTCCGGGCGAGTGCCGTCCCGGCACGGAGGGGAGTCCATGGGGCTTGTCGACGACGAGCACCGCCGCGTCCTCGTGCAGCACTCGGACCGGGCTCTCGTCGAGGACAGGGGCGGGCCGGGCGGGAGCGGGCTCCACGTCCATCCCCTCCAGCATGAAGGGCAGCACCGTCCCGCATTTGTTGTCGCAGGCCGGGTAGTACGCGCCCGACCGCCGCTCTCCCCCGACCGGTGTCGCGCCCCACCAGAACTCCGCGAGCGCCAGGGGCCGCCAGCCATGACGGTACGCACAGGCCAGCAGCTTGGGCGCCGCGCAGTCTCCCGCGCCCCCGGGGGGCGGACGGGGTGCGAACAGCGCGGACATGGAGCGCAGCTCACCGCGCGCATTGGGGACCTCGAAGCCCGTGGAGAGCTGTCGCCACAAGGCGCGGGAGCGCTCGGCTCGCAGGTGCGCGACCTCCCGGCGCTGCGCCTCGAGCATTCGCAGCTCGGACTCTCGACCTGGGAGCCGCGGCGTGAGGCGGGCGCACTGCTCCGTCAGCTCCGCGTACTGACGCCCCAACGCCGCGAGCTCCGCCTCACCCGCGGGCAGGAAGGCGGCGCGTGCCTCGGGATTGAACAGGGGCGGGACGAAGCCCTCCACCCGCCAGTTGCCTCCCAGCATCCCGGAGAACGCGCACAGGAAGCCCCACTGTCCGGGTGATGCCTCGACGACCAGCACCCCGAACATCTTGCCACCACCGGGGCGCCACAGCTCCTCCCACCGTGCCTGCTCGAGCCGCAGCCGGTGTTGCAGCGCCTCCGCGGCCACTCGGGCGAGTCGCACGGGAGGCCCGGGTGCGAATGGGCTGGGCAGTCGCGAGGGCACGTCGCCGGGGAGCGGCGGCGCGTCGAAGCTCAGCAGAATCTGGGAGTCTCGCGCCTCGCTCACGGTGATGCCTGGGGCGGCATCTATCAGGTCCGGACACCTCCGTGTGAAGCCGGGTGGCCTCGACGCCTCCACCCGGCCTCGCTCACGTCCCGGGTGCGGGGCCTACGGCTGCGCGACGCGCAGGTAGTACGTCACGCCGCCGATGGCCTGGGTCTTCCCCTCGGCGGACGGGTCCTCCAGCACGGCCGCGAAGTCGTACTGGACGAAGTCCTCCGTCTGCTTGCCCGTGAAGTCGTTGTCCTTGAACTCCAGGCCCACGTTGAACTCCTGAAGCGGCTTCAGCGGGATGTTGAACATCGCGCGGGTCGGGTCGGCGACGCGGAACTGCGTCTCACCGACGCGCTCGATGCCCTCGGCCTTGCCGCCCGCGGCCTGCCACAGCGCCGTCAGCTCCTGGCCCAGGTCCACCACGATGGCGCCGCGCTGGATGAACGGCCGCTTCGCGTCGACCGTCAGCTCGCGGAAGCGCACGTTGAACATGCGCTCCTCGCGCAGGGTGTTGCGCAGGATGAACGTGGCGTTGGAGAAGCCGAACGGCACCATGTTCACCACGTTGGTGTTGCGCCAGATGATGTTGTTGTTCTGCCGCGTGTTGTAGTCCGGGTTGCCAATCTCGACGAAGGTCATCGGGTCCGCGGGCGTCACCAGCCGCGCCAGCAGGCAGTAGTGGCCCTGGACGGGCGGGTTCCACTGCACGACGATTTCGTCATCCGCTCCGCTGGCCAGGTGCACCAGCGTCGTCTGGCCAATCTCCGTCCAGCCCGCCGGCCACGAGGTGCTGGTGGCCGCGTTGGTGCCGTACACCTTCACCACCACGTTGTGCGCGTCCACCGCGCTGCGGTTGCGCACCTTCACGTGCACGTAGTTCGTCTGACCGAACTCCGGGTTCTCGTGCGGCCCGTTGCTGGTCGAGTTGCGGACCCAGATGTCCTCGCTCTCCCACATGCCGTTGCCCGCGGTGGCCGCGTCCGGCTCGTTGCCGGTGTCCCACGGCTTGTCCTTGCCCCACACGTCCGTGCGGCAGGCGGCGGGCACCGCGAAGCCGTTGGTGGGCGTGGTGCTGTTCGACGTGCCGGACACCGCGTCACTGCCCAGGCCGAAGCCGGCGAACGCCGTCCACAGCCGGCAGACATCCTGGCCGCCGTGCAGCGTCGTCGCCGCGGTGATGATGCCGTCGCGCACCTGCGTGAAGGTCGGGCTGCACGGCGTGTTCTTCAGGCCCTCCGTTAGGTACAGCAGCATGCGCTGGTTACCCGCGCTGCCCATCGCGTTGTAGAGGTTGCTGTCGAAGCCCCAGCGGTCCACCAGCGCCCAGTACGCCTCCCACATGCCCTGCGCGAACACGGAGCCCACGCCGTGGGGGACGGCCATGCCGTTGATGCTCGCGTACGTCCACGTGTTGACCGTCTGGCTGGTGCTGTAGCGCTGCCCGCGGATGCCCAGGCCCGTCGTGGGCTGGCCCAGCGCGTACGTGCCCATGCCGCGCCCCTGGGGGCCGGTGTCCGTGGCCTTCGCGGTGTAGATGAGCGACAGAAGGTCGCTGATGCCCTCGCCCGGCGCCTGGTTGTTGTTGAGGCAGGAGACGTTGCTGGGGCCGCCGACCAGGCGGTTGGAGATGCCGTGCCCGGCCTCGTGGACGATGATGCCGCTGTCCAGGTCACCGTCGCGGTTGGGGACGGTGGTGGTCCACCGGTACATCTGCATGCGCGGACGCTGGCCATCAGGCGGCGTGTAGAAGTTGGCGTTGTTGACGCTCGTGCCGTCCTGCGCCTCGGCGCGCACGTCGTCGTTGCCCAGGCCGGGGTTGCCGTAGTTGTTGACCTGGAAGTTGCCGCCCGCCTCGTCGAAGCCGTACTGGTACTGGATGTCGTGGATGATGTTGTTCCAGTAGAAGAGGTTCGTGACGGCCGCGTCGCGGTACGTGCTGGGCGCGTTGGCCAGGTTCAGCAGGTAGCTGCAGGTGAGGGACGTGCCGCAGCTGGGCTCCGTCGTCGGCGGCAGGTTGTTGGCGTCCGAGTCCTCGTACGCGTGGACGTTGTTGCCCCGGTGGATGGTGTACTCGGCCCCGGTGGCGCCGTTCGTGTCGTGCCAGGCGTAGGGCGACGCCGTCAGGTTGGCGGGGTTGAGCACGCTCACCCGCGCGTCCATCGGCGGCAGGGGCGTGGTGTGGTTGGGGCTCTCGATGGGGCGCCGGTACACGGAGTAGGCATCCGAGGCGACCCAGTCGAAGCGCGTCCAGACCTCGCCCGTGGTGGCGTCCACCGTCATGTCATAGACGTGCTCCTGGTCCGGCATGTGGACCTGGAAGTTCCACACCAGCCGGACGTCGCCCGGGGAGACGGGCAGCAGGGCGAGCTTCGCGTCGATGGGCTCCAGGGACACGCCGGACTGCTCGACGCGGGTCTGCTGGCGCGGGCCGGAGTCCTTCTCCAGCGCGCGGGGCGCCGTCAGCGGCTTGAGGCCCAGGTGGCGCGCGGCGCCGGAGACGGCGGCGGCGGCGTCCAGGCGCGGCTGGATGCTGGCGACGGTGCGCGCCAGCGAGGGCATGAAGTCGCTGTGCACGCTGAGCACGCGGCCCTTGCCGTCCACGTTGACTTGCAGCTGGCCGTTGTAGAGCGGAAGGCCCTGGTGCGTCTGGCGCAGGTACAGGTGGGTGACCCCGCTCTGCCGCGAGTAGACGCGGTCGGTGACCTCCAGGTTCGCCAGGTCCGTCAGCTCCAGGCCCAAAAGCTCCCGCTGCGCCTGGAGGAAGGAGAAGCCGATGGCGAGCGCGTCTCCGCTGCTGGGCGCCGTGAGCGCGCCCACCGGGTTGACGAGCGAGCGGACCAGGCCCGTGGAGGCGTCCGTCTCCACGCGCAGCTCCGGCACGTGGCGGCGCAGCGTGGCCTCCCGGTCCTTCTGCACCGCGCTCAGCGCCTTCTTCATGCCGAGGTTGCGGGCGATGCGGGCATCGTGGTTGCGAGCGCCGCTCGCGTCCTGCACGACCGCGACGGCGGAGGAAGCGCCCAGCGCTCCCACCAGCACCAGCGCCTGGGTGAGGCGGCGGCGGAAATAACCCTGCGACATGTGAGCTCCTGCTCTGGGGTGACGCCGGCGGGGATGCGGAACCGGCGGCCCGCACAGAGCAGTGGGCGTGCCAACGAGGTTTTCCGGGCAAAGGCCGGAAGCGCTGTGGCACCGCCCGTTACAAACGGGGGCGTCTGTGGCGATGCGGATTACAGCCCTCGCCACGGACGTCACCGCAATCGCTGGGACTCCCGGGGCGTGCCTATGAGTCCGGGTTGCACACGACGTCGGGGCAGACCTCTCCAGGCGGGCAGTAGCAGGGGCCCGCGACGAGGAGGTCCACGCGAGAGGTGGCGTCCCCGAAGTCGAGGAAGGCCCCTGGCGAGACCTGGACCCGCATCCGCCACTGGAAGGCGTGAGGGCCCTGGGTCATCGGCGCGACGGCGGTGAACGAGAACGTCTTCTCGGCGCCGGGCGCCACCACCTCACCGGGCTCCATGGGCACGGACGTGTGACCCCAGTTGTGCCCCTGGAGGGCCGGGACGGGCGCGAGCTGATAGCCCGGAGTGCCGCCCCAGGCCGCGTCGCCCGAGTTCTTCACCGTGATGGTGACGGGGAAGCTCTGCCCCGGCGTCACGAAGGCGGGCACCGTCTGGCGGACGAAGGCGACCTTGGCTTGGGGGAGGACGTCGAGCGTGGTGACCGTCGAGCGCTGCCCGAAGGGGCCCGTCGCGTTGTGCCACATCATCCACTGCATGGGCTGGGGGCCCGGGAAGTGGGCGGGGGTGACCGTCACCGCGAACGTCTTCTGCTGGCCGGGCGCGACCTCCTCGCCTGGAGCCAGATATCCTCGGGCGAAGTTCCACGCGCTGCTCCCGGTGTAGAGCGAGATGCCCTCACTGGCGCGCCAGGTCTGCGTGCCCGTGTTCTTCATGGTGACGTGGTAGACGAAGGGGCTTCCCACCATCACGATGGCGGGGCCCGACTGGCTGACGAAGACCGCGTCCCTCGGCGGCAGCGTCACGGTGATGGGGACGTTCTCCGTGAAGCCTCCAAAGCCGAACCACTCCCAGGTGGTGGTGTTCAGGGTCCGCATCCGCCACCGGAAGTTGTAGAGGCCCGGCGTGCCGGGCGCGGTGAGCGTGGCGGTGAAGGTGAACTCCTGCCCCCGAGGCACGGAGGCGCCGATGGGGAGGGTGAGCGCGTTGACGCCCCAGAGGGTGTTGTTCTCGGGATTCTGGGAACCCAGCCGGGCGTAGCTGGCGGGGGTCCAGGTCTCGGTGCCCGTGTTGCGCATCGTGATGGAGACCTCGAAGGAGTGGCCCATCGGCACCGACGTGGGCACCGTCTGGCGGACGACCGCCGCGTTCCAGGCCGGCGCCCAGACACCGATGTCCGTGCGCGGCGACGGCGCGCCGAACAGGCCCTGGCCTTCCTTCATCATCCGCCACTGGAAGGGCTGGGGGCCGAGCGCGAACGGGCTGTTGATGTTGAACATGAACACCTTGCTCTGGCCGGGGGCGATGCTGTCCGAGGCGGACAGCTCCACGCGCTCGACCCCCCAGAACAGGGTGTTGCCCTCCGGCGCCACGGCCGCCAGCTTGAACCCTCCCGCGGCGGTCCAGGTCTCCGCCCCCGTGTTCGTCATCGTCACGCTGACGCTGTACGTGCTCTCGGGCGGCAGGCTCCCGGGGACGTGCTGGTTCGCGAACGCGGCGTCGAGGAAGGGGGGCGGGCAGCGGAAGCCCCGCTCATGGCTCAGGCCGGTCTGCTCGGCGTCCATGGCCGTGAGGAGCAGCCGGGCCTCCGTGCCCCGCGTGCAGGTGCCCTGGGCCGAGGTGGCGGTGCTCGAGGTGAGGGTGGCGTTCTCCAGGACGGTCCACGTGTGCTGGATGGGCGCGACACCTCCAGTGGCGGGCGCGTTGGTGCAGGTGAAGGTGGCCGTGTTCGCGTCCACGCTGCACGAAGGGGTCGCCAGGTTCATGTTCGTGATGATGGCCTTGGAGGCATCCACCATTCCGGCGCCACACACGTTCGTCGGGCACCCGGGGATGGAGTTCACGGATTGGAGGAGCCGCTCCTTCACCTGCGCGACGCTCCAGTGGGGGCGCTGACTCAGGATGAGCGCGGCCACGCCGGAGACGTGGGGCGCGGCCATGGAGGTACCGGACAGGTAGCGGTAGCAGTAGTCGGAGCCGCTCAGCTGGGGGCCGGGCTTGGAGATGGCCCAGGTGGACACGGCGCCTCCCGTCCCGTTGTAGGGGGTGAGCCCGTTCGGGTCGTGACAGCCCAGGCCATTGCCGAAGATGTCCGGGCCACCGCCGGGCGCGGAGAGCGTCACCAGCGGACCCCCGTTGCTGTAGAGGGCGCGCTGCCCGTTGCGCTGGGTGGCGCCCACGTTGATGACGCCCTCGCAGGACGCGGGAGTCACCACGCTGGGGTCTCGGTTGTCGTTGCCCGCCGCGGTGACCACGACGACGCCGGAGTTGATGGCGCGGGTGATGGCGGCTTGGATCAACGGGTACATGGAGCAGGGCTCCTCGTAGGGGGCGAGGGTGCCGAAGCTCATGTTGATGACCCGCGCGCCGTGGTTCACGGACCAGTCGATGGCCTTCGCCACGTTGCTCAGGATGGGGCGGTTGTCGGTGGAGGAGATTTTCACCGGAAGGATGGGGCAGTCCCGGCAGATGCCCGCGATGCCCGCGGTGTCCCACTTCGCGCCGAGGATTCCCGCCACGTGCAGCCCGTGGTGATACCGGCCATCCGTGGTCGGGTCCGGGTCCGAGGCGCCGACTGTCTCGTAGCCGAAGTCATGGCCGGGCCCCCAGCGGCCGGCCATGTCCGGGTGCTCCACCCGCCCGGAGTCCAGGACGGCGATGCTCACGTTGCCCGTGACGGTCTGCCACGCCAGGGGAAGCTGGATGGCGGGGTAGTGCCATTGGAGGAGGTAGTGCTCATCCACGGGCGCGGCGAAGTAGTCGAAGTACACGTCCAGGTGGGCGTACTCGACGTCGGCGCGCTGGCGAAGCGCCTCCACGGCGGCCGTGGTGGCTTGCTCCTGCTGGGAGACGGAGAGGCTCTTCTGGCCCGACTCCGTCACGAGCGTCCAGAGCTCGGCGCCCTGCGGCAGGGCATCCGCCTTCTGGAAGGTCTGTCCTTGGAGCGACAGGGTGGTGACCGCCGCCTGCTTCGGGCCCGCGGGGAGGAACTTCACGATGACCCGTCCGGGCACGAAGCGAGGCGGGACCGGGGTCTCCTCCTCCAGGGCCCGTGAAGTGGCCGCGGGAGGGGAGTCGGGCGGGGAGGCGGGAGGAACCGCGTCACCGCAGTTCGCCCAGAGGACGAGGAAGAGGCAGGCTTGGAGACAGCGCGCCAGGCGTGTCGAGAACACCGGTGCTCCTAGGTGATGGCCGTGAAACAAGTGAGACAGCGTGGGCCATCGTGAGGGGTGGGTCTGACGTCCGCGTGTGACGTGTCCCCTCCGGTCCTGCGGGCGGGAGCGCTTCGAGGTGTGCGCGCGCTCACCGCGCTGGAGCAGCCTGGGCACGCCCGCGCTCGAGACGCTGGCGTGCGAGCGGGTCCTCCGCGCGGAGGACCCATGTCTCGATGGAGGCTCACCAGCCCTGGCGGTCGAGCCAGCTTCGGAGCGCGCGGGCGATGTCATCCGGCGCGTCCTCCGGCGCATGGTGTCCAGCCGGGGGGAGCGGGACGATGTCGAGGCGCGGGAGGGTGGTGCGGACCCACTCGAGCGTCTTGGGCGAACTGAGGCCGCCGTCTCCGAACGTCAGCAGGAGCGCGGGCTTGGAGGAGGGCTGGGCGAGCCAGGCGCTGTTGCGCTCGACGATGGCGACCACGTCCGCGGGGTGGCCGTCGATGGGAATCTCCCGCGGCCACTGGAGCATGGGGCGCCGGGACGCGGCGTCGGGGAAGGGGGCGTAGTAGGCCTCGCGGGCGCTCTCGCTCAGGCCCGTCTTGACGCCATGGGTGAGGGAGCGCGCGAGGAACTCGTTCTGCTCGAGCACCATCTTCTCGCCGACGCCGGGCGTGCGCAGGGCGCGGAACAGCTTCTCGCCCTCGGGCGTCGAGTCGCGCCAGAACGTGGGGCGGAGGAAGGTCTCGAAGACCACGACGCCGCGCACGCGGTCCGGGTGTCGAGCGGCCCAGTCCAGGGCGAGCACGCCCCCCCAGTCGTAGCCGACGAGCACGACGTCGCGCAGTTGGAGCGCATCGAACCAGGCGTCCAGGTAGCGCGCGTGGTCCGCGAAGCGATAGGCGCTGTCGGGCTTGCCCGAGTGCCCCATCCCGATGAGGTCGGGCGCGAGGGCGCGGCCCCGGTCGGCGAGTTGGGGCATCACGTTGCGCCACACGTACGAGGACGTGGGGTTGCCGTGGAGGAACACGATGGGCGAGCCGGTGCCCTCCTCACGGTAGGAGATGAAGGAATCGAGGACGGGGACCTGGTGGATGGAGGGCATGGACGGGCGGGAGGGGAGCGCGGGTGGAGTGGAGTGGCACGCGACGAGCGCGCCGGTGAGGAGAGTGCCAAGCAGCTTGTTCATGTGCCCAATATGCGGCCGGTGAGACGTTCCTGGCAGTGATGGTTCGTGAGCAGTAACCTCACGGGGAATGAGCATTCAGATAGGGGCCATCGACCTCAACCTCCTCCTGGTCCTCCACACGGTGCTCGCCGAGCGCAGCGTGGTCCGCGCGTCCGAGCGGCTCCACGTCACGCCGTCGGCCATCAGCAACAGCCTGGCCCGGCTCCGCGCATTGCTCGGGGACCCGCTCGTGACGCGCAAGGGGCGGGGCATCGTCCCCACGCCGAGGGCGCTCGCGCTGGCGCCCGCGATTGCAAGAGGGCTGAGGGAGATGGAGCTGGCGCTCCACGAGGTCCCGTTCGAGACGCTGCGGTGCCAGCAGACCTTCACCCTGGCGGTGTCGGATGCGGGGCAGCTCACGTGGGTGCCCCGCATCGCGGCGCTGATGCGCGAGGAGCTGCCGAACGCGCGGCTGTCGGTGGTGGGCATCGATTCGCTCGTGTCGTTGGGGGACCTGGGGTCGGGGCAGGTGGACTTGCACCTGGGGCTCGCGGGAGAGGGGGCGGGCCTGCACTTCGAGCCGCTGTTGTCGGAGCGGACGGTGCTCGTGGCGCGTCGAGGGCACCCGGCGCTGGGCAAGCGGCTGTCGGCGCGAGCGTTGGGAGGGCTTCAGCACGTCCGCGTGGACATGGTGCCGGGCAAGAGCTTCCGGGACGCCATCGCGGCGGCCTATGCGCGCGCGGGCATTCCGCGAGAGGTCGTGATGACGGTGCCGTCCTTCACGGCGGCGGCGGCGGTCGTGGCGGCGACGGAGTTGGTCGCCACGCTGCCCGAGTCACTCGTGAAGGAGCAGGGGGCTCGTCTCGCGGTGCAGCCCGTCGACGCGCCGTATCCCGCGCGCTCCGTCAAGATCTCCATGTGCTGGCACGAGCGCACCCACGTGGACCCGGCGGCGCGCTACTTCCGCGAGCTGGTGCGCAGGGGCGTGCTTCCCTGACGGCGGCGAGCACCCCGTGCGTCGAAGGGGCGTGGAGGGCCGTCCGCACGTGCTCGGTCGACGAGGTCCACCCGGATGACCGGGGGACGCCTGCATCGCGTGGACCCGCTGTCCGTGAAGGAGGGACCGCCGCCAGACGGGCAGGGAGTGTGCTGGGATTGTCTCAATGGCAGGCGGTTCGACCGTTCGCTCACACGTTGTGGATGGATTTGAGCGGTGGGGCGCCAAAGAATGTCAGAGCGGTCGTTCGATGTGTTGTCTGGAAATCAGGCGCGGCGCAGGTCGAGTCTGTGGTTGGGTGAAAGGCTGTCGATTTCGAAATGGCAATGATAGACGTCTCGTGTGCGGATTTGGCCGCACGCTTGATGGGAGTCCAATCTTGAAGACGATGTGGACAAAGTCGCTTCTGGGCGCCTTGGCGCTGGGTGTTTTCATGGCGTTCTTCCCGACTCACGCACAAGCGGAGGAGAGCTGCTCCGAGGCCCAGGCAAGGATTCAGGCCTGGGTCGACGCGAATGCCGACCGCCTCCCGACCACCTTGGATGAGGTCAGCCGATTCCCCGCGGAGTACCGCCGAGCCATCCAGGTGGCGCTGGCGCCAGAGCAGCAGGTCTCGCTCTGGAAGGAGCACATCCGCCAGTACATGGCGAGCCATCCGCGGATGAATGCGCGGCAGGTCGCGGCGCTGGAGATGGTGCTGGCGGCGCTCCAGCCTCAGTTCTACACCACGGGCGCGTCGCCCGCGCTTCAGCGCGCACAGGCGGCGGTCGGGGAGGCTTTCAGTCCGGATGAGGCGCGGCTCATCGTGGCCACGCTGGGGGCGCCCGAGGCGCCTGGCGCCGAGGGTTCATTCGCGCCACTGTGTGAGTGCAGCCAGTCGAGCCAGTATTGTGGGAGCTTTGCCTGCCGGGCTTATTCCTGCCGGCAGCAGGCAAGCGGGTGCGGGTTCCTGGGCGGATACCGGTGCAATGGCCTTTGTGGCTAGTCGGGCCTGAGCGAATCACAATCATCGACGGAAGAGTCCAACGGGACAGCGATTGGGGGCTTGGCTTTCGAAGCCCCCAGTCGTGTCTGCATTGTCACGGACTCACGCCAGTCCCAGGCAGCAAGGAGCCGTCACTCCAGGCCACCTGGCCGACGACCACGGTCAGCACCGACCGCGTGAACAGGAGCTCCTCGGGGGCCACCGTGAACACGTCCTGGTTCAACACCGCGAACGTCGCGGGGTGGCCCTTCGCGAGCTCCCCCGCGCCTGGGAGCCCACGGACCTGGGCCGCGGTCCTCGTCCACGCCGTCACGGCCTGCTCACGCGTCAGCGCTTCATCGGGGCGCAGCGGGAGTTGGGTGGTGCGCATCACCTCGGTCCACGGAGATGCGGGCAGGCCGAAGCTGTCCGAGCCGAGGGCCAGCGGGACGCCCGCACTCAGGAGCGAGCGCAGGGGTTGGGCATGGGTCGTCAGCTCGGGCGTGAACCTCAAGGGGAACAGCGTCTTGAAGTCGGGGAAGTGAGAAGGGGTCTGCACCACCGCGACGCCCAGCGCGCCCGCCCGCGCCACCTGGCCCGGGTTCATCAGGTCCGCATGCTCCAAGGACACGCGCCCGCCCCACGTCTCGGGGGGCCACGTCTCCAGTCTCGACAACAGCAACTCCACGGCCGAGTCGCCCAGCGCGTGGACGAAGAGCTGGCCACCTCGGGTGATGACGTCCGCCAGCACCGCGTCGAGCTGGGTCCTCGTCAATCCCTGCTGCCCGAGCCACGGGACTCCCGCGTCCGGGCACGACTGGGGCGCCAGATACGGGAGGGAGACCCACGTCGAGCAGTCGACCGGATTGCCATCCAGGAACACCTTGCGTCGGACCACGCCGTCTGGACCTGGCGCGCAGACCTCGCCTTCCTGGTCGATGAGGCACACGGGAATGAACTGATGGAGGGACCCCTGCGCGGCGTGGACCTGGGCGGTGCGCTCCTCGGTCAGGACGGACGGGAGATCGACGGTCGCCGTGTAGCCGAACCGGAGGGCGAAGTCGGCGTACCAGTCATAGGCTTCGGCGTACTCCGAAGTCGGGACGAGGTCCGCGAGCGCCTGGAGCAGGGTGACTCTCGCGAGGCCCTGGGCATGGCCCGTCAGCCTGCCGCTGCTGTCGCGGGACAGCCTGCCGCCGAACGGGTCGGGCATCCCGTCCACATACCCGGCCCGCGCGAGCAGGGCGGAGTTGGCCGTGGTGCCGTGCCCCATCCAGTCCACGGTCAGGACCGGATGCGACGACGTGGCCGCGTCCAGGAGGGCGCGCGGGTCGTCACCCGCGGTGGCGAAGTACCCCGTCGACACGAAGGCCATGATGGGGGTGCCCATGAGCGTGGTCTCGGCCCGGGCCTTCACGAGCCGAGCCACCTCCTGCGCACTCGGGCCGGGGCCTGGGACGAAGACCAGGTCATTCACCCACCACGTCGGGTGTCCCAGCGCGGCCACATGCGCGTGGGCATCCACCAGGCCCGGCACCACGGTGCGGCCGCCCAGGTCCACGAGGGTGGCTTCGGGACGGGCGACGGCCTCGACCTCCAAGGGGGGGCCGATGGCGAGCACCTTGCCCCCTTCGACCAGGAGCGACTGCGCGAAGCCACCCGAGGCTCGTGCGGTGAACACCTTGGCGTTGATGTACAGCGTCTGGGGGAACTCGGGCGGAGGCTCGTTGTTGCAGGCCGCGACAGCGAGCGACAGCAACACGCACACAGGCTTGTTCATTGCGGACCTTGGAGACAGTAGGGAGGAACTCGTGTCCCGAGGCCAGGGGCTGAAACGTGATGTGTGTGCTGCTTGAAACGTGTATCGAGCCACGGGGACGGAGGGCGACCGCTGCCAGACACAAGGCGCGCGGACTCGGTCAGCTGGAGCGAACAAACGAGGCCGGTTAGGCTGGTGCGCGGTGCGCGACGAAATCCTCTTCTACGGCTGCTGGCGAGACGCCGAGCACGAGCTCTGGACACCCGGCCGTCTCCGGTTCGGCGGGCAGGCGGCATTGCTGCCGGCCGACCTGCGCCCTCCTCGACTCGATGGGCGGTTTCCTCCGAGCGACAGGACCGAACAGGAGGGGCGGGCCTGCCTGCACCACCTCGACGGCTGGACGGTGGTGGCGTGGTGGGACCGTGGCGTGGACAAGCGGAGGGGCAGCAACAGCGCGCTGCTCATGCGCGGCACGCATCCCCTGTCCGCGGTGCTGGAAGCCGCCGGTGCGAACTTTCCAGAGCTCCTGCCGAGGTTCGCGAGCCTCGTCGGTGCCGCAGCCGAAGCAACGGCAGTCAGTCGGTAGCGCGTCTGGGCCGCGAACGGGGCGTCCAATCAGACCCCTTCAGAGGACAACGACCGGCCCTGACTTCTCTACCGCGAGGGGAGGCCGGTGGTCGCCCGCGCGCGACCCGTGGACAGTCCTTGTCCGGGCCTCTGGAGTTCCCGTGCGCGCTGCGTTGCAATCATGGTCCCCGCGTGGTTCTTCCCGCGGGCCGTGCCGTTCTATCAGGACCTGCTCCGTCGCCTGGGGCCGTTGGGCCCCCTGGTCCTGGTGAAGCGGGAGACGCGAGGGGATGACCGCGTCTCCACCTGCCTGGTCCAGGTGGGCCCCATGTCGCTGCGCTACCGGGTGGCGGTCAGCCCGGACGGTCGGGTGTCGGTGTTCTCACCGAGCCCGAACGAGCCCGCCCGGGCTTGGGGGCCGTCCTTCAGGGGTTGATCTTCCACGGCACCGTCACCGCGGGCTGGAAGCAGTGGGTCTGCACGAGAAAGCCCGAGCGCAGCTCCTGCACCACGCCCGCGCCGTATCCTCGCGCCTGGCACCACTGGCTGACTTCCAGCTTGGAGTCGGTGGACATGAACGCGCCGGAGTTGGACGCGGGGCCGAACTGGTCCTTGGTGACATCCACGACGAGGCCGGAGTTGAAGCACCCCACCCAGGGGCGTGACGTCACCTCGAAGATCTGCCCCGTCGTCCAGCCCAGCTTGTTGCACCAGCGATGGGCGGCGGCGGTGCAGTCGAAGGTCTGCGCGGCGCGGTCATCGGTGCAGAGCGTGTGCAGGCGCGCCAGCTCCTCGAAGGTGACCGGGACGCTCTCGTGCTGGATGGGGGCGCACGCCACGCTGACGTCGGTGGGCGTGGCGGCGGCGAGCGCTCCCAGGAGCGAGATGGGCGGCCGTTCGCCGATGAGCTGCTGAATCGTCTCGAGGATGTTGGTGCTGGAGGCCAGCGCGTCATGGGCCCCCCGCTGCGCGCAGACGCGGTGCATGGCGGAGGAGCACGCTCGCGAGCCCAGCGCCGAGTAGCTGTTGCACTGGAATGCCTGCTGGCTCATCCCGAACTGTCCCTCCGTGGGGGTCTCCTGGATGGACTCCCGCAGACAGTTCGCGCCGTGGGAGATCATGCAGATGGAGCGGGCCGAGCGCGCGTGGTTGAAGAAGCGCACCTCGTCGATGGCGCCCTTGAAGGAGCCCTCGCCGTTGGCGGGGCAGGACTCGGTGTTCAGCACGCTGCTCGCGCCAATGGACAACAGGCCCGTGCCGATGCGGAAGGTTCCCGGGGCCACTGGGAGGGCGCGGTTCGAGGGCACCCCGTTGATGTACTCCCGGAAGGCCCCGGTGACGCCGTCCCAGGTGTAGGCCAGGTGGGTCCATTCATCGAGGGGGAGCGGGAGGCTGGGCCCCAGGCGCACGCGTGTGCCCTTGATGACGAAGGACATCTGCACCGTGTTGTTGGCCTCGAAGACGAGGTCGAGCGCCCCGACCTTGTGGAGGAGGTAGCGGTAGGGATTGCCCGTGGTGCAGCCCGCGTGGATGTTCGCGTCGGGCTTCACGGCGAGCTGCACGGTGAAGCCTCGCACGGCGGAGCCCACGCCGCGCACGGTGCCAGTGGCGTCCGTCACATTCACGGACAGGGCCCCGCCGCCGGGGAGGATGAGCGCCTTGCCCTTGCCATGGGGCTGCCACAGCGAGCCGGAGCTGGGCTGGGTCACGAAGTTGCCCGTGGAGGTGAACGCGGTGCCGATGAGGGTGCCCGTGTAGAAGTAGCCCGAATAGTCCGGGGTGCGCGTCAAGTCGTAGGTGCCCGCGCGCGTCACCAGCTCGTTCATGGGCAGGCTGAGCAGTTGGAAGGGGTCTCGCAGCTCGCCGACGTCGACCTCGTTGTAGTCCGACGTGTTGCTGCCGAAGAGGGCGAGGACGTCGTGGGACTTGGTGACGGGCAGGTAGTGGCTCTTGTTGTCGGTGCCGTTCGGGAGGTTCTGCTCCGGGGGGCGCTCCCGCTCGAAGTTCCACATGGGGCTCGAGTAGAAGAGGTGCGCGATATCCAGTCGGCCCGTGTTGATGGCGCCATCGATGTGGTGCGCGGCCCAGCCCGTGTCCGCGCCAATCAGGCTCACGGCCTCCCGGCGCGCCCCATCCTTGTAGAGGACCCCCATGTACGTGACGTTGCGTCCCTCGTGGTCCACCCAGGGATAGGCGCCTCGGAGCAGGGCGCCGGAGGTCGTGTCGCCGAAGAGCTCACCGGTGGCGGACTTGAGACCCCAGCGAGCCAGCGGGTATCGCTGAACTCCCGAGGTCGTGTCGTTGTACATCATCGACAAGGGGCGCGGGTTGCTCCAGCCGAAGGCGGCGCACGGCGTCGGGTTGTACGAGTACATCAGGTGGTCGATGCCGCCGTCGTTGAAGGGGCCGCCCTGGAAGATGAGCAGCCGGCCATCGGACGTCATCGTGGGCTCGATGCCCCGGAGGGTCGCGCCGGTGACGGTGATCAGCGTCTCCAGGGTGCCGGTGGTGAACGAGGACACGTCCGCCTGCGCGGTGAAGGGCTGGGACACCCGGATGTCCGCGGGGCGGCGGCGGAACACGTTGGGCCCGTTGAACATCTGCGAGTCGACGATGTAGGGCTGATACACCGCGAGCCCATCCACCATCTGGTAGGGCACGGCGGGTTGGGTGAAGCAGAACGCGAGCGCGTTCTCTCCGTTCCTCACCTGGGTGATGCGCCCGTACGAGAACGCGCTGGAGAGGTCGGGCTTGCCCTGCGTGTCATACGTCACGGCTTCGGGGCGGAATGCCTTGGCGACCCACGTCGTGGTCGTCGTCGCCGAGTCCTCCCGGATGTTGCCCACGAAGACGCGGCCGTCGACCGTGGAGGCGTGGCCGTTGGCGCTGAAGGGCGTGAGGATGCGTGTGTTCACCAGCGAGGGGCGCTCGACTGCGAGCGAGTCGGTCGCCGCCACTCCCGCGAAGCACAGCAAGGCGACGCGTGGAACCCACCACGAACGACAACGTCTCGACATGGGACCTCCTGATTGGGAGGGCCAATTATGCGAGGACGACTGACAAGGGCTGGGCGCGGACGTGCGGGGGCGCCTTTCCGCCCCCGTGTTGCAATCCCTGGACGTCTGGCCCGTAATGTCTGACAGCCCGCCCTGACGCGGGCTGTCTGGGGGATACGATGAAGAACCTGCGTTGGCTGATGTGTGCGGTGGCGCTGTCTGTCGTTGGCTGTGGTGGTGCGCCCATGGAGCAGGATGAGGCGCTTGCGGAGGACGTCCAGGAGGGGTCGTTGTCCCAGGCCGCCGCGACCTGTACGGAGACCTGGGGCGAGTGCCGTGTGGGCAGGTGCGAGCTGGGAGCGCTCGACACGGTCCAGACCCTCACCACGACCTGCTGCGACGCGACGGGAGCCTGCACCACGACTCGACGTCGCATCTGTGGTTGTTAGTCACACGCGCCATGGGAAGATGCGCCCTGGGGATGTCGTCGCGTCGTGAGACGGGCCACCTCCCTGGGTCGCGCGACGTCGACGAACAGCCGAGGACGCAGTGAGCGAACAGCAGGGACAATGTGGGGGTGGATGGGGACGCGGGAGCGTGGTCCTGGGGGCGCTGTTTCATGCGGGAGTCGCCCAGGCGCGGGATGTGGGGCAGGCGCGCGGCATCCTCGATGTGGACTTCTGGCGGGACAACCTGGGGCTGCTCCGCCTGGTGATACTGGTGGGAGCGGCCGTGGTCGTGGTCGTGTGGACTGGGCTTCACAAGCTCCGCGCGCTGCGTGCCCGGGAGGATGACGCTTCGCGGGGCGTGATGACGTACTCCATCGACGATGCGGACCCGGCGAGGCCCATCGGGCTTCAGGTGATGGAGCACCTGAAGGAGAAGCACGATCTCCAGCCGCTGGATTGCGAGCACTGTGAGGGGGAAGGGTGCAAGCGGTGCGACGACGGGGGCTTCACCCTCACCTGGAACCAGGCGCCTTGTGGTGCGGGGTGTCCCCTGGGGGGCGGCGAGCCCTGACAGGGAGCGCCGCGTCAGGCCGATTCGATGGCGTGCTAGGGAACGCTCAGCTTCATCGGCAAGGGGGTGTTGCCCACCCAGTCACCGCTGAGGTGCTTGTCGCCGAGCTCCAGTCGCACGTTCGCGGTCGGGTTGCCGTCCGCGTCCAGCTCCTGCATCTCGAGCTTCCCGCCTGTCACTTGTCCGCTCAGCAGGAGGGGCTTGAGATGGTTCTTGTCGAAGTACATGCCGGACACGGAGCCATCGTCCGCCTTCTCCATCACCAGGACGATGGGCGACTCGCCGATGAGGCCGTGGAGCACCTGCCCGAAGACGTCGCTCGAGGATGCCTGTCCTTCACCCAGGAGCATCCGCTTGCCGTACGCGGTCAGATGCGGGCGGAGGGCGGGGTAGGGCAGGGTCAGGCTGACGGGGCCGACATCATCGAGCGCGCGCATGGCGTGGTTGCTGCAACGGTCATCGGTCCAGACGGCATTCCCGCTCTTGAATTCCCAGCGGTCATGGACGGCTGACCAGCGGAGGGTTTCTTCCTCATTCTCCTCGAGTCGGGACAGGCATTCGCGGTTGAAGTCGATGCGCTCTGCGAGGTCTGCGAGCGTCGCGTCATCCGCCTTCTTCTTGCGTGCGGCCTTCAGCTCCTTTTCTGTCTGTGCGATTTGCGCCCGATAGCGGCGTTGCTTCTCTTGATGCATGCGGCGGGTCAGTGTGCGGACGCCGGCGGGGGTGAACAGCTCCTGGGACGTGAGGAGTCGGCCTGTGCGCAAGTCGAAGCTGTAGGCCACGCTGTAAGTCTCGCAGTAGGCGCCGCAGCCTTCGGCATCGAATCGAATCGTGAGCAGCCGCGCGTCGTTGCGTGTCACCGCGAAGGTCTGGCGGGCCAGTCCCGCCAGGTCGAACTCTGGAGCGGACAGTTGGGGTTCGGCCTTGGCGGGGGCCCGCGCCTTGAAGCGACTGATGAACAGGCGGTCGTTGATGCGAGCGGCCAGGTCCGGATTGCCGTGGGTGATGAACGGCATCCGGATGGCCTCTTGCGGGTAGCCGGGTTCCGTCTCCGGCTTGGGGATGACGGTGAGCGAGGTCACGGTCAGCTCCGCCGCTCGCGCACCTCCCGTGAGCAGCGTGGCCAACAGCGGGAACAGCGCGAGACGCATGGGAAGACGCTTCATCGAGGGACCCCGCACAAGGCGACGAGGTCCGCATCTTGCCGCATCGCGTGGCCGACGCGCAGCCCATGCGCGCGCCCCCTAGCGAGCTCGGGTCAGCGTCACGGTCAGGGAGGGGATCGCAGGGGGAAGGGAGAGCGCGACCTTGCCTGCCGTGAGCTCCTCCAGCGTGAGCAGGTGCTTGATGGTTCCGACCTCGTCGTCCACGAGGGCGTCGATATCGAGGACCTTGAGCTCGATGGGCTGGGCGAGCAGAAGTGCCGCGGGAGCAGCGCACTCGCCAGCGGTCCACTGTGGAGTCCAGCTGGAGACCTCGGGAGTCCGCGTGACCAAGGGCTCCCCCGAGGGCGTGGGACATCGAAGCTCGACGACCACATCCGGGGCCGAGCCATCCACGTCCCAGTCCAGATTGTCATTGGGGTCTTGGGTGGAGAGAGTTGCCTGTGCGGGCTGGATGGCCACCCGTGCGGCGAGATCCGGCGCGCACGCTCTGCGCTCCACATCGCAGGTGGTCAACCCCAAGCAGGCGGAACAGTAGATGCCGCTGTTTCCGCAGGCGTTCGTCGTGTTGCCAGGGATACAGGTGGTCCCCTGGCAGCAGCCTGCGCACGATTCCGGGGTGCATTCCACCAAGGGAGGAGGTGGCGCGGAGGAGTCTCCGCATCCACCTTCGTCGGCACCGAGCAACACGACTGAGAGAACGGCCAGGAAAAGGATTCTGGGCATGCGCTTTCCGAGCGAAAGGGAGTGAAAGGCTCAACGAAGAAGGGGCAGTGAGCCGGAGGGCACGACTCAGCGGGCCTCATCGCTGAGGGAGACGAAGAGAACCCGGCGGTCGTCGTCCGAACGCAGCCCCAGGGAGACAATCCTGTGAAAGGGGATGTCGACGAGCAGCCTTCGCTCGGAGTCGGAGCGAGGTGCCAGGACGATGTTCATGGCGCGTCCCTGCTCGAAGGCTTTACGACTCGCGGCTTGGACATATCCGACGAGGATGAACGTGCCCCCTCGAAGGCGGTGGATTTCGAAGGCTTCCGCGACAGGGGTCGCGGCGACCTCTGCTGAATCCAGCAAGTGGGTCGCCTCTACGGCGACGAAGCCGTACCTCCCCTCGGGCATCTCGAGCGCGGGCTGCGCCTTGTGAGTCCGAGGGAGGGGCTTCACCTGGTTCTGACTGCGCAGGGCCTCGAGGGTGGTCGGATGGGACGGAACACCCAGGGTGCCGCTGGTGGGGACGGCTCTCGGTGGCGCGAGGGTTCCCCCCGGCTGCTGCGTATCCGGTACGGGCTGCGGGGTGGGATTGCTCCCGCGTGAGTCCCGTTCACGAAGCGGCCTGCCTCGCTCCGATGCGGGGGGGGGCGTCGCGGTCGGCTCAGGCCGGTGGGATGCCGATTCAAAGGCGCGCAGGCCCATGTATCCGGCGGTTCCCAACAAGAGGATGCCCACGAACCGTCGCATGCGGCTTGGGTGCTTGGCTTGGGAGGGTGTTGTGGGGGCGAGCTCCATCGAGGGACGCGGCTCGTGGACTCGCGGCTCAGGTGTGGTGCTCGCGGTGGGTGAGCGCTCCTTCGCGGGAGGAGGAGGGCTGGAGCGGGTCATCTCCGCATGGATGACCGGGGCTGACGCAGTCGCGGGAGCCGCTATCCCAGGAGTGATGGCCGCGTGGATTGCCTTGAAGAGCGTGTGGCAATTGATGCCTCCATACGCACGGAACCAGCCGCGGCCCGCGATGGAGCCGATGCGCGCGAAGAGCGACTTGTTCTGCCCGTGAATCTTCTCGGCATCCGACTCATAGAATGTCCAGACGACGTCCACCTGGGCCTGGGTGTCGTATCCGCACTTCTCCAAGGTCTGGGCGATGATGTCGTCCCATCCTCCATACCCCACCACCACGAGGGTGTATTCACGAAGCAGGGCCTGGAGGGATGCGTCGAGGTTCGGGCGTCTCTGGGTGAGCTGAATCG
Organism: Myxococcus stipitatus DSM 14675; assembly: GCF_000331735.1. Classification (GTDB taxonomy): domain Bacteria; phylum Myxococcota; class Myxococcia; order Myxococcales; family Myxococcaceae; genus Myxococcus; species Myxococcus stipitatus. Next base: position 7,694,971 of record NC_020126.1, on the reverse strand, counting down.
GGGTGTGGAGGGTGTCGGATTGCCTCCAGTACCCGTGCAGGTAGACCAGGCTCTGGACGTCTGGCTCGGGCCGCACCGGGTCCAGGCGCCCATCCGCATGAAGAACGACCTGCGAGACCCTTCCACCTGCTTGTCGGATGGCGATGGAGAGCAGCGGGTCGAAGTTGGTCGTCAGGATGGGGCCGAACCGCTCGGGGCACGAAACGACCAGTTTCGCGAGGTCTCGCGTCGCGGCGGGGAGATACCAGCCAGGGAGGTCGTTCTCGAGCTGTTGGAGGTCGCCACGAGGGGAGGGCGGTGCACTGAGTCTCGCCTGCAGCACGGCCTCTCGGATGACGGTGTTGACGGTTTCCTGGTCCCGCCACTCCCGAAGGAACTTCATGGCGAGCTGGTACTGCTGGGGACCCGCTGCGTCTGCGAGCGCGGAGTCGAACTTCGGCTCCGCGCTGGGTCCCGCGGCTTTCCGCGCGAGTCGGACCATCTCCGCCGTGCCAGGGACACCGGGGGCTCCGGGTGTATCCGGCATGGAGAGCGGGGAGCCCACCAGGAACGCAATCTTCCTTCGGCAGCTGCTCAGGGTGTGGACCAGAGCGTCGAGCGATCCGAGTCGTTCAAGAGCTTCCGCGGACATGGCTGGTACGGGTTCCTGAGGGGCTCAGGCGGTCGGCGTGCTCTCGGAAGGCGCGCTGCCCTCGGCGGTGCCACTGGATTGCCGCTTCGCCTCCTCTTCGTAGGCGACGAGCACCAAGGCCCTGAGCTTCTCGATGTCGCTGGAGGCATTGAAGAAGATACGGCTCTTGCCCATTCCGTCAGGTGCGGCTTCCACCTCGAACCCCGGGGCGAGCATCGTGGCTTGTTCCGTGGGCAGTCGGGTGACGAGCGATTTCTTCTTCCCGTTGGTGAAGGCCCGGAGGAACCAGGACGTCACCTTGCCCAGGTTGATGGCGAAGTAGGCCGTCGAGTCCTTGTATCCAAGGGTCTGCTTGAGCGCGGACTCGGCGCACTGCTTCTGGACGATGCGGAAGATCTCCAGCTCGAGCGCGGTGGTCTCAATCAAGGACGCCGATTCACCTGCCTCGGCTGAACGCTGGAGGGCCTCCGCGGGGCTCGGAGGCGCGGCTGGGGGCGCGGGGATGTTCGGCGCGTTGGGCTGGGCGATCTCCTGCTGAATCGACTTCGTCATCATGTCCAGGAGCGTCGTCTGGATGGACTTCTTGACGATGGGGATGAATCGCTCGACGACGCTGCGAGTGACTCGTCCCGAAACCAGCTCGACTTCCGTGAGCAGGAACCGGACAAAACTCTCCGAGGGATTGCGCAACAGCTCGTTGATGAGCGCGGTCACCTTTCCGACGAAGATGATCTCCTCGGCATGCCCCTGGATGGAGGTCGCGTCGAAGAACTCCTTGGTGAACGGGCGGAGCAGCTCGACGTCCCGGTCGGTGAAGCCAAGGATGTTGAACTCCAGGAAGGGCACCGCATCCATCACATTGGGAGACTGCAGGTCCGTGAAGAAGCGATAGCGCGTGCCGTTCGTCACGATGCCGATGCGAACCGACAGTGTGGCATTGAAGTAGCGAGCCAGCTGTCCGTCGTGGTCTTCCGGCGCGGCGTCCGCGGCCTTGCATTCGATGAAGAGCGCGGGCTGCCCCTTCAGATGCAGGGCATAGTCCACCTTCTCCATGACGCCGCCGCGCTTCTTGGCGAAGTCCGCGACGTACTCGGGCTGGGTCTCCGTCGGGTCGTAGATGTCGTAGCCCAGCGCCTGGAGGAATGGGAGGATGAGGGCTTGCTTCGTGGCCTCCTCACCCTTGATGAATGCCTGACGCTTACGCACCTGCTCCGAGAGCAGTCGCAAATCTTCACCAAGCCCCATGTCGTTCCATCCCCCAGGTCGGGCGCGGCAGACCGCCGCGGAGCTTTCACGGTAGCGCATTGGCTTCGTGACTCAAACACCTCTCGGGTTGGGTTGTCTGGGCAAGGTCGGAGCCGACTCCGTGTCACGCATTGACCCTCCCCCCTCGGGGGTATTGCCAGGCAGGCCGTTCGTGTCAGTGCGCTCGTGGTCCTCACGTCCCCGGCGAACAACCTGAAGGCTCGAGCGGGCCCGGTTCATCAGCGCCTCACCCACCTCGCCCCTTCTTTCCCACCCTGACCTGACGATGCCCTTGCTCAGACGACTTCTCGCCATGCCGGCCGCTGGACTCGTGCTCCACGGCTGTGCAACCCCCTATCAGCCGATGGGGATGTCCGGTGGCTATCAGGACTCCGAGATATCCCCCGGCGTCGTCCGCATCGAAGTGCGCGGCAATCCCTATACGCACCTGGGCACGCTGCACGACTACTTCCACAAGCGGGCGAAGGAGCTCTGCAAGGAGCGCCAGTATCAATGGTTCCTGGACTCGGGCTCCGAGAAGGGGCCCCAGGTCTTCTTCGGCACCCAGGTGGGCTCGGCGGTCATCCTCTCGGACACCACCAGCAACAAGCGTGGCTGGGTGCGAGGCGTCGTCACGTGCCGCGACACCTCGGAGAAGACCGCGACCCCGCCTCCGTCCCAGCTGGTGCGAATCCTCGATGTCCAGTCGGGGCTCGTGACCCACGTCTCCTCGGACCTGGCGATGACGCAAGTCCCCCGCTCCACGCGATGGGCCTTCGTCTCCGAGGGCAAGGTCCGCGCCCGGACTCCAGAAGGGCACCTGGTTCACGTCGAGGTCGACAAGCTCGATGCGGCGAGGACGCTCGGCTACCGGCTCCTCTCCGACGCCGAACTGGAGACCGCCGCGCCTCCGGCCCTCTCCCCGACCCCGGACGAGAGCTCCGTGGCGCGATAGGGAGCCATCTCCCTTCACGCCGCGCCGGAATCGAGCCCGTATTCCCTTCTCAGTCCCGTGTCACCCGAGGCCGGAGAGAGGAGGCACAGGTGCGCAGTCCGTTGCACACCCTGCACGAGGGCCCGCCGAGGTGTGCAGGCCGTGATACAGGGCCGCGAAGGGAGTCGTGGAGGCATGCTGGATGCAATGCCTTTCTCCCCTCCTGAAAGGAATGCACATGCAAAAGGGTTTCAAGGGGCTCTGGGCGTGGGGCGTCTGTGGGCTGCTGCTCCTGGTGGCGCGAAACGACGCCCTGGCCGCGCCGCCGGCAGCCGTCGAGAAGCCCGTGGCCGTGGTCCTGAAACGTGAGATTCCACGGTCTGCCCTCAGGCCGCGGGAATCGGAGCGACAGGCCAGGCGCGCGACGCTGAGTCCCGAGGACTATGCGCTCTGGGAGTCCAACTCCGAGATGCAGGCGCTTCAGGAGCTCCTGCTGGGGCCGCTCCTGCAGGCATATATCGAGCGGAAGGGCCTTGTGCCCGCGAAGCAGGACATCGAGGCCGCGGTCGCGGGACTCTCCTCGGGCACGAAAGCGCTCCGTCAACAGCTCGAGGCGGAGCGGGACCGCCTGCGCGCGGAGCTCGGACGCGTGGACTTGTCGCCCGAGCAGCGACGCTCACTCCAGGCCTCGCAGGAGTCGACGGAGCGGGCTCTCCGCGGACAGTCCGAGGATGATGCGGCCCTTGGGGCGGCTGCGCTGAAGGAACTCGAGGACGAGGTGGCGCGGGAGATGGTCCTGTCGTGGATGGTGCAGCGCTCACTGCACCGCGAGTTTGGCGGTGACATCATTTTCCAGCAGGTGGGCGCCGAGGCCGTGGGAGCCTATCTTCCATTCCTCGAGCAGCGACAGAAGGCGGGGGACTTCAAGCTCCTGGATAAGGATGTGAGTCGCCGCTTCTGGGCGCATGTGCGCCGTGCGCCGGGGATTCGGATGCCCCAAGACGCCCTGGAGACTCCATGGTGGCTGATGACTCCCAAGCCCTGACGACGCGGCCACTCGGGTCGCCTCTCCAGCCCTGAAGGGGCCACGTCGTGTGGTGTGTGGGGCCGGCACTCCGACCCACTTCACCTTCCATCCGGGCCTGTGGTCGTCGGAAGGAGAGTGGCTTCAAGTGGGATGTCGTCGCGAGCAGAGGTCGTGCGCGGGCGGGGTGCGGCGTAAGGTGGGAGCGACATGGTCTCCATTCGCTCTGTCGCGCTCTCCTGCCTCGTTGTTCTCGGCCTCGTGGCTGCTTGTGGTGATGATCGCCCGCCTGACCCCATCCCCACGCCTGACGCCTCCGGCCCGGTGACTTGCAACAACGCGGGCGAAGCCGAGTGTGGCGGTGCCTGCGTGAACACAGGGACGGACTCCGCGCACTGCGGCCGTTGCGGCAATGCCTGTTCGTCCATCGAGGACTGTGAGGCAGGTGCCTGTGTCGAGCGCTGTCAGATAGACAATCTGAGGGTTGCCTCCGGGGCCGTGAATCCGGCGAATGGGTGCGAGCAGTGCAGTCCAAGAACGTCCCCGACCGCGTGGACGCCTCGTGCGGACGGGACGCAGTGCGGGACGGGCCAGGTCTGCTCGGCCGGTGCGTGCAGCCAGAGGTGCTTCATCGATGGCGCGCTGCACGCAGCGGGAGCGGTGAACCCGGCGAATGCCTGCGAGTCGTGCCAGCCGGCGACGTCGACGACGCAGTGGTCCGCGCGCTCGAGTGTTCCGCTGCTGGTCGGCGGCGAAGACATCACCACGCAAGGCTGGAGGACCTTCGCGCAGGACCCGAACACCATCACCCAGGGCACGGACCATGTCCGCCTCGCCACGTCGACGAACACCGGCGCGAGGACGAGCGGGCAGTTGCTCATCACGCTGGCGAATGCCTTCGACGCAACGAGGCCCTTCAAGCTCCGTGTGACGATGCAGGTCGAGTCGGTGAACAACCACAACTCGCTGGACAGTGGGGCGGCCATCCTGGGGGGCTTCACGTCACCCGCGGGAACCTCCACGGAGCGCGCGCAGATGATCTACCTCGACCGCGCGGCCATCGGATGGGCGGACGACACGCAGGCCGTGGGGTTCCCCGTGACGGATGGTGCGTACCATGTCTATGAGCTCGCGGTGGATGCGGCGAAGGTGGCCACGGTGAGCATCGACGGGGTCGCGCGGCTCACTCGCAAGAACTTCGCGACGAACGGGACCCTCGCCATCGGCGACCAGACCAACGACCCGAATGTCGATGGCGTGATCAGAATCAAGTCGGTCGAGAGGCTCTGTCAGTAAGACGCATGCGAGCGGAGGCCTCGTCCGGGAAGGCTCTCCAGGGGCATGAGGGATGTGCGCTGGAGGGCCTCGTCGACCGGACTTCGTCAAAGGCCGTGGGGTGGGGCTAGAGTCACCGTCACCCCCATGTCGACGAGCCCTTCTGTGTCATGGACCGCCGAGTCCTCCGCCGCTGCCTCCGCCCCCGGAGCGGGGTGGAGGCTGTCTCCACGCGGGTTCTGGCCCGCGGTGATCCTGGCCGGATACACGGTGCTCGCGCTGCTCTATGGGGCGCAGCTGTTCGTGTATCGGGCCTCGCGAGGGGAGCCGCCTCGACTGGGCGAGGCGCTGCTGACGGGGGCGTGCGTCTGGTACGCCTGGGCGGTCCTCACGCCGTTCGTCCTGGCGGTGGCGCGACGGATTCGCGCGACGGGCAAGCCCTGGTTCGTGCAGGTGCCGATGCACCTGGTGCCCGGGGTGGGCTTCGCGGTGCTGGCGTTGGGACTGTTCGCGGTGCTGCGCGAGTGGCTCGTGGTGGAGGTCGACGGCGGGTGGACGGGGGCGTGGAGCTATTTCCTGTTCATCGCGTCGAAGACGACGGACTTCGACCTGCTCGTCTACTTCTCCCTGGTGGGGTTGGAGGCGGCGGTCGCGTATGCGCGGAGGATGCGTGAAGAGGCGGTGCGCGCGTCCCAGCTGGAGGCGCAGCTCGCGCAGGCCCAACTGCAGCTGCTGCGCAGCCAGCTCCAGCCTCACTTCTTGTTCAACACGCTGCATGCCATCTCCACGCTGATGCACCGGGACGTGGACTCCGCGGACCGGATGGTGGGGCAGCTGAGCGAGCTGTTGCGCGCGAGCCTGGAGCGCGACGGGCGCCACGAGGTGCCGCTCTCCGAGGAGCTGGAGCTGCTCGCGCCGTATCTGGACATCGAGCGCACGCGCTTCTCCGACCGGCTCCAGGTGGAGGTGTCGGTGGCGGAGGAGGCTCGGGAGGGGCTGGTGCCCTCGCTGTTGCTCCAGCCGCTCGTGGAGAACGCCATCCGGCACGGCATTGCTCCGCGCAGAGGGCCCGGCAAGGTCTGGGTCCGTGTCCGTCGTGACGGCGCGAAGCTGGCGCTGGAGGTGGAGGACGACGGGGTGGGGCCGCCCGTGGGGCGGACGGAGCTGGAGGAGGGAATCGGGCTGGGGGCCACGCGCGCGCGGCTGGAGCGACTGCATGGGGCCGAGCAATCCGTGACGTGGAGGGCGCGTGCGCCGAGCGGGTTCCTCCTCTCCTTGTCGATGCCCTACCGGAGGACGCGGTCATGAGCGTCCGCACGCTCATCGTCGATGACGAGCCCCTGGCCCGCGAGCGGCTGCGGACGCTGCTGGCCTCGGAGCCGGACCTGCATCCGGTGGCGGAGTGTGCGGACGGGCAGGAGGCGATGGAGGTGCTGGCGCGTGAGCGGCCCGCGCTGGTGTTCCTCGACGTGGAGATGCCGGAGCGGGATGGGTTCGGTGTGCTGGCGGAGATGGGGCCGGGGGCGCCTCCGGTGGTCGTCTTCGTCACGGCCTGGCCCCAGCATGCGCTGCGAGCGTTCGATGCCGCCGCGGTGGACTACCTGCTCAAGCCGTTCACGGTGGAGCGCTTCCGGCGCACGTTGACGCGGGTGAGGGAGCGCCTGGCGGCGCCTCCCGGAGACTTGAGGCAGCAGCTCCAGCGGATGTTCCAGGAGCTTCGGCCCGAGCCCACCCCCGAGCGGCTCGTGGTCAAGACGGGGACCCGCACGGTGCTCGTGGCCGTGGATGACCTGGACTGGGTGGAGTCGGCGGGGAACTACGTCACGCTGCACATCGGCGCGGAGACACACCTGCTGCGCGAGACGATGGCGGAGCTGGAGGGGCGCCTGCCGTCGCGACGGTTTGCCCGCGTGCACCGCTCCGCGCTCGTGAACGTGGACCGGATTGTCTCCCTGTCACCGACGCTGTCTGGAGACCACAGGCTCGTCCTGAGAGACGGTCAGGAGCTGACGTTGAGCCGCACGTACCGGACTCGGCTGGAGCAGGTGCTCGGCCATCCGCTGTGAGCGAGCGGTGTGTCAGTCGTTGCTTCGCGCCGAGGGCTCCTCGAGCAGTGCGAGGGCGAGGGGCCGGGTCTCCCGGTTCAGGTTGATGGGCATGACCCCTCGGATGAGCTCCAGCGACTCGCGGTCTCCGAGCAGCGCGAGGCCCAGCGAGGCCATCCCGTATTCATTGTGGGAGTTGGTCCGGGCGAAGAACGGCTCGCCGAACACCCGGCGCAGCGTCGGAATCGCCCCCGAGTCCCCCGCGAGCGCCTGCCGCACCGCGACCGCGAGCTGTGTGTAGCTCGAGTCCCTGTGCTCCGCCCACGGCGCGGGTTCCTCCCAGCGGACCACGTGCTTCGTCAGGAGGTCCCGCGCTTGCTCCACGAGCTGCTGTCGCTCCTCGGCCGTCATGATGTCGGAGAGGGTAACCCCATTCGAGGTGGCTCCGACAGCGAGTCACTCGTCCTTCCCCCTCCGCGGCTCGTCCCTCCGCTCCGCGTCTCATCCCATCAGCGCCCCAGGCGGCGAGTCTGTCCCTAGTTTCGGTCCGCGATGGGAGGCACGACGCCTCTCGGGAGGACTGGGACATGAGGCAGCTCATCTGTGTGGGATTGGTGTCACTCGTCACCGCTTGCGCGACCAGCAGGTCCGCTCAGGCCCCCAGCGCGGGCACGGGCGCCGAGCAGGGACGTGCCTTCAGCGAAGCGGCTGTCACCTTGATGCAGGCCTACGACTTGGAGAGCCGGTATGACGACGCCGTGGCGCTCGGTCAGTTCGCGGGGGAGCGCGCCCGGCTCCTGAAGGACGGAGGGGGCGAGGCCCTCATCCTCGCGCAGCAAGGTCGCGTCATGTCCCGGATGCTCCGCCACCGGACCGGGATGCAGAGGCCCCAGGTGCTCGAGGTGCTGCACCGGGCCCGTCGCCTCGCGGATGCATCGGGCGACGCACGGGCCCGTGTCGCCGCGCTCAACTCGGAGGGCATCTACCACTACGGCATCGTGCTCCTGACGGGGCAGGGCGAGTGGGCTCACGTCGCCGGGTTCTTCGAGCAGGCGCGGGATATCGCCGTCACCTCGGGGGATTCTCGAGGGCGCCTCGATGCCCTGTTCTACCTGGGGCTCACCCATCAGTTCCAAGGGCAGGCCGAGGCTGCGGGGGCGGCCTACTCGCAAGGCCTGTCGCTCGCCCGCGCCGCGAACGATGTGCTGATGGAGTCCTACAACCTGCGTCACCTCGCCTCCCTCGCCGAGGACCGAGGCGAGCTCGACTCCGCCATCTCCTTGTACGAGGACTCCCTGCGGCTGCGGGAGCAGGTGGGCTTCACCACGGGGCAGATGTTCGCGCTGACGGCTCTCGCCAATGTTCGCGCGCGCAAGGACCCGAAGGACGCCCAGGCGCTGGTGCTCTCCGAGAAGGCCCTCTCCCTGGCGCGAGCGGTGAAGGACCCCGCGGGCGAGCGCGAGGCCCAGACCTCGCTCGGGAGGCTCCACCTGCGTCGAGGAGATGTCCCCTCCGCGTTGCCCCATCTGGAGCAGGCGCTCTCCAACGCGGAGACAAACGAGGACTGGTGGTCCGCGGTGGAGACCTTGCTGGAGCTGGGCCGGGCCCACTCGCTGCGCGGCGAGAAGTCGCTCGTCGAGGAGCGGCTGCGCCAGGCGCGCACCGTGGCCTCCTCGCGACACCTGCAGGAGGCCCTGGTTCTGGTGGAGAAGGTCGAGCGCGAGCTGGGCTCCGCGCCTTGAGGCACGCGACCTGAGGCCTGCCGATGCCAGGCCCCGCCTCACTCGCGGGTGACGGGGCCGTGGCGGGTCAGGTTGTTCGCTGTGGCGTTCGCAGGCGACGAACCAGGATGAAGCCCAGCGAGAGGGCTGCCATCGCGAGGCCGACGGGACGCAGCATCGAGATGAGGGCTCCCGCCGCGCCGACCGTCACTCCGAGCACGGGGAGGTACGCGACGAGGCACAGCGGGCACTTCGGCAGGAGCGCGGCCATGAGGCCCAGGACCAGCGACAACGCGGGAGCGCGCACCGCCGGACGGCGCTGCTCAGGCTCCATGGCCATACTCGTCCCGCAAGCGCACCCAGCTCATGGGGTGGGCCAGCCCGTCCTCGTCTCGGCCTTTCGGGAGGAGGTCCAGGAGTTGATAGGCCGCGTTGACGGGCTCGATGCCTCGTCCGTAGGTCCCGTAGGTGTGGAAGATGTCGCCGCGCTCGTCCTTCGCGAAGACGCTGAAGCCCGGCATGTCCGTGTTGGAGTTCGACAGCGGCCCGTAGTTGTAGACGGCTTCGCCCCGAGCCAAGGCCTCTGCCCGGAAGGACACCTGGAAGTCGTAGTTGAACTCGCTCCCATGCGAGGACACCCACTTGAAGCGCCAGCCCAGGCGCTGCCGGAACGCTTGCAGCTTCGGCAGCTCCGCGCGCGAGATGGCGACGAAGCTCACATCCCGCTGACTCACGTGCTCGGCGACTCCGTTGAAGGAGTCCGCCCAGAACGAACAGCTCTTGCAGCCGGCCTCCCATTCGGGGGCGAACATGAAGTGGTAGACGAGCAACTGGCTTCGCCCCGCGAAGAGCTGCGCCAGTGTCTGCTTGCCCTCGGGGCCCTCGAACACGTAGGGCTCGGTCACACGCAGCCAGGGCAGGCTGCGGCGCGTGGCGCTCAGCTCGTCGCGCATCCGCGTGAGGGCCTTCTCCTTCGCCAGCAGCTCCTGGCGCGCGGCCAGCCACTCACTCCTCGACTCCGTCTTGATGGGGGGCATGGTGATTCCTCCGTGGGGGTGGATGCCCCAGAGGTAATGGACCGGGCGCGAGGGCTGGGAGTAACAAAGACGACGGGCTTCCCAACGCGGGAGGGTGGCTGGAGGATGCGCGTCATGGATGCGCTCATCACGGCGGCGGCTCGGGCACTGGGAGAGGGCGACCCCCTGGGGGCACTCCAGCGCGTGGCGCTCCGCGAGGACGCGCCGGCGCTGGCCGTGAGAGGCATCGCCATGGCGCAGATGGGGGTGTTCGCGAAGGCGACGCAGCTCCTGCGACGCGCGGCTCGGGCCTATGGCTCCAGCGACGACCTCGCGCGGGCACGCTGCCACGTCGCGGAGGCGGAGGTGGCCCTGGCGTCTCGAGACTTCAGCGGCGCCGACCTCACGCTCGACGACGCGCTGAGCACGTTCCTTCGCCACGGTGACACGCGGAACGCGCGCTACACCCGGCTGTTGCAGGCGCGGCGTGCCCTTCTGCTGGGACGGGTCGATGAGGCCGCGCGGGCCGTGGCCGAGCTCGACCTCCGCGGCGCGCCCGCGATGCTGTGGGCCGTCGCGCATCTGCTGGAGCTCGAGGTGGCGCTGCGGCGAGGCGCCACCCGTGCCGCCCGCGTCGCGCTCGAGCACGTGCGGAGCGCCGCCGGACGTGCGCGCATTCCCTCGCTCGACGCCGAGGTCGAGCACGTCGCGCGTGTCCTGAGCCTCCCCGCCGCGCGAGTCATTGCGCGGGGTGAGGCGGGATGGGTCATGCTCGATGAGGTCGAGTCGCTGCTGGGCTCGGAGCACCTCGTCGTCAATGCCTGCCGTCGCACGGTGCACCTGCGTGCGCGCGTCGTGACGCTGGCCACTCGGCCCGTGCTGTTCGAGCTCTTGCGCGCACTGGCCGAGGCCTGGCCCGGTGCGGCCACACGAGACGACCTTGCCCGGCGCGTCTTCGGGGCGCGGCGTGTGAATGCCTCCTATCGCGCGCGCCTGCGTGTCGAGCTGGGCCGATTGAGGACGCAGTTGCGTGACCTGGCGGAGATTCACGCCACCCCGCTGGGCTACGCCTTGGCTCCAAGGCCTCCGGTGGAGGTGCGGGTCCTCGCGCCACCTGTCGAGGGGGCGGGAGGTGCGGTGCTGGCACTGCTCGCGGATGGCGAGCAGTGGTCGACCTCGGCGCTGGCGCTCGTGCTCGGTGCCAGTCAACGGACGGTGCAGCGCGCGCTCTCCTTGTTGGCGGAGGAGGGGCAGGTCCGTGCGCTGGGCAGTGGCCGTGCGCGGCGCTGGGTGGCGCCCCCTGTCAGTGGTTTCACGACGACTTTGTTACTCCCGACGGCCACGCTCTTCGAGTAGAGCGGGCCACGGGGCGAGGGACGAGCACGGACATGGACAAGACGCGGACCGAGGCGGAAGAGACGCAGCCAGCGGAGATTCTGCGCGAGTACGGGCCCTTCGATGCCGCCTCGCGCGTCCATGGCGTGACGTATGACGGCGCGAATGTCTGGTTCGCTGGAGGCGAGAAGCTCCAGTCCTTCGACCCGGAGAGTGGTGAGCCCGTGCGCGCCATCGACGTGCCCTGTGATGCGGGGACCGCTTTCGATGGCCGGTATCTCTTCCAACTCGGAGAGGGCCACATCCGGAAGATCGACCCCAAGACAGGGCAGGTGGTGAAGACCGTCCCTGCCCCTGGCGATGGCGGCGACTCGGGGCTCACCTGGGCCGAGGGGTTCTTGTGGCTCGGAAAGTTCCGGGGCCGGATGATTCATCAGCTCGACCCCGAGACGGGCGCGGTCCTGCGCACCCTCGAGTCCAACCGCTTCGTCACCGGCGTGACGTGGGTGGAGGGGGAGTTGTGGCACGGGACGATGGAAGGGGATTCGAGCGACATCCGGCGAATCGACCCGAACGACGGCCGCGTGCTCGTCCGGCTCACGCTGCCCGAGGGGCAGTCTGTCTCGGGGCTCGAGTCGGATGGCGGCGACCTCTTCTACGCGGGCGGAGGGGCGAGCCGCACGGTTCGCGCCGTGAAGAGGCCCCGGCGCTCACGCCGATGAGGCTGTGACTCCAGCCGGGCGCAGGCGAACAGAGGGTGCGTTCGCCGCGCCGGACTGGATGGGAAAGGCTCAGGCCTCGACGCGTGTCGCGTCCAGCGCCTCGGGCCTGGGGATGAGGTAGGCGCGGTCGATGGTCGCGAGCCCCAGCTTCTCCAGCGCGAGGCAGGCCACGAAGCCCAGGTCCACCTCGTAGCGGTGGTGCGAGAAGGACGCCGAGCCCGGATAGGCGTGGTGGTTGTTCTGGAAGCCCTCGCCCATGATGAGCCAGGCGGTCAGGTGGTTGTTGCGCGAGTTGTCTCGGGTGTCGAAGTTGCGCCCGCCCACGGCGTGTCCCAGCGCGTTGACGAGGCCGCCCTGCACCGGGTGGCTCATCATCCCCAGGAAGTACGCCGCGCCCAGCATCCAGCCCACGCTCAGCGCCAGCGCGAGCCCCACGCCCGCGTGCACCGCGTACGGCAGCCACCAGAGGTTCTTGCGGTTCAGGGCGTTGAGCGGGAAGTCGAGGTCCTTCGCGTACTTCGTGTACTCGGGCTGCTCGCGAATCAGGCCGACGATGACGCGCTTGTAGCTGCGCAGCTGCTCGGTGGCGATGCCCAGCAGCCCCACATTCACCGGGGAGTGGGGGTCCAGCGGGGTGTCGGAGTGCTCGTGGTGCAGCCGGTGCATCACCACCCATGCCTTGGGGTCCAGCCCGGTGAACCAGTTGCCTCCCACCACGAGCAGCCGGCGCAGCGTGGGGTGCAGCCGCACCGCCTTGTGCGCGAGCCCGCGGTGGTAACCCACTGTGATGACAAGGATGTTGAGCAGGTAGGCGCCCATGAAGACGAGGCCGCAGAGGATGAGATACACGGAGGTCTCCCGAAACCGGCGGGTAGCCTACTTGCCGGTAACTTACGATTCGGTAACCTACGATTGAGTAGCCTAGAGGTCAAGGTGGCCAAGAAACAGCGTTTGACGGGGCCGCAGCGGCGCGCCCAATTGCTGGAGGTGGGCCGAGAGCTCTTCGCGTCCCGAGGCTACGAGGCGACGGCCATCGAAGAGGTGGCGGCGCAGGCGGGGGTCTCCAAGCCCATCGTCTACGAGCACTTCGGGGCGAAGGAGGGGCTCTATGCGGCCATCGTGGAGCAGGAGATGGACTCGCTGGTGCAGCGCATGTCGGACGCCATCGCGCAGGGCAGTCCGCGCGAGCGCTTCGAGGGCGCGGTGCTGGCCTTCCTCTCCTATGCGAAGGAGGAGCCCGCGGGGTTCGCCGTCCTCACGCGCGACTCACCGACGTCGAGCGCCCGGCGTGGCCTCACTCGCGTCATCGACGACCTGGCGCAGCGAGTGGGGGACATCTTCCAGTCGGAGTTCAGCCGAGCGGGCTTCAACGCCAAGGTCGCCCCGGTGTACGCGAACGCGCTCGTCGGAATGGTGACGCAGGTGGGGGTGTGGTGGGCGGCGGAGGGGCGGCCCATCTCGCTGGAGCACGTGGCGAGGCACGTGGCGGCACTGGGCTGGATGGGGTTGAGGCACTTGCCCCGTGAGCCCGCCGCACTGGGGACGCGGACCAAGGGGAAGAGCAAGGGCTGAGGCGGGCGACGCCCCTTCGATTCAAGAGAGGGGCGGAGGCTGATGCCTCCTGCTTCGCTTGCTTCAAGGCGGCGGGTCGGAAACTGGGGAAGGGTGTCCCCGTCAGGATGCCCTCAGCCGGGCCCTCGCCTTCAGGTCAGCCCTCGAGAGTTTCGGAGGGCCCGATGGGCGGCACTGCTGCGCCACCTCGGGTCATCATTTGTCAAAGGGGCGAAGCTGCGGCGCCCGACCAGAAGGAGCCCTGAGCTTGCCCGGGTTCTGTGGACAGGTGGGTTAAGCAGCCAGTGGCACCTGCGAGGCGGTCTTCTCGAAGTCGGCGGGACTGACGTAGCCAAGTGAGGAGTGCCGCCGCTTGCGGTTGTAGAACACCTCGATGAACTCGAACAAGCCACCCTTCGCCGCCTCGCGCGTCGAGAAGTCCGCGTCGTGCACCAGCTCTGTCTTCAGCGTGGAGAAGAAGCTCTCCACCACGGCGTTGTCCCAGCAGTTGCCCTTGCGGCTCATGCTGAACCGGATGCCGCGGGCGGCCAGCGCTCGCTGGTAGTCCTCACTGGCGTATTGGCTGCCCCTATCCGAGTGGTGCAGCAGTCCCGCTGGGGGACAGCGACCTTTGAGCGCCATGTCGAGAGCCGAAAGCACCAGGTGCCGGTCGATGCAGCGGTCCATGGCCCAACCGATGACGCGCCGACTGAAGAGGTCCAGCACTACTGCCAGGTAGAGCCAGCCCTCCCGCGTGGGCACGTACGTGATGTCCGTCGCCCACGTCCGGTCGGGCCTTGGTGGATTGAAGTCGCGAGCCAGCACGTTGGGCGCTACCGGGAGGCTGTGCTTGGAGTCCGTGGTGTGCACGAACCGTCTGCGTCAACGAGCGCCGAGCCCTGCCTCGCGCATGAGCCGGGCCACGCGGTGCCGGCCCACGGGCAGCCCCTGGGCCTTCAGCTCGGCCTGGACGCGTGGGCTGCCATAGGTGCGGCGGCTGTCCTGATGCACCTGCTGGATTCGCTCCACCAGCGCCGCATTGGCCTTCGGCGTGCCGACGCTTCACGTCCCTCCCAGGCGTAGTAGCCCCCTCGGGACACCTCCAGCACACGGCACAGCATTGCCACCGGGTAGTTCGCCTTCTCCTCCTGGATGGCCGTGAATCTCACGTGCTCTCCTTGGCGAAGAAGGCCGCCGCGTTTTTGAGTATCTCCCGCTTCATCCGCAGCTGGCGCACCTCGCGGCGCAACTGAGCGAGTTCCTCCTTCTCACCCGTCGTCAGCGCCCCGGACGGCCCCTGGCCCGCGTCCGTTCGCGACTGCCTCATCCAAGCCTCCAGCGCGCTGCGAGTCAGGTCCAGGTCCTTGGCCACCTGCGCCCGGGACTTGCCCTCTTCCAGCACCATCTTCACAGCCCGGGCTTTGAACTCGGGCGTGTACTTCCTGCGCTCGCGTCTCGGCATCGTCATGGACATCCTTCGGTCACCTCATCTCCGGTGTCCACAAAACCCGGGGAGGCCCAGTCGGCGTCACAGCCCGTGTCAGCGATGAAGGCTTTGCCCTCGGCATGCACGAGAGGCTCCTCGGCCATCGTGGATTCGTGCTGCTGGCCCGGTGTCAGCGCGAGGTGGCGCGGCTTACCGCTCGTCGCAGTGATGGCGTGAGCCTTCGTTGAAAAACCTCCTCGAGAACGCCCCAGAGCAGTGCTTCGGAGCCCTCTTTCCCGCCCGCCGCATCCTGGTGCGCTCGGACAACCGATGCATCAGCCAGCGACCCGACTTCATCCACCTCGAGTCGGAACTCCTTGAAAATGGTCCCCAGCGCCCGGTTCGCGCCCAACGATGGAAGCGGTTGTAGACTGTCTCCCAGTTGCCGAATAGCTCCGGGAGGTCCCGCCACTGAGCCCCGGTCTTCACGCGCCACACCACCGCATTGATGAAGTCGCGGTCCCCCCCTCCTCGATTGAGGGCCAGTCCTGGAGCTCAAGGCTGGCTCGATGCGGCTCCACTCGGCATCGCTCCGTTCATGTCGGCGCATGACCTGGATTCAGCCGGCATGACATCGCCCCGCAACCCCACTTGCCGCGGAGTTCTTCAAATTGAACTTTGCTGACTGCCGCCCCGACCTTCTGTCCTGTTCGGAGATCAAGGATAGCCCCTAGGATTCCGCCCCCGAGTTCCCCCCGCCTCGGACAGCCACGGGGTCCTGCGGTGCTCTGCGTATTCCTGAAGAGGCGAGGAAGGCGCTGATGACCGATTCCCGCGGTTAGTTCGTGTTGTTATCTTTGTCGTCAGCCCACTCGGGTTCGGGATTGTTCCTGCTCGCTACGTCCTCGACAAGCGCGTCGGCAACTTGGGCCAGCGAGAGTGTCTCTTGGTGCGTCGGTCGCCGCTGGCGTGGGGGCGCTCGGGCGACATCGAAGAAGCGGACCTGTCCCGCTTCGGGGCCTTCATACTGGTAGAGCGCAATGAAGAAACGCTCGAAGCGCTCGTACCGTAGGTCATCCGGTCCCAGGCGGCCCGAGCGCTCCCTGAATGTCACCACTGCGTGTGCGAAGGAGGACTTGTCCCTCTCCCCATCATCACAAGAGGACATGGGCATGAACATGAGCCCAGCGAGCACGGCGTATGGCTGGCGACGATGGATGCGCGACGCCTCGGCCTGGAGTTCGTGGTCGTTGCGGCTCATGTTCTTCGTGTAGCGGCCGGCGCGCTTCTTCTTCTCGTCCCAGTCTTGGAAGGAGAGCGTCTTGATGGAGAGGTCTAGCAGGAGGCCATCGCGGCGGTGCCACACGGCGACGTCCACACGCTTGCTGCCACCCTCGCCACTCACAGAAGCCTCGTGCTCCTGCTCGTCAGCCGTAGGCGTGATGGTGTGCTGTCGTCCCCGGTACTTGGGGCGCAACCGGTCGGCCATCATCATCGCCAAGGCTCGGGAGAGGCGCTCCGCGTAGTTCTTCTTCGCCTCGCGGGGGGCGGACAGGACTGGCCGTGGCCCTGCTCGTTTCAGCGGTTCCAGGAGGAACCGCTCGTCTTCGCCGGTCGAGGTGTACTCGTGCAGTGCGGCATCAGAGGGAGACAGCTTCTTCGCCATTGACCGAATGTAGCCGAGAAAAGGATCCGGCCGAACTCAACTGCCTGGCAACCGGCCCCGGACGAGGAGGGCGACTCGTTCTGCCGCTTCCTCCATGGACTCGTGTTCCCACACACGTACCGGTAGCCAGCCGGCTTCGCGGAGGCTCTCGTCGGTGTGTCGGTCGCGCTCCTGGTTCCCAGCGAGCTTGGCCTGCCAGAAGTCCGCATTCGCCTTTGGCGTTGTTCCGTGAACGGGGCACATGTGCCAGAAGCACCCGTCCACGAAGACGGCCACACGCGCTCCTGCGAAGACCACGTCCGCCTTCCGTCGCGTCCCGATGACTGGGTGCCCCACGCGGAAGCGGAGGCCCCTGCGGTGCAGCGCCGAGCGCAATTCGAGCTCGGGCTTTGTGTCTCGCGTCTTCTGCTGTTTCATCCTCTTCTCCGTCTCCAGGGAAGAAGGAGCGGGTACCCCTTTTGGTCGGACACGCTTCATCGTCATGCGGCCGCTCTTCCCGCTGCGACGAGCTCTTCGAGCCGTGCGGCGAGTTGACGTGCCCGGTTCCTCAATTCGTCCGGCTCCCCGTCAGGGTCGAAGCGCACGACGTGGAGCGCGATGCCCGCGGCAGGAATGCGGTGGACGGACTCCTCGGTGTCCGCGTAGAGGAGGATGCCGGTTCGGAGTCCGAGCGCAGTGCAGTAGGCAAGTGCCTGGTAGAGGTCGGCATGCATCCCCTGGACGGAACTTTTGTATTTCGCGTCCAGCACGAGTCGCGGCTCCCCGCGTGCAGAGCTCCAGAGGATGTCCGGCTCCAGCTTCACTCGGCGGGCTTCGTCAAGGTACAGGTCGGGAGGGTGGCGCTCCCATCGCCCGCTCTCGGACAGCACCTCTCCCAGCGCGGTGAAAACGAAGCCCTCGTAGAGTTCCTCCATGTCCACGAGGAGGCCCGTGGCGCTGACGTCACCCTCACGAAGCTCGACGGACGAATTACGCAGCACCATGTCGGCGAGCGCCAGCGCCTCCGCGAAGTGCGCATAGCGTCGGTCCGGGGGCAGTACGGACAGCGTCCTCCCGTAGTGGATGAGTCGAATGCCCTCCATCCCCCGGACGAGCTCACGCAGGCGCTGCGCCAGGGCCATCTTCCCACCCGGCAATACCGCCAGGCGTACCGCTGCCGCAAGCAGGCGGCGGTTTGGCTCGGTGTCGATGGTCAGCTCGTCATAGGTACAGGGCAGGGGAGGCACGACCCCGAAGCGCCGGAGTACCAGTCCACCCACGTCGAGTCGGCCGCGCATGGCCGCCAGCTCCTCCTCCCGCGATACGTACCCTCGCACCAGCCCTCCCCGCAGCGCTCGCTCCAAGGCCTTCATGAAAAGGAGCTGCATCACCTCGGCGAGCTCTCCGGCCTCCCCGAGTATGGTGGTCTCGTCCAGGCGGATGGTGCCTCTCATGTACCCGAGGAGGTAGAGAACGCGCCGGACCGGCAGTTTGGGCTGGATGAGGAGACGGAATGTAGGCCCGACAAGCGTGCCAATTACCTGGCTCGCTTTGAGGTCGTACACGCCAGCCTTGCCGGAGGCGAGGATGCTGACTCCAGCACGGGCGCTCCTCAGAAAGCGGACTTCGTCCGCAGTGAGCGCCACGTCGGACGTTGTCCCGCGCTCCATGAGGTGGATGGTCCGCATCCCGGCACTCACTCCTCCCGAGACCGCTCGCGGGCCTCCTCGACCAGGCGGGGCAGTGCGAAGTCGTCGAGCCTCCGCCGGTTGGAGAAGAAGTGGTCCTCCAGGGCGGGAAGGATGTTGTGACGCCAGACACGGGCAAGGACGGCCTCGGAAAGGTCGCTCCTCATGAAGTGGCTCGGGCCGATGGCACTGTTACGGTCGTCCAGCTTCTCGTTCACTAGGTCGAGGAGGTCTGCAACCCACGCCATCTGCGGCACGCGGCGCGAGAGGAAGGTTCGCAGCATCCGGTCGACGGGCGGCTCTCCAGGGAAGAGCGAGATGAAGGCGAATCGCCTGCGCAGTGCCTGGTCGAGGAGGACAATGGAGCGGTCCGCCGTGTTCATCGCACCGAGGACGAGGAGGTTCTTGGGCAGCTTGAACGATTCGTCGGGCGAGTACATCAACGAGATGCTTTCCCCTCGATACTCGAGGAGGAAATACAGCTCCCCGAAGACCTTCGGCAGGTTGCCCCGGTTCATCTCGTCGAGGACGAGCACGACTGGCTCAGCAGGGTTCTGCTCTGCCTGCTCGACGAGCTTTCGGAGCGGCCCCGGCCTCTTGGTGAGCGAGATGCCGCCGGAGCCCGGCTGGGGACGATAGCCCTCGAAGAGGTCTTCGTACCCGTAGCTCGGGTGGAGTTGGACGAAGGCCCGGAGGTTGGGGCGGGGCTGGAGCGCCTCGGCAAGCCGGCGAGCAATGAAGGTCTTGCCGGTGCCAGGTGGACCGTAGAAGACGAGCGACTTCTTCTCCTCCAGGCTGGCGCGCACCTCATCCAGCCAAGCCGACGGGATGCCAAGCTCGTCCGCGAGCCAGGTCACGTCCGCAAGGCCGGGGTAGGTATTCTCGCCGACTCTTGGCAGCGGCAGTCCCTGGCGAGTCGCGGTTGTGTACTCGGTTGTCTCGCGGTCCGGGCCTGGGCCGCCGGTGACAGGCCGAGAGACTTCCAGGCTGGGGAAAAGGGCACGCAGCGGTTTCTCTAATGGGCCGCCCTCGGGCTCGACCAAGCCAACAACACTCCACTGCTGCTCATCGAGGGCGCCGACCAACACGAGGGCCCCCATGGAGTGTTCGGGGCCGGAGCCCACTTCGAGTTGGACGCGCTTGAAGCACGCTTCGAGTTCGTGCAGGCGCCCCAAAACGCCGATGGCGAGTCGCGGGCGCGCTAACTGGATGCCCGGCGTCGTGAGTCGAGGACCGACCTGCTTCCCACCGCTAATGAAGGTCGCCTTCATCAGGTCCTCGGGAACTCCGAGGACCTGTGAGAACCAACCCTTCAGCTCGTCGTACCGGGCCTCCGTCCGGGCGCTATGGTCCGGAACGGCGCGGAGGATGCGGTTGAGCTCAGCCAGTTCCTTGCTTGCGACGTTGCGGGTCACGCGGGAGTGCCTCCACCGCCAGCATACGCTGGAGGTGCGCTTCGACTGCCTGGAGAAAACCAGGCTCGAAGTGGAGACTGCTCTTCCGAGCGCGTGACAGGAAGCCGGCGGTGGCGCGGGCGGAGAGGGGGCTTGGCTCGTACTTGAGGAAGCGCCCGAGGCCGGGCCCCTTGATGGCTACCGGCCACTCGGAGAGCTGGCACCCTACGATCTTGCTCCTCTCGCCCCAGGCAGCCCGAGGCCACTTGAGGCCCTTCATCGGTATTTCGACGCTCGGGTCGTACGTTCCCGGCTCGCGCAGCCGCTTCCCCACCCACTCGGCGAGAGGAACGCTGACCGCGTTGCCAACGAGCTTCCAGCGGGGCCCGTTCTTCTTCTCGGGGGTGTCCGTCGAGGGCGCCGTCCAGTTGTCCGGGAAGCCCTGCATCCGTTCCGCATCCCGGATGTCGGGGGTGACGATGCAGCCGTCGGGGAGCCAAATGCCCGGGGATGAGGGGATGCCAAGAGCGGAGCCGCCCTTGAGAGTAGGGACTGCGTCGACCGCCCAGCCGAGGCCTTTCAATCCTTCGGTCCAGTAGAAGCCGTACGCCGTCGTCGACGTCTCGCGCTGCTTTGGCTCGCCAGCATCTTCCCCGAGTAGAACCGGGCGCGGATCCTCGGTCCTCGATGCCAGCAGGAGAACCCGTTGGCGGCGCTGCGGAAGCCCGAAGGCACGGGAGTCCACTACGCGGTAGGCCCAGCGGAACCCCAGTTCCTCCAGCGACTTGGTGAGGAAACGCATCGCGCTCCCTCCGTCGATGGAGAGCATGAAGGACACGTTCTCCAGGAGGAGCCATTGTGGCTTCGAATCACGCAGGAGTCTGAAGACCTCGCCGACCAGCCCCGAGCGCGCACCCGTGATGCCCGCCGTCCGTCCTGCCTGACTGAGGTCCTGGCACGGGAATCCTGCGACGACCAAGTCGATGGAAGGGAGCGCCTTCACCTCTCGCACGTCCCGCTCCAGCTGGACCTCGGGGAAGTGCGCCTTGAGAACGCGCACGGCTGGCTCGTCAATTTCGCAGAGCATCCGGGTGTGGTGACCCGCCATGCGGAGCCCTCGCTCCAACCCGCCAATGCCGGCGAACAGGCCCGCAATGGAGAGTCGCTCGCCCTTGAAGGGCAGTTCCAGGACAGGACTAGCCTCCACAGGGGGCTTCGCGGGTTCTTTTCGCTCTGCTGTCCGGCGCGCCATCGTCCTCGTCCTCAAGTCCGCCACACCGCCTGGAGGGCGACAGCGCGGCAAGTTACCCAAAGGGTCTGACGAAGCAACTTCGGGACGCCTCGGGGTCGCTCTCATGATGGGTACCACCTGGGAGATACCCGCACAACCAGCGAGCAGGTACTCATGCTTGCCTGCCTGGACGCTGCCCGAGACGATTAACACTGGAGCGTGAGGACTTAAGAGCCCGGACCTCCTCGCTCCAGTGCGACCCCTGCACCCGGAGGGTTCCCCTGGGTGTTCGCCGGAAGCCGAGGGCCAATCTCATTCGCTCTTCCTTGGGGTGTACGGAGCCAGGGCCTCAATGGAGTTTCCCCCGTCAAATCGGACACAGTCAGAGAGGTGACGTTGCGCGTCGGTGCTCGACAGGGGACCGCATCTTCAAAGCCTTGTGGGGCTGTCCGGCGTTGAGAAGGCATGATCTGGGGAGAATTCACCGACGGGCAATGGGAGAGACTGGTCTGCCTGCCGCCGCCTCCGCGGCCAGCCATGGGACGCCCGCATGAAGACCATCGGCTGGTGCCGGACGGTATCTGCTGGGTGCTGCGTACCGGAGTGTCATGGGGGAGGTCTCTCGAGAGCGATTCGGGAGCTGGAAGACGCTCAGCAGCCGCTTCTGTCGGTGGTAGGCGGCTGGGCGCGAATCCTGCGCCAGTTGCAGGCTTAGGCGAATGAGGACGGGCGGCTGGACTGGACGCTGTATTCGTACGTAGACGCAGGGTGGTGTGAGCGCACCAGCACGCGGCGAGTGCGCGGGGGGCGCCGAGAAAGGGGGGAACCGAAGCGCTCGGGAGCAGCCAGGGGGGCTTCTCGACCAAGCTCCACAGCATGAGACGCAAGATTTCCCGGCGCTAATGGCTGGAGGAGGCGTCCCTCGTGCCCATACACCAGGGGCATCGCGTCTCGACTGCCAAGTGCCCTCGTCGAAGAAAGGGACTACAGCTACAACGGCCTGCAGGCCTGATGTCGCGAGTGCCGGGTGCAGGCCGTCATTCCCACTCGCCCGGACCAGTCGCTCCTTCGCACCTTTCTCCATGCGGCCTGTTGCAAGCGCTGCTGGGTGAAGTACCTCTTCAATCAACTGACTCAGAGTCGGAGGTTTGAGCCGCGCTACGACAAGGGCGCCGCCAACTACCTGGCGATGGTCCTCATCGCCTCTACCCTTCTCTGGCATCAATCTGCGGGCACGCTCTAGCAGCCCAGGGTGCCCCGACGAAGGCGATCCAGGAGTTGGCGGGGCACGAGTCTCTCACCCCCGTCCGGCGCTACATGCACTTCCTAGGGACGCCTGCGACAGCTCGGAGGAGATGATGAGGCCCAAAGGCGAAGAGCCCAGAAAAGAAAAAACCCCCGTAAGTCCGGAGACTTACGGGGGCTTCTCTTGGCGAGGAGTACGGGACTTGAACCCGTGGCCTCCGGCGTGACAGGCCGGCGTTCTAACCAACTGAACTAACTCCCCACAACAAATCTTGGGCGGAACAGGGATTGAACCTGTGACCCTCGCCTTGTAAGGGCGACGCTCTGCCGCTGAGCTATCCGCCCGGAGGCGTGTTCCGCGCTGCGATGGGGGGGCTTTTATAAGTGCATCCCTCCACTGTCAAGCACCTGTTTCGAACCGCTAGATCATTCGGTCAACGCGCGCGCGGACCGTGAAAATGCCCGCGCGCACGGTGACTTAGAGGGCCTAGGGAGGGGCTGCCCCGATGGTTCCGAGGTCCTCTCCCTGGAAGCCGTTGCTGCTTCCTCCTCGGTCGTTCCGGTCGCCGTAGCAGTAGGGGCCACCATTCAACGAGTACCGGTACACGTAGGAGGCCCCCGCGGGGGCGAGCGCGGGGAGGGTCACGGCGTACTCGTCGTTATTCCCGCTGTCGGAGTTGAACCCCGCGGCGATCCACGTCCACCCCGAGACCCCCGGGTCCTGCTGGGCGTTGCCGAATCCGAGCTCGGCCACGATGCCCGCGCCTGGGCCCCCGCCAGGGGTGACCCCGCCTTCGTTCACCTGCCCATAGATGGTCGTTCCGCCCGTCGCGGTGAAGGGCCACTGCACGTTGCAGTAGTCGATGTCCTGGTGCTGGCTGACGGTGACCGCGAGCTGCTGGTCCTGCGTGTAGCCGCCCACTGCACTGCCGTCCCGGTCGCAATACTTCCAGTTCGTACCATCCGAGCCGTAGCGCAGACTCGCGGCACGGCTGCCTTGGTAGGCGGGATGAAGGGTGGTCGTGAACTCCCCGGTGCCGGGTGCTTCCGGGACTCCGCCCGAGTACGGAGTGGCCTTCCAGGTGAAGTCGCCAGGCGCCTCCGAGGCATTCCTGTCCGCGTTGCCCAGGCCCACCTGGACCTGAAGCCCCTCGGCGGCTCCTGCTCCGGTCGTGAGTCCCGGCGCGTGGATGTGGCCTGTCACCGTGACTGCGCCACCACTGCCCACTGAAATCGGACCCGTGGTCATGAGCTGGCAGGACTCGGAGGCGTAGTCCCGCACCACCAGGGTTCCCGCCTGGGCGATGTCGAAGGTGTCCCCGCCCTCCGTGGTTCCATGCGCGTCGCAGTACACGAAGGGCCCCGCTCCCAGCCTCACGCGGTAGGCGAAGCGGTAGAGCCCCGCCGTCGCCCGGTTGGGGAGCGTCGCCCGGTACTCGTCATCCTGCCCGGCGCCCGTGTCCGCACCATGAGTCGCGGAGACCCACTCCCAGCTGGCGTCCCCGGGACCCATCCCTGCCGGTCCGACACCCAGCTCGGCGACGATGTCCGCTCCGGCGCCATCGCCCGGCGTCACTCCGGCTTCGTGGACCTGGACCGCGATGACCCTCGAGGCCTGGGCTCCCAACCCGTACGTCTCACGCGGCGGTGGACCCGCGACCTCTCCCCCGAGCCTGCACCTGTCCACTCGAGGAGGGACGACCTCCACCACCGACAACGTGGCGGCCTGCGCCGTCTGGTACCCATTGGCGCTCCCGTCCCGGTCGCAGTACGCCCACGCACCGGTCTGATATCGGAAGCGCACCGCCACCGCATACGTGCCCTCCGTTGCAGGAGCCGTCAGCGCCGTTTCATAGGCATCCTGCGCGCCGCCCTCCGTCTCGACCGCGAAGCTGGCCGCGGTCCACGACCAGCCCGACGCCGTGGCCGGGTTCGAGTCCGCAGGCCCATGGCCCACCTCCGCGGTGATGCCCGCGCCCGCCGCTCCACTGATGGCATCCGTCACCGTCGTCACCAGCACCTGTCCACGCACCACCGGCGTGGTGCCTCCCGGTGTCGCGTTGAGCGTCGCGGGCCCCACGAGCTGGCACGCGTCCACCGCGACGGGCCTCACCTCCAGCCCTCCCGCCTGCTCCAACGTGAAGCCGTTGGTGCCCAGTCCATCCGCGTCGCAGTACCGGTAGTTCCCCCCGTTCACGTTGAAGCGGAACGCGAACTTGTAGCGACCCGTCGTGCCCGGGTTGGGCAGCGGCGCCATCCACTCGTCATTGCTCTGGTTGTCGCCAGACTCGCGGTTGAAGCTCGCGCCCGTGGACGTCCAGTGCCAGCTCGCTGACTCCGGCGCATCGGTCTCGGGGCCGTAGCCCACCTGACCCTGAATCCCCGTGCCCGCGCCCGCTCCCGGCGTGACGCCCTGCATGTAGACCTGGGCGTAGACGGTCTTCGCCGCCTGCCCCACGCGGTACACCTCGCTCGGCGGGGGCTCGGTGGCCTCACCGCCGAGCTTGCACCAGCCGATGGTGACGTCTTGCGGTGCGACCACATTGACGGTGCCCATCATCGCCGGGTCGAAGGTCAGCGTTCCGCCGTTGTTCCCATTCGAGTCGCACAGCATCCACGCGCCGTCGTTCACCTTGAACCGGTACACGAAGCGGTAGCTGCCCACCGCACCCGGATTGGGCAGCGTCGTCTCGAACTGGTCGTTGTTGCCGGACTCATCCAGGTACGTCGCCGAGGTCGACCAGTTCCACTGCGCCGACGTGGCCGGGTCCTCACCCACGGGCCCCCAGCCGAGCTGTCCCTCCACTCCCGCGCCAACACCCTGGCTGTCCGTCACACCCTGCACGAACACTTGCGCGAGGACCGGGTGGTTGGGCACCGCCCCCGTCGCGTAGTCCACCGTCTCCGGGGTGCTGACGTTCGACGGCCCCATCTTGCAGTAGCCGATGACCTTGGGCACCACCACCGTGCCGGACACGGACAGCTCGCCCAACTGGTCCAGCTCGAACGCCTGTCCTCCATCGTCCGTGCCATTCCCATCGCAGACGCGCACAGGCCCGCCGTTGGCGCTGAAGCGGACCGCGTAGCGGAAGCTGCCGTTCTGCCCAGGGTTGGGGAGCACGGCCTTCCACTCGTCGTTGACCGTGAAGTTGTCCTTGTTGAAGACGAGCGGCGTGCCCCAGTTCCACACCGGCGAGTCGCGAGGGTCCTCATTCGCCGGCCCCCAGCCGAGCTGACCCGACAACCCAGGCCCCGCGCCGACCTTGTCCGTCACGCCCGTCATGTTGACCTGGGCATAGACAGTCTTCAGCCCCGCCGTCTGCGTCGTCTGGTAGGCGATGACCTCGGGCGCCTTCTGGTCCTCGCCAATCTTGCACCAGCCGACGGGCGGCTTCGGCGCCTCGTTGCCCACCGTGAGCGTGCCCAGCTTCGTCGTGCTGAACGTCAGCGGGCCCTCGGTGCTGTCGTTGACACCGTCCGCGTCACACACGCGCCACGCGTTCGCGCTGATGCTGAAGCGGAAGGCGAGCTTGTACGTGCCCACCGTGCCCGGGTTGGGCAGCTCCGCCTCCCACTCGTCGTTGTTGCCGTGCTCGGCCTTGTAGACCGCGGGCACCCACGTCCAGTCCTTCGACTCCCGAGGGTCCGTCCCCTCCGGCCCGATGCCCAACTGCGCCACCACCCCCGAGCCCGCCCCCGCGCCTTGCGTGATGCCCGCCGCGAAGACCTGCCCCAGCACCTTGTGCAGCGTCGAGTCCGTGGGGCGGTAGAACACCTCGGGGTTGGCGCCGCTCCCATCGGGCCCCAGCTTGCAGTAGTCCACGCGAGGCCGAGAGATGAACACCCGGCGCAGCATGTTCGCCGCCACGCCGTTGGCCATGCCGTCGCCATCCGCCATCACCCAGGTCTTCCCTCCGTCGATGGAGAAGCGCAGGGTGATGACCCACTCCCGACTCTCGCCTCCGATGGCGGGCTGCAACAGCACGTTGCCCTTGTAGATATCCGCTTCGCCGCTGTCGGAGTCGCCCTCGTACGTGGCCTCTTCCCACGTGTAGCTCTCCGGCTTGAGCAGCTCCGCGTCCGCGGGAGCAAAGCCCACCTGCGCGCGCACGCCGCCGCCCTGGCCCACGCCTCGCGTCAGGCCCGCGACGGTGATGGCGCCTCGCACGAGCACACCCACCGGTGGCCCGCCGCTGATGGCCTCCGTGTTGCTGTTGAGGACCTCGGCCTGGCTGATGGACGCGGTCGGCGGTCCCTCGTAGGTGAAGCCCCCGACCAGCACGCCGAAGCTGCTGTCCGGATTCACCACGCGGACGTCCACCTTCGCGGTGCTCGACGTGGGCGAGTAGCCGTAGATGCGGAAGGCGTTGACCACGACGGTGCGCAGCGCTTCCTGGTTGCCCAGGTAGAGCTTCGCGCCCGGCTCGAACCCCGAGCCGTAGACGTTGATGAGCGTGTTCCCGGCGATGGGCCCCCCCGTGGGCGTGACTTCGCGAACGGTGGGCGGAGTGGGCGAGGGTGGCGGATGTCCCTTCGGGGAATCACCACAGGCCAGCGCGAGCAACGGCAGGACGAGAAGGATGAAACGCGAACACCGCGACGACATCGGCCATCACCCCTTGACTCCGCCAGCGGTGAGACCGCCGACGAGGTGTTTCTGGAGAGCGAAGAACAGCGCCATGACCGGCGCGGAGACCACCAACGCGCAGGCGGCGAACTTTCCCCACTCCACCTTGTACTCGCCCACGTACCGCTGGAGGGCGACGGGCAGGGTGAAGCGGGTCGGGTCATTGATGAGCGTGGCGGCGAGCACGAACTCGTTCCACGCGGTCATGAAGGAGAACAGCGCCGTCACGGCCAGCGCGGGGCGGGCCAGTGGCAGCACGACATGGATGAACACCTGGAACGGCGAGGCCCCGTCCATCACCGCCGCCTCCTCCAGCTCACGCGGCAGCGTGTCGAAGTAGCCCTTCAACATCCAGATGCAGAAGGGCAGCGAGGTGGTGGCGTAGACCAGCACCAGCCCCGTGAGGCTGTCGAGCAGCCCCAGCTTCTGGAGGATGCCGTAGATGGGCACCAGCATCAGCGTCGCCGGGAACATCTGCGTGATGAGCAGGGCCTGCATCCCGCCTTCCTTCCCGGGGAAGCGGAAGCGCGACAGCGCATAGGCCGCCGTCACCGCGAGGCCCAAGCCCACCACCGTGGTGGCGCCGCCCACGATGAGGCTCGCCATCAGCTGTCGCCCGAACACCCAGCGCCCCTGCGCGTCCGAGCTCCAGAGCACCTCGCGGAAGTGGTCGAACGTGACGGCGTCGGGGAAGGGATTGGCCGTGAGCGACATGCCGTCCACGGGCGACAGCGCCATCTTCACCACCCACAGCACGGGGTAGAGCGTCACCATGCACATCACGCTCAGCCCCGCGTGGATGCCCGCCATCTTCAGCCAGGAGGGCTTCTTCATCACGCGGACTCCTCGGTGCGCAGCAGGCGCTTGGTGAAGGCGGACCACCCCAGCAGCACCAGGAAGATGAGGACCGAGTACGCCGCCGCGAAGCCGTACTGCTCGTTGCGCTGGAAGGCCCAGCGGAATGCCTCGGACACCAGGATGTCCGTGCCGCCGCCCGGCTCTCCGCCCGACACGAGGTAGATGATGTTGAACATGTTGAACGTCCACACGCTGCCCAGGACCACCGCGGGCAGCATGGCGGGCTTCAAGAGGGGCAGGGTGATGCGCCGGAACTGCGTCCAGCGGCTGGCGCCATCCACCTCCGCGGCCTCATAGAGCTCCTGCGGAATGGACTGGAGCGCCCCCAGCGCCACCACCATCATGAAGGGGAAGCCCAGCCACGTGTTGGTGGCGACGTTGGCCGCGAAGGCCGTGGAGAAGCGGGTGAACCAGCTCACGGGCTCCAAGCCCAGCAACGTGAGCAGGCCGTTGATGGCGCCGAACTGCCGGTGGAACATGCCCTTCCACATCAGCGCGGTGATGTAGTTGGGCACCGCCCACGGGATGATGAGCAGCACGCGGTACATGCCGCGCAGCTTCAGCAGCGGGTCCCTCAAGAGCAGCGCCAGCCCCAGGCCGATGCACACGTGGAGCACCACGTTCACCACCGCCCAGAGGAGCGTCACCGCCAGCGTGAAGTAGAACGAGAGCGGCTCGCTGATGCTGTAGCCCCGGCTCGCCAGGATGTCGACGAAGTTGGCCAGCCCCACGAAGGTGTACTGCCCCGCGTCGTGGTGGAACAGCGACAGGCTCAGGCCCACCGCGAACGGAATGAACACCAACACCAGCACCCCCGCGGCGGCTGGCGCCACGTAGGTCGCCGCTCGAGCGAGGTCCGGATAGCGCTGGCGCAGGGACTGTCCTCCCGCGGGTCGCCGCAGCACATACGCCGTGCCGCCCAGCGCCATGGCGCCCACGAACCCCAGCCACGGAACGGGGTTCGCGTCGTTGGGCCGCTCGCGGTGCAGCGCGCGATAGCGGCGGTCCGCCAGCGCACCCGCGTCCTCGGGCTTCACGCCTCCCTGGAGCACCGCGCGCAAGGCCAGCTTCATGGGCTCCCACACGCGGGCCATCTCCAGCGTGTTGGGCATGGGCGTCGCATCTCGCGCGGCCTCGCGGAAGGAGGAGATGAGCGTGTCGTCCTTCACCTCCTGCGTCTCATAGGCCGCCACGTCCGCGGGAATCTGCCGGCCCACCGTGGTGCGCACCCGGGACGCCTCGCCCACGGACAGGAAGCGCGCCAGCGCATGGGCTTGCGCGGCCTGCTCCGAGCGCGCCGAGACGAACGCTGCCTCCACGCCCAGGAACGGCTTCATGGGCGTGCCCGTCTCGCTCACCGTGGGCAGCGCCACCACGCGGTAGCGCACGGTGGGCGCAATCTCCCCCGCGAACCACGGGCCGCTGATGAGCATCGCCGCGCGGCCGTCGTTGAAGAGGGTCTTCACCAGCGCCCCGGACACTTCTTGCGGCATCCACCGCTCGTCTTGGAGCCGCTTCACGAAGGCCAGCGAGCGCGCCATCCCCGGCGTGTCGAAGCGGGCCCGGCCCGTGGCATCGAAGAG
Organism: Myxococcus stipitatus DSM 14675; assembly: GCF_000331735.1. GTDB lineage: Bacteria > Myxococcota > Myxococcia > Myxococcales > Myxococcaceae > Myxococcus > Myxococcus stipitatus. The sequence goes on along the minus strand of NC_020126.1, from coordinate 7,665,775 downwards.
GGGGCCGTCGAAGCCGAAGAGGAAGGGGGCATGGAAGTAGAAGTCTCCGCTCTCGTACACCAGCCCGAATCGGCCCTCGGCCGCGTTGGACAGCGAGGGCAGCAGCGCCAGCAATTCCCGCGTCGAAGCCGGAGGGCGAGGCACCAGGTCCGTGTTGACGTAGAGCGCGAGCGACTTGAGCGAGAGGGGATAGCCATACACCTGGCCCTCCACCTCCAGCGCCTCCACCGTGTTCGCGAAGTAGTCCGCCCGGACGAAGTCCTTCGCGGTGGCGGCGACCAGGTTCTGCGCGTGGAAGTTGCGCAGCCGCTCGTGGTTGAAGATGAAGACATCCGGACCCGCGCCGTGCGGAATCGCGTTGGTCAGCTTGTGCGCGTAGGCGTCATACGGCAGGCCCAGCAGGTCCACCTTCACGCCCGTCGTCTCGGTGAAGCGCGCGGTCGCCTGGAGGAGCGCGGTCTCCTCGCCGCCGCGGTAGGCATGCCACAGCTTGAGCGGCGCGGGCGCGTCGGCCGCATGGGCACTCCACGCCACCGCCAGCAGCAGCAGGGCGGCCCATCTCTTCAAGACGCCACCTCCAGCGACGCTTGCTCCGTGGGATGGCGAAGGGCTCGGGCCCCATCCTCGGTGAAGAGGTGCAGCGCGTCCGCGACGGGGGACAGCGTCACGCGGTCACCCACGGACACCTGGGTGCCCTTGTCGAAGCGCGCGGCCACTGGCCCCGCCTCCGTGGTGACGAAGGCATACCCGTCGAACCCCAGCCGCTCCACCGCGTCCACCGTGCCCGACAAGGGGCCCAGGGGCGCCACTCGCAGGTCCTGCGGCCTCAGCCCCACCAGCACCCGGCTCGTCTCCGGCGAGAGGTCCGGCGGACACAGCAGCGTGAAGCCCTTGCCGACGAGGTTCGCTCCGTCGCGCCGGGCCTCCAGGAAGTTCATCGACGGCGAGCCCAGGAATCCCGCGACGAACCGGTTGGCCGGCCGGTGGTAGAGCTCCAGCGGTGGCCCCACCTGTTGCAGCACGCCCCCGTTGAAGACAGCCACGCGGGTGGCCAGCGTCATGGCCTCCACCTGGTCGTGGGTGACGTAGATCATCGTCGCGCCCAGCCGACGATGCAGCCGCGCCAGCTCTCCGCGCATCTGCACCCGCAGCGCCGTGTCCAGGTTGGAGAGGGGCTCGTCGAAGAGGAACACCTTCGGACGCCGGACGATGGCCCGCCCCATGGCCACACGCTGGCGTTGCCCTCCCGACAGGGCCTTGGGCTTTCGCTCCAGGAGGTGGCTCAGCTCCAGCATCCCCGCGACCTCCTCCACCCGCGAGGCAATCTCCGCCGAGGGCAGCTTCCGCAGCGACAGGCCAAACGCCAGGTTCTCCCGCACCGTCATGTGCGGGTAGAGCGCGTAGGATTGGAACACCATCGCCACGTCGCGGTCCCTGGGAGGCACGTCATTGACGCGCGTCTCTCCAATCCGCACCTCGCCCGCGTCCACCTGCTCCAGCCCCGCGATGAGTCGCAGGAGGGTCGTCTTCCCGCAGCCCGAAGGGCCGACCATGACGAGGAACTCGCCTTGCTTCACATGAAGGTCCACGCCCTTCACGATGAGGTTCGCGCCAAACGACTTCTTGATTCCGTTCAGGATGACGTCGGCCAAGACGTGCTCGAAAATTGAGGGGAGAACGGTCGCGCACCATACCCGGAGCCTCGGGCTTTGCCCAAACCTCCCAGGGAGGGCGCGGTGCGTTAGTGTCGTGTATGACTCGCCATGCTAAGGAAGCCCGCATCATGAGCACTCCCCGCTGGCTCCTCCCGAGGGGCGCGACCCTGGTCGCTCTGCTGACCGTCACCGGCTGCGGCGAGAGCGATTACGTCCGGCTCTATCACAGCGAGGCTCGCGCCCCGAGCTACTCCGTCCACGACGTGGAGTCGATGCGGCACATGGGGGCGACCTTCTCCGACCAGGGGGTCAACTTCTCCCTCTACTCGGAGAACGCCACGCGGTTGGAGTTGTTGCTCTTCGATGACCCCGAGCAGAACCGGCCCTCGCGGACGTATGAGCTGACTCGCTACGGAGACGTGTGGAATGTCTACGTGGAAGGCGTGGGATTGGGGCAGCACTACGGCTTTCGCGCCTGGGGGCCCAACTGGGAGTTCGACCCGGCCTGGTTCCCCGGCGCCATCCAGGGCTTCCGCGCCGACGTGGATGCGGATGGCAACCGTTTCAATCCGAACAAGCTCCTGACGGACCCGTACTCCAAGGCCCTGCACCGGGACCACGACTGGAGCAAGGGCAGCACCGCCAGCGGCCCCGCCCGCACGGAGGTGACGTACGCGGCCTCCGCGAAGAGCGTCATCGTCGAAAGCCAATACGTCTGGGGCGAGGCGGAGCGACGCTGGCGAGACAACCGGCAGGATGAGCAGTGGGCGGGCCACCGGTGGCAGGACCTCGTCGTCTACGAGGTCCACGCCAAGGGCTTCACCGCGGACGGCGCCAGCGGCGTGCGCTTCCCGGGCACCTACCGGGGGATGGGCGAGAAGGCCGACTACTTCGCCGACCTGGGCATCACCGCCGTGGAGCTGTTGCCCATCCACGAGAAGCCGCTGGATGGGGGGTACTGGGGTTACCAGACCATCAACTTCTTCGCGCCCGAGCTGTCCTACGCGGCCCACCGTCAGCCGCACCAGGTCATCGACGAGTTCAAGTGGATGGTGGAGGAGCTGCACAAGCGCGACATCGAGGTCATCGTCGACGTCGTCTACAACCACACCGGTGAAGGCGGGCTGTGGCGCGAGAAGCTCGAGTCGGATGACGTGCAGCCGGGTGAGCCGCTGGACTCCCTGGACCCGGCCGAGGTCGCCGGCCTGTATTCCTTCCGAGGCATCGACAATCAGGCCTACTACGGGCTGAACGGCGACCGGCGCACGTACTGGAACAACACGGGCGTGGGCAACCAGACGCGGCCCAACCACCGGCCCATGCGCAAGCTCATCATCGACAGCCTGCGCTTCTACGTCGAAGAGCTGCACGTGGATGGCTTCCGCTTCGACCTGGCGCCCATCCTGGGAGAGCGGGACCAGGACTACAACCGCTGGGACGACCCCCGGAACACCGTGCTCCAGGAGATTGTCGATGACCCGGTGCTCCAGCGCTACAACACGCGCATCATCGCGGAGCCCTGGAGCGCGGGCGGCTGGTATTGCATGCCCATGGGGGAGTTCCCCAACTCGCTCAACCAGCCGGGCCACGGCTGGTACGAGTGGAATGGCCGCTTCCGCGACTGGTGGCGCTCGTTCATCAACAAGGACGACTGGAAGCTCAACTCGAACGAGGGCTCGCTGTGTGGCAGGCCCGGCTCGGCCGACGGCCCGTTCCTGATGTACGGCAGCAAGGAGTGGTACGAGCGCAACGGCCGCCGTCCCTACCACTCGATGAACTTCATCACCGTGCACGACGGGTTCACGATGTACGACCTGTTCGCGTACGACGTGAAGCAGAACAAGTGCGGCCCCCTCAACCCGGTGTGCTGCGACAACCCCAACAGCCCCTTCTGCGACAAGGAGAGCGGCGAGAACCACAACCGCTCCCGCAACTGGGGCGCGCTGGGCGACGCGCGCGGGGAGAGCCTGCGCCGGCAGATGATGCGCAACGCCTTCATGGCGATGATGGTGAGCCACGGCACCCCGATGATTCTGGGCGGCGACGAGTGGATGCGCACGCAGCTGGGCAACAACAACGCCTACTCGACCCGCGCGGACAACCCCTTCAACTGGTACCAGTGGGGGACCTACCTGGCTCGCGACGAGCGTCATCGGATGTATGAGTTCGTCAAGGCCGCCATCCGCCTGCGCAAGGAGAACCGCCACGCCTTCGCCCCGGCCAGCTACGGGAAGGGCGCGCCGCTGGTGTGGAAGAGTGCTCGGAACACGGAGCCGGCGGACTGGGACAGCAAGCAGTTGATGATGCACTACCCAGACAGGTCCTTCGGGCCGGAGCTGGTGGTGCTCATCAACATGGAGCCTCGCGCGGTGGAGTTCAGCCTGCCGCCCGGGCGCACCTGGAAGCGCCTCATCGACACCCAGGCGTATTTCGACAGCCCCGAGTACCTCTCCGCCGCGGGCTTGGACTCGCGCGTCACGGGCAATGCGTGGCTGGAGTCTCCCGCGCCGGTGCCCGGGTCGACCTATGGGGTTCCGGAGCGCACCATCGTCGTACTTCGCGCGGAGTAGGGGCAGGCAGGCTGAGTGCGCTATAAGCGGGGCCCGCCCATGCGAGTCCTGACCGCGCGCCTCGGCGCCTTCCTGTTGTTGCTCTTTCCGCTCGTCACCCAGGCTGACGCCACGAGGGACCGCTTCGGCGCCGCGGGTTACTTCCGCATCATGACCCGGCCGGATTTCTCCGGCGGCTCGGGGCAGCTCGGGTACTACTGGCTGTACGGGCGCCTGCTCAACGAGAGCCCCTATGGCGAGCTCAACCTCCGGCTGGACGTGCTGCAGTCCACGCCCGGGACGGACGAGGTCTGGGCGGAGGTCCACACCCGTTTCTCGGGCACGTCGTTCCGCTCAGCGGACCCCGGCAATGGCTCGTTCCTCAACTTCCGCGCGGACTATCTCTTCGTGCGCGCGGGGAACATCCTGCTGGACCGCGTGACGTGGCAATTGGGCACGCTCGAGGACCGCTGGAATGACTTGCACCTCTACGACCAGCGCCCCGCGACGCTGCTCTGGGACACGGTGGGCCTGTCCGGCACCTACCAGGGCGACCGCTACGACGTGCTGCTGGCGGTGGGCGACAGCGGCTACACGCTGCGGCCCCAGAAGTACAACACGGTGCTCACGGGCGCGGCCTCCTTCCGCTACCGCCTGATTCCCGGCCATCTCGAAGTGGGCGTGCGCGGACAGGTCGGCTACGAGTCGAAGGTGCGTGGCAATCGCAACGCGCTCTACAAGTCCGACGGCATCGTCTACGAAGACTACGTGCGGCGCGAGGTGGTGCGCCGCTACTTCGAGGCCAACCCGGGGTTGGAGGACCTGGTGCGGGACCTGGAGCCTCGCGACGCGCTGTCGTACCGGGCCATTGGCTACCTGGGCTTCGGCGACCTGGGGCCGCTCGTCTGGGACAACCTGTATGTCACCTTCGAGCGCAAGCACCCGGAGCTGTCGTACACGGAGAACTACCGGAGCCGGGATTGGACCGTGTACATCGCGGACCAGACGGACGAGCGGTATGAGCTGTCGTTCGGCAACGAGGCGTACTTCAAGCTCATCCCCGAGAAGCTGGAGGCCCTCTGGGGCGTCTGGGTGGGGTACGCCTTCAACGAGGACAACCTCATCAAGCCCGGAGACGACGACCGGCTCATCGCGTCCACGGTGGTGCGCCTCCAGTACTTCCTCACCGAGCGTGTCCACCTCCTCGTGGAGACGAGCATCGCTCGCGAGAAGAGCACCAACGGCAACCTGTACCGCAACCACGTGGACTCGGTGTTCACCAGCACGGGGGGCTTCCCCGACGCGCGCGGCCTTGAGTTCGGCGACAGCGACACGCGCGACACCTGGCAGGGCAAGGTGGGTGTTGTCCTCAATCCAACGGGCCGAGGCATCTACGCGCGCCCCAGCCTGCGGCTGCTGTATGGCGTGCAGTACTCGTCTCAGCACGCGGCCTTCGGCAACTCCTTCGTGGATAGCCTGGACCAGTACAACCAGTACGTCGGCCCTGAGCGCCACTGGCACTCGGTGGTCGCCATCGAGGCTGAAGGATGGTTCTGAGACAGCGATGGGCCCTCGCGGGGTTCCTGGTGCTGATGGTGGCGGGGTGCCTCAAGCGGCAGGGGCCTCCGGTGCTCGCGCCCGAGGGGACGGTGGTGGCGGTGGCCTACATCCGCGACGACGCGCGGCGAGGCGCCGTGTCCCAGGTCCCCGAGGGTGTCCGGCAGCGCGTGGTGGAGGCCCTGGGCAAGCGCAACCTCCAGGTCCGTGAGCTGCCCTATGCGGAGTACGCGGCCGAGTTCGCGAAGGTGACGGACACGCAGCGCCGCTTCGCGATGCTCAAGGCCCAGGCGCCGGAGGCTCCGCTGCTCCTGCTGGTGGAGACGCGGGTGTCGTTCTTCGGCCAGGTGGGCGGGCGCTTCTCCTGGGACGTGTATGTGAAGACGACGGCGAATCGCGCCACGTCCACGCTGGAGCCCACCAGCGAGATGAATGACTACGGCGCCGCGCTCCAGTTCGACCAGCAGCGCGAGGACGACGCGCAGCTCGAGGTGGCCAAGCAGATTTCGGGACAGGCCGCGGCGCTGTTCGACTCGTTCCTCGCGTCGCCCATGCTGGTGCCGGCGACCGATGGGGGACCCGGGTTGGCGCCCGGTCTGGATGCTCCCGCGGGCGAGGGCATCGAGCCGGGCAAGAGCACTCCCACGGAGCCGCCGCCTCCCTCCACTCCCGCGCCCAAGCCCTATCTGGGGCAGTGGAGTCCTCCTCCGGGCGACGCCATCTACTTCGTGATGGTGGACCGCTTCGCCAACGGCAATCCGGGCAACGACGGCGCGGTGGATGCGAAGGACCCGCAGGCCTTTCATGGTGGAGACCTGCAAGGGGTCATCGACCGGCTGGATGGCTTGAAGGCCCTGGGTGTCCGCACGGTGTGGCTCTCGCCCGTGTTCCAGATGCGCACCGAGAAGTTCTACGGCTACGGCGCCTTCCACGGGTACTGGGTGGAGGACCTGGGCCGCGTGGAGCCTCGGTTCGGGGATGAGGCGCTGCTGGCCCGATTATCGGAGGAGCTCCGGCGCCGGGACATGCGGCTCGTGCTGGACGTCGTGCTCAATCACGTCGGGCCACAGACGCGGCTCACGCGCGAGAAGCCCGAGTGGTTCCATGGCCTGGGGCCCATCGCGAACTGGGAGGACTCGCGCCAGTTGGTGATGCACGACGTGCACGGCCTGCCGGACCTCGCGGTGGAGAAGGAGGAGGTCTACGCGCACCTGCTCGCGCAGTCGCTCAGGTGGGTGGACGCGGTGAAGCCCGCGGGCTTCCGGCTGGATGCCGTCAAGCACCTGCCCTTGGACTTCTGGGCTCGCTACAACGACGACGTGCGAGCGCATGCGGGGAAGGACTTCCTGCTCCTCGGAGAGCTGCTGGATGGAGACCCGGTGCTGCTCTCGCGGGTGATGAAGGAGGGGCGCTTCGGCGCGATGTTCGACTTCCCGCTGACGTTCGCGCTGGTGGACGTCTTCTGCCGGGGCCGCTCGCCGTCGCACCTGGGGGCCACGCTCTTCAACGACAGGCTGCACCCCTCGCCCGACGCGCTGGTGACGATGCTGGACAACCACGACCTGCCGCGCGTCATGAGCGAGTGTGGTGGAGACGTGGAGAAGGTGCGTCAGGCGCTCGCCGTGCAGCTCACCGCGCGCGGCGTCCCGGCGCTCACGTATGGAATCGAAGAGGGGCTCAGCGGCGCGAAGGAGCCGGAGAACCGGGGCGACATGCGCTTCACGCCGAGCCATCCGCTGCGCACGTGGATTGGTCGGCTGCTGGAGCTGCGGCGGGGCAGCGGGGCCCTCCAGCGTGGCGAGACCTGGGTGCTCGCCGCGCGGGAGGACCTCTTCGCCTACGCGCGGGTGACGCCGGACGAAGCGGTGGTGATTGGCATCAACTCGGGGGACTCGCCCCAGGACGTGGACCTGCCGGAGGCGCTGGCCGGCTCTCGCGCCTTCGAGCTGATGACGGGCGCGGTCGTCCCCCCGGCGCGGATTCCGAGCCGCCTGGTGTTTCCCGCCCATCACGTCACGTTGACGCAGCTGGAAGCGGAAGTGGCGGGGGGCTACGCGGCGCTCGTGAAGCAGGCGCGCACGCGGTGGCGAGGGGAGGGTGAGCGACGCACCGTGGTCCTGGAGACGGACGATGCGTCCCTGCGCGTGGTGGGGGGAGGGCCGGAGCTGGGAGGGTGGAAGCCCGAGCGCTCGCTTCGCCCACGAGAGGGCGCCATCACGCTCTCGCTGCCCGTGGGGGGCGTCTTCGAGTACAAGCTCGTCCGGGACACGGGCCCAGGGACGTTCTCCTGGGAGGGCGGCGCCAACCGCCTCCTCCATGTCCCCGAGGGCACCGAGCCCCTGCGCCAGAAGGTGGCGTGGGAGCAGCGCCCCTTGGCCGTCAGCACCATCTTTCAGCCGCCCCTCTCCGGGGCCATGACCGAGAGCCCGAAGTGAACGACCGACTCCTCCGCGCCGCACGCCGCCAGCCCACGGACACCACGCCGGTGTGGCTGATGCGCCAGGCTGGCCGCTACCTGCCCGAGTACCGGGCCATTCGCGGCAACATCGCGTTCCTGGACCTGTGCAAGCACCCGGACCTGGCGGCCGAGGTGACGGTGCAGCCAGTCACTCGGCTGGGCGTGGACGCGGCCATCATCTTCTCCGACATCCTCATCCCCGTGGAGGCGATGGGCATCACCTTGGAGCTGGGGGACAAGGGCCCGCACTTCCCGGAGCCGGTTCGCACGGCGGCGGACATCGACAAGCTGGCCATCCCGGACCCGGTGGAGGGCACGGGCTTCGTCGCGGAGGCCATCCGCCGCACGCGCAAGGCGCTCAATGACTCGGTGCCCGTCATCGGCTTCGCGGGCGCGCCCTTCACGCTGGCCGCGTACATGGTGGAGGGCGGCGGCTCCAAGAGCTACATCCTCATCAAGCGCCTGATGTTCGAGCAGCCCGCGCTGGCGCACCGCCTCTTCTCCAAGCTCACCGACACGCTCATCCCGTACCTCAAGATGCAGGTGGCCGCGGGCGCGAGCATCGTCCAGATCTTCGACTCGTGGGGCGGCGAGCTGTCGCCGTGGGACTACGAGCGCTTCTGCATCCCCTACCTCACGCGCATGGTGTCGGAGCTGAAGGCCACGGGCGTGCCCGTCATCGTCTTCGGCGTGGGCATGTCCACGCACCTGTCCTTGCTCAAGCGCACCGGCGCGGACGTGGTGGGGCTGGATTGGACCCTGCCCATGGACGAGGGCCGGCGCGTGCTGGGCCCGGACGTGGCGGTGCAGGGCAATCTGGACCCGCTGCACCTGTTCCTCCCGCGCGAGGAGCTGGATGGGCGCATCAAGGACATCATCCAGCGCGCGGGCCCGGTGGGGCACATCTTCAACCTGGGCCACGGCATCCTCCCGCCCACGGACCCCGACGCCGCGAAGTTCGCCGTGGAGGCGGTGCACCGTCACGGCGCCGCGCTTCGTCAGGGAACGCTGACACCGTAGCAACCGCGTACCACTTCGCGCGCGCGTAACCTCCCACGCCACAGCACGGCTCGCTTGTGGCGTGGAAGGTCGCAGCGGACAGGACTCACGCGGCGCGCCAATCCAAGTGATTGGCGGGGTTGGCCTTCGGGCACAGCGGTTGCTCAGTGGTCAACACGCAGCCACACCAATCACTCACCACGATGCGGACCACTTCGACCCGGGACGGTGCGGCTGAACCCGCAATCCCTCGAGGAGTCCATGCATCGTCAACAGCCACGTCTCCGAAGCATTCTTGTCTCGGCCCTCAGTCTGTTGTCCCTGGTGTCGGTCGCCTGGGGCGGTGCCGCACAAGCGCAGACCTTCACGTCGGGCGTCGCGGATGGCTTCGCGCTGCCCACCGAGCCGGTGTCTCCCAGCGCCGGCATGCTCGCGTACATCGCCGCGAACTACGGCTTCCCGGGCTCGCGTGCGCACGATGACGTGAGCGCGGACCGGTGGTTCGCGACCACCTTCACCAACCTGCGGCGCAACGGCCCCATCTGTGGCGCCACGCTGCGGATGACGGTGCGCAACCTGGGCAGCAACGACTCCATGGGCTTCATGTTCAACGGCCCCGGCGGCACGCCGCTGGCCGCGGGCTGGGGCGCCTCGCTGGCGAGCCTGGGGGTCGCCTACAACACCACGGGCACCATCCTGCTCAACCTGGCCGCGCTCCCCGGTGGCGGAAACCTGCTGCCCACGCTCAACGCGCAGGGCTTCGTGGATGTCTTCGTCCAGGACGACTCCGGCGTGGACGTCGCCACGCTCGTCATCACCCAGTGCCGCGTGGACGTGTACTCGAAGGACAACGTCAACGACTTCGGCAACACGCCGACGGTGGACCCCATCTGGGTCAGCCCCGACATTCGCGTCTGCCAGAACGCGGGCTGCGTGGGCCACCAGAACCCCGAGTTCGGCCAGACGAACTATGTCTACGTGACGTTGCGCAACAACGGGCCGCTCGCGCCGGTGGGCAACGTGGCCAATGGCACGCTGCACGTCTACTACACGGGCTCCGGTGGCGCGGCCATCTGGCCCAATGACTGGGCCCTCATCGGCACCGTCACCGGCGTCAGCCTGGCCGCGGGCGCGGTGCAGGAGTTCATGGTGCCGTGGAACTCCGTGCCGGCTCCGGGCCACTACTGCCTGCTGACGCGCTGGGTCTCCCCGACGCAGGACCCGATGACGCTCACCGAGGTGGTGGGCTCCAACACGCTCAACAACACGCGCTGGAACAACAACCTCGCGTGGAAGAACATCAACGTCGTCAACCTGAACCCGCTGACGCCCGTGCGCGAGTTCGACTTCCGCCTGCGCAACCTGCTGCGCGACGCCCACGGCCTGGCGCGCCTGGAGGTCCGCATCCCGTCCAGCACCAGCGCGTCCTTCCTGGAGCGCGGCCAGCTCTTCCTCACGCTGCCTCCGGAGCTGTGGGACCGCTGGCAGCGCCAGGGCGCGGGCTTCGAGGTGACGGGCGAGCGCACCGTGCGCATCGTCAACCCGAACGGCGCCGTGCTCGACGGGCTGACGATGGACCCGGGCGGCGAGCACCACGTCACCGTGCGCTTCGCCGCGCAGGCCACCGCCGCGACGCAGGGCACGTTCCAGGTGGATGTGGTGCAGCACTCGGCCAGCGAGGAGAACCGCGAGAAGGTCGAGGAGGCGGGTGGTGTTCGCTTCGACATCACCGTCGGTCCGCAGTCGGACACGAGCACCCCCCGGAAGTAGCGAGCAGCGTTCCGTCGCGTGAGTGACGGGACTCGGGGCGGCGGGCGAGCCATGACGTCCGCCTCCCCGAACTCGTCAAGGCGTGCCCCGAGGCAAATGCTCGCCGATTGACTTTTGAATCAATGGAGGGTTGACGCGCCGCATCAGTGCTCACTAGAAAAGCCTCACTCGTCGTCTCAGGAGGGTGAGGCACACATGGCAAGCGAGAAGCGCAGCGGCCCCCGAAGGGTGGCCATCGTCCGCGGCCTGCGGACCCCGTTCGTGAAGGCGGGGACCGTCTTCTCCGGGCTCACCGCGTTGGACCTGGGACGCATGGTGGTCCAGGAGTTGGTGCAGCGCGCGGACCTGGACCCGGCGGTCATCGACCAGGTGGTCTTCGGCCAGGTGATTCCCACGCTGACGGGGCCGTCCATCGCGCGCGAGGTGGTCATCGCCGCGGGGCTGCCCATGCGCATCGAGGCCGCGACGGTGACGCGCGCCTGCGCCACGTCCATCCAGGCGCTGACGACGGCGGCCAACTCCATCGCGGTGGGCGAGGTGGACGTGGCCATCGCCGGTGGCACCGAGGCGATGTCGGACCCGCCGGTGTTCACCAGTCGTCCCCTGGCGCACGCGCTGGCGGCGGCCTCGAAGGGGCGCACGCTGACGGAGAAGCTCAAGCCCTTCCAGCGGCTCAAGGCCCAGGACCTGGTGCCGGTGCCGCCCGCCATCGCCGAGTACTCCACGGGCCTGTCGATGGGCGAGAGCGCGGAGAAGATGGCGAAGGAGAACGGCATCTCCCGCGAGGAGCAGGACCGCATCGCGCTGGCGTCGCACCGCAACGCGGCGGCGGCGTGGAAGGACGGCCGCTTCGATGACGAGGTGATGCACGTCTCCGTCCCGCCGAAGTACGAGCAGACGGCCACGCGCGACAACATCGTCCGTGAGGACTCCAGCCTGGAGGCGCTGGGCAAGCTCAAGCCGGTGTTCGACCGGAAGTACGGCACCGTCACGGCGGGCAACGCGTCGCCCCTCACCGACGGCGCCGCGGCGCTGCTGCTGATGAGCGAGGAGCGCGCGCGGGCCTTGGGGTACGAGCCCTTGGGCTACCTGCGCTCGCACGCGTACGCGGCCACGGACCCGGGGGACCAGTTGCTCCAAGGGCCGGTGTATGCGGTGCCCACGGCGCTCAAGCGCGCGGGGCTGAAGCTGGCGGACATCGACCTCGTCGAGATGCACGAGGCGTTCGCGGCGCAGGTGGCGAGCAACCTCCAGGCGCTCGCGTCCAAGTCCTTCGCGAAGAAGGCGGGCTGGAGCGAGCCGGTGGGCGAGGTGGACCGCGAGCGGCTGAACGTGACGGGCGGCTCCATCGCCATCGGCCATCCCTTCGGAGCGACGGGGGCGCGCATCGTCACGCAGGCCCTCAACGAGCTGAAGCGTCGGAACAAGAACACGGTGATGTGCACCGTCTGCGCCGCCGGCGGTCTGGGCGCCGTGGTGGTCCTGGAGCGTGCGTGATGGCCATCAAGCTTGAAGAGCTCGAGGCGAAGCAGGGCTTCTCCCTCCAGGTGGAGGACGGGGTCGCCGTCATCACCTTCGACCTGCCGGACTCGGCCGTCAACACGCTGTCGCCGGACGTGGGCACGGCCTTCACGCGCATCCTGGAGGAGGTGGAGCGCGAGCCCTCCGTGAAGGCCGTCGTCTTCATCTCCGGCAAGAAGGACAGCTTCGTGGCGGGGGCGAAGCTGGACCTCCTGCAGTCGCTCAAGACGGCGGAGGAGGCCACGGCCATCAGCCTGCAAGGCCAGGCGAGCTTCGACCGCATGGAGGCGTTCCCCAAGCCCATCCTCGCGGCCATCCATGGCGCGTGCCTGGGCGGTGGACTGGAGTGGGCGCTGGCCTGCCACTACCGCATCGCCACGGACAGCCCCAAGACGACGCTGGGCCTGCCGGAGGTGCAGCTGGGCCTGCTTCCGGGCGCGGGAGGAACGCAGCGGCTGCCCGCGCTCATCGGCGCGCAGACGGCGCTGGACCTCATCCTCACGGGCAAGAGCGTCAAGCCGTCCAAGGCGCGCAAGCTGGGCATCGTCGACGAGGTGGTGCCCACGCCCATCCTCCGCGCCGTGGCGCTCCAGCGCGCGAGGGAGCTGGCGGAGGGCTCGCTCAAGCCGGAGCGGACCCGAGGACAGGGGCTCACCGCGGGCGGGCCGAAGGGCCTGGCGGGCTTCTTCCAGGGGCTGGCGAACAAGGAGCTGTGGGCGGAGGTGGCGCTGGAGGACAACCCGCTGGGCCGCAAGCTCCTCTTCGACCAGGCGCGCAATCAGCTCCTGAAGAAGACGCGCGGCAAGTACCCCGCGCCGGAGAAGGCGCTCCAGGTGATTCGCGTGGGGCTGGAGTCCGGGCGCAAGGCGGGCCTGGAGGCCGAGGCGCGCGCGTTCGGCGAGCTGGTGATGTCGGACGTGTCCAAGCGCCTGGTGGAGATCTTCTTCGCGACGACGGCGCTGAAGAAGGAGAACGGCACGGCCGACGCGAGCGTGAAGCCGCGCGAGGTGAAGAAGGTGGGCGTGCTGGGCGGCGGGCTGATGGGCGGCGGCATCGCCTACGTGGCCGGCGTGCTCCAGGGCGCGCAGGTGCGGGTGAAGGACAAGGACGATGCGGGCGCGGGCCGCGCGCTCAAGCAGGTGCAGGGCATCCTGGAGGAGCGGGTGAAGCGCCGCTCGCTCACCTGGCGCGAGGCCGCCGCGAAGCAGGCGCACATCACCGCGGGCACGGACTACAGTGGCTTCAAGTCCGCGGACCTGGTCATCGAGGCGGTGTTCGAGGACCTGAAGCTCAAGCACCGCATCCTCGCGGAGGTGGAGGCCGTCACCCGGCCCGACGCCATCTTCGCGTCCAACACCTCCAGCATCCCGATTACGGAACTGGCCAAGGGCAGCCAGCGGCCCGCGCAGGTCATCGGCATGCATTACTTCAGCCCCGTCAACAAGATGCCGCTGTTGGAGGTCATCACCCATGCGGGCACCGCGGACTGGGTGACGGCCACGTGCGTGGACGTGGGGCGCAGGCAGGGCAAGACGGTCATCGTCGTGAACGACGGGCCGGGCTTCTACACCTCGCGCATCCTCGCGCCGTACCTGAACGAGGCCGCGTACCTGCTGGGCGAGGGCGCCGACATCGCCGCGCTGGACAAGGCGCTGGTGGAGTTCGGCTTCCCCGTGGGGCCCATGACGCTGCTCGACGAGGTGGGCATCGACGTGGCCCACAAGGTCGGGCCGCTCATGGAGGCGGCCTTCGGCAAGCGCATGGCGGCGCCCAAGGCGCTGGACGCCGTGGTGGCCGAGGGGCGTCTGGGCCGCAAGAGCCAGAAGGGCTTCTACCTCTACGAGAACGGCAAGAAGCGGGAGGTGGACCCGTCCGTCTACGTGCTGCTGCCGCACGGCAAGGAGCGCAAGCGCTTCGATGCGGCGGAGATGGCGGAGCGGCTGGTGCTCCAGATGGTGAACGAGGCCATCCGCTGCCTGGGAGAAGGCATCCTGCGCAGCGCGCGCGACGGTGACGTGGGCGCCATCTTCGGCCTGGGCTTCCCCCCGTTCCTGGGCGGCCCGTTCCACTACGCCGACAGCGTGGGCGCCGCCGAGCTGTTGCGGAAGCTGGAGCACTACCAGGACAAGCTGGGTGAGCGCTTCACGCCCGCTCCGCTGCTGGAGGAGCACGTGAAGGCGGGCAAGACGTTCTACCCCCGCTGAGTCGAAAGACACCGGGGTGGGAGTCTCTCTTTCCCGCCCCGGTGCTTGACCGGAGTGGTGTTCCGGGGCCAGCCTGCGCCGCGAATGGCTCGCTCCGCGTCCCGCACCATCACTCTCGTCGTGGTCGTCGCCGTCGTGCTCTGCGGCATCCTCGCGGGCATTGGCGCCCGGCGCATCTTCCACAAGAACCCGCAGAACCCCATCGTCCGCATCGACGAGTACGTCACCATGGGCTGGGTGGCGTGGGATTCCAGCTGGTACATGCGCATCGTGCAGGAGGGCTACCAGTACACGCCGGGCGAGCAGAGCTCGGTGGCGTTCTTCCCGCTCTATCCGATGCTCATCCGCGCCGTGGAGACCTTGGGGCCCAATGTCTATCAAGCCGGCGTGCTCATCACGCTCCTCTGCGGGCCGCTGGCGCTCATCCTGTTCACGAAATGGGCGAAGGTGCTGTCCGACGAGGACACCGCGCTCAAGGCTGGGCTGTTGATGGCCACGTACCCCTTCGCGATGTACCTCTACGGCGCGATGTACTCGGATGCGCTGTTCATCCTGCTGGTGATTGCCGCGTTCCTGCTGCTGGAGAAAGGGCATCTGGCCCCGGCCGTGCTGGTGGCGGCGGTGGCCACGGCCGCGCGTCCGGTGGCGCCCGCGGTGGTGCTGGGGCTCCTGGTGCGGCGGCTGGAGTGGAAGCACGCGCGGGGCGAGAAGTGGAACGCGATGGACTTCCTGCCCGTGCTCTCCGGGCTGGGCTTCGGCTGCTACATGCTCTACCTGTGGCACCAGTTCGGGGACCCGTTCGCCTTCGTGAAGGTGCAGGGCGCGCCGGGGTGGGACCAGCAGCCGGGCTGGCACACGTGGCTCAAGGCGCGGTGGTTCGACCGCGTGGTGGTGAACCCGTCGAACACGCGCGAGGCCGTCCGCCTGGTGATTCACGCGTTCTTCACCTTCCTGGCGCTGGCGCTCGTGTGGCCCACGCGCAAGCGGCTGGGGTGGGGCTATGCCGTCTTCGTGCTGGCCATCGTCGGGCTGCCCGCGTGGTCCACGAAGGACTTCATGGGCATGGGGCGCTACCTGCTGTCCTCGTTCCCCGTCTTCCTCACCGCGGCGCTGATGTTGAAGGAGCGTCCCAAGCTGCTTCGCGGCGTGGTGGCGTTCGGCGCGGCGTCGGTGCTCTTCCTGTCCTGGGCCTTCGGCTCGGACCACTACATCTCATGACCACGCTCCTGGAGCAGGCCCTGGCGCTGTACTCGGGACTCCCCGCGGCGGAGCGCTTCCACGTCCATGCACGGGCGTCCTCGGCGCCGCTGCTCTCCGTCGTGGAGCGGATGCCCGGTGGCACCGTGGCGGATATCGGCTGTGGCCATGGCCTGCTCGCAGCGCTCCTGTCGCTGGCGGACCCCGCGCGCACGGTGCACGCCGTGGACCCGGACCCTCGCAAGGTGGAGTGGGCGCGCAGGTCCCTGGGCGCGCTGGCCCAGGTGAAGCTCGCGGAGGGGACGGTGGAGGACGCGCTCGCGCCCCGACTCCCGGGGGCCTGTGACGCGGCCGTGGTGTGTGACGTGCTCTACCTGCTGCCCGAGGCGAAGTGGCCCGGCTTCCTGCGCACGGTGCATGGGCTGCTCAAGCCCGGCGGGTGCTTCCTGCTGAAGGAAGTGGAGGGCGATGGCTCCTGGAAGCACCGCAAGGCGCTGGCGCAGGAGTGGGTGATGGTGTCGCTGTTGGGGCGGACGAAGGCCAGCGGCGGCATGGTGCTCAAGCCTCGCGCGGAGATGAGGGCCCTGCTGTCGGAGGCGGGCTTCTCGGTGCGCGAGGTGGTGGACCTGGGGCGCGGCTACACCACGCCCCATGTGCTCTACGTGGCGGAGGCGAGCGTCGCGTAGGAGTGCAGCTGGACGCCGCGCTCCCGCAGCCGGGCCTTCACGCGAGGACTGGTGAGCGCGTCCAATTCCGCCTGCCAGCCATAGGTCCAGGCCGGGTCCTCGGGGACGTGCGGCGTGCCTTCACCCGGGTGGCAGCCCAGCTCGAAGTCTCCGGAGGGCAGGGCGTCCAGGGCGGACAGGAGCGCTGCCTCGTCGAGCTTCCCCGCCTCGAACACGCCGCCCGCGCTCACGCGCCGCACGCCGTGGGGCGCTCGCGGCGCGGTGCGTGCGAGCACCGTGAGAATCGTCGTCTTCAGCGCGGGGCCGGGAGTTCGCAGCCAGCCCACGCGGGGCAGGGCGTCCGGCCAGCGCAAGGGCAGCCGCTCGCGCGCGGCCATCGACTCCACCAGCGGCCGGATGCCCGGCAACAGGTGCAGGTGCTGGTGGCCATCCAGGTGGTCCACCTCCACGCCCAGGGCTCGCGCGTGCTGAAGCTGGGCGTCGAGTTCTCGTGCCACTTCCTCGCGCCGCACCTGGCCTGTCAGCCAGGCCTTCGCGAAGTCCGCCCAGCTTCCGCGCAGCCTTCCGTCCGGCGCCACCGTGGGGACGGTGTGCGCGGGAGCCGCGGGAGCAAGCCGGGTGGACAGCGCGAGGTGCAGCCCCACCGCGAGCCCTTGCGCCCGCGCGAGGGACGCGGCCTCGCGGGCCGTGGGGCCCATGGCGAGCAGCGTGGCGCTGGTGACGATTCCCTCGCGGTGGGCCCTGAGGATGCCCGCGTCGAGCGACGCGTGCAGCCCCAGGTCATCCGCGTTCACCACGAGGCGCGTGGGGCGTGAAGCCACGGTGTGCTCAGCCCCGAGCCGCCCGGCCCGCCGGAGCCACCGCGTGCAGCGGCTGCACCGACGGGGGCAGGCGCACCGGCTGCGCGGGCGCCGCCGGCGTGCGCGTCTCCGGGTACAGCCGCACCAGCTCCTTCACCATCTTCACGATGACGGAGGGCGAGGCCAGCGTGGAGACGCCGCGGGTGCGCGGGAAATAGTCCACGCCCATCTGGAACACGCGGAAGCCCTTGCGGATGGCCTTCACCACCAGCTCCGCGTCGATGAACGAGCCCTGGCTCTTGAGCTCCATGGACTCGAGCACGCGGCGGTGCATCACCTTGAAGCTGAAGTTGATGTCCTTGATCTGCACATCGAAGAGCGCGCGGATGATGAGGTTGTAGACGAACGAGTAGACGATTCGCTTGGAGCCCTCGCTCGTGCGGTCGAACCGGAAGGCGCAAATCATGTCGCCCTCCAGGTACTCCAGCAGGTGCAGCGCGCGCTCCAGCTCCCGCAGGTCCCACGGCAGGTCGATGTCCGAGTAGACGATGATGTCCTTCGTCGACGCGGAGAGCCCCGTGCGCATGGCCCCGCCCAGCTTCAGATTCACCGGATGGGTGATGACACGCAGCTGGGGAATCCGCCGCGCCATGGCCTCCGCGAGCTCCTGCGTGCGGTCCGTGGAGGCGTCGTTGACGACGATGATTTCGAAGTCGTCGGTGAGCTGGGGCAGTACCTCCAACGCTCGGCTCACTGCGCGCTCGACGTAGTCTTCCTCGTTCCACGCAGGCAGGAAGAGGCTGATGCTGGGGTACTTGGCCACGAGGACCTCGATGCTCGAAAAAAGGCTGGCTGGCCCGGCTCGCTAGCAAGGCCCGAGTCCTAAATCAATCACAGCCCTCCCACTCGGTAGCACCCCTGTGCTACCGTAGAATTACCATTTTACGGGGATACTGTGAGCTCGACGCCCTATACCCTGCTGGTGGTGGACGAAGCGGAGTCGGCGATGGTCCGGCTGACCCAGGCCCTGGGCACGGAGGGCTACCTCCTGCGCCACGTGGCCCCTGGCCCCGAGGTGCGCCGGAGGGCCCCCGAAGTGGACCTGGTGTTGTGGTCCGTGGGGCCTCACGCCGTGCTGACCCGGGATTGGCTCGACAACCTGCTGGGTCCGGAAGGGGGCAGGCGGCCGGTGCTGGTGGTGCTGGCCCCCCGCGAGGCCAAGGCTGTCTGGCTGGATGCCTTGGCCCAGGAAGCCGAGGTCGTCTTTGACCCATGGGATGCGGAAGAACTGCGGGCCCGGGTGGCTCGGAGCCTGAAATCGAGGGCCCGTCTGGAGCAGCTGGCCCGGGAGGTGGGGGAGCTCCAGCGGCTGTCCTCGACGGACGGGCTGACGGGGGTGCACAACCACCGGTATTTCCAGGAGCGCCTGCGCGAGGAGTTCCGCCGGGCGCAGCGGTACGACGACCCGCTGGCGCTCATCCTCCTGGACCTGGACCACTTCAAGCAGGTGAATGACCGGCACGGCCACACCACGGGGGACGGGGTGCTGCGCGAGGTGGCCGCCACCCTCCAGCGCAGCGTGCGGGAGACGGACCTGGTGGCGCGCTACGGAGGGGAAGAGTTCGCCGTCCTCCTGCCGCGCACCCAGCTGCCAGGGGCCCTCACCGTGGCCGAGCGCGTGCGCCGGGACCTGGGCGCCCTGCGAGTGGGCCCGGAGGGCGTCCTGAGCGTGACGGCCTCCCTGGGCGTCTCCAGCTTCCCGCACCGCAGCGTGCTCAGCCCCGAGCAGCTCCTGCTCACCGCCGACGAGGCCCTCTACCGGGCCAAGGCCGACGGGAGAGACCGCATCTGCCTCCACTCCCAGCTGCCCCTGCTCCCGACTGTCTCCTTGCCCAACGATTGACCTGGGTCAAAGACCCGGGTCTGATTTGACCCGTAACTATGGGGAGAGTCTAAGATGACCCCCGACTCCTGATTGTCGGGGAGTCGAATCATCTCGTGATTCCATGGGTTTGCAGTGCCCCACCGGCTGGCAAAAGCATTGCAAATGTCATGGGACGGAAAGAATCCCATGGGTCCCCTCGCCGCACATCGCCCCGAAGCAGACACCGCCCCGCGGGGAAGGCTGCTGCTCGTGGACGACGAGGAGAACATCCTCAAGTCCATCCGTCGGGTGCTGCGGCGCGGCGACTGGGACATCGAGACGGCGACGGACGCGGAGCAGGCGCTCAGGACGGTGGAGGCGTTCCGTCCGGAGGTCGTCATCTCCGACTTCCGCATGCCGGGGATGAACGGGGTGGAGTTCCTCACCCGGGTGAAGCAGCAGGAGCCGCGCGCCCAGCGCATCATGCTCACGGGCCAGGCGGACCAGCAGGCCATCGAAGAGGCCATCAACCGCTCCGAGATCTTCCGCTTCATCTCCAAGCCTTGGAACGACAGCCACCTGGTGTTGACGGTGAAGAGCGCGTTCGAGCAGTACGCGCTGCAGGCGGAGAACGAGCGGCTGTACCGGGTGACGCAGGCGCAGAACGCGGAGCTCAAGCTGCTCAACGCGGACCTGGAGGAGCGCGTCGCTCAGCGCACGCGGATGCTCAGCCAGGCCAAGCGCGAGTGGGAGCTGTCCTTCGACTGCATGGAGACGCCGCTGTGCGTGGTGCGCGGGCGCGACTTCGCGGTGCGGCGGGCGAACCTGGCATACGCGCACGTGGCCGGGCGCTCCATCGAACAGATTCCTTCGGATGTGGCGTGTTACCGCTACCTCTTCGACCGCGACGAGCCGTGTGTGGGCTGTCCGCTGCCGGCGGCGATGGAGAGTGGCAAGGGCGCGCGGGGTGAGGTGCAGCAGGGGGGCAGGACGTACGTGGTGGCGGCGTACCCCATGACGGGGGACGAGCGCGTGGTGTGCACCTATCGCGACGTCACCGAGGAGCAGGCGATGACGCGCCGGCTCATCGAGACGGAGAAGATGGCGGCGGTGGGGCAGTTGGCGGGGGGGGTGGCGCATGAAATCAACAATCCGCTGGGGGGCATCCTGGCCTTCGCCCAGCTCATGTCGCGCGATGCGGGCCGCAGCGAGGCGGACCTGGAGTCGCTGGGGCTGATCGAGGAGAGCGCGCTGCGCTGCAAGCGCATCGTCGAGAGCCTCTTGAAGTTCAGCCGGCACAGCCGCGTGGAGGACCGGCGGCTGTTCGACTTGTCTCGCTGCGTGGAGGACGCCGCGGTGCTCTTCCGCGCGCAGCTCAAGGCGACGCCTCGTGTGGAGTTGTCACTGGGTTTGAAGGACGGTCTCCCCAAGGTGTACGGGGACCCGGGCACGCTCGCGCAGGTGGTGCTCAACCTGCTCCAGAACGGGCTCCAGGCGCTGCCGAACAAGACGGGCCGGCTGAAGCTGGAGACAGGCCGAGAGGGAGACCGCTCCTTCTTCGCGGTGTCCGACACCGGCTGCGGAATCGAGGAGCGCTATCTGCCGCGCATCTTCGAGCCCTCCTTCACCACCAAACCCCCCGGTGAGGGCACCGGGTTGGGGCTGTCCATCGCGTACCGCATCGTTCAGGACCACGGGGGCAGCTTCCACGTCGACACCCAACTGGGCGCCGGCTCCCGTTTCACCGTCTTCCTGCCCATTCCCCTGCAGCTCGAGAGGTTGCCGTGAACCAAGTCAAGCGCGCCAAAGTCCTCGTCGTGGATGACGACTCCGTCGTCCTCAAGGCCGTGACGCAGATTCTCCAGCGCGAGGGCCACCCCGTGGTGGCCATTGATGACGCGGTGGAAGGTCTGACGGCGGCCAAGGACCCCACCATCGACGTCGTCGTGTTGGACATCAAGATGCCCAACCTGTCCGGCATGGACCTGCTGCGCGGCATCAAGGCGGAGCGTCCGGACGTGGAGGTCATCATGATGACGGCCTTCGCCACCGTGGAGACGGCGGTGGAGGCGGTGAAGGCGGGCGCGTACGACTACCTCACCAAGCCCTTCGAGAACATCGACGAGGTGAGCCTCACGGTGGCCAAGGCCGCCGAGCGCAAGGCGCTCAAGGACCGCACCCGCGCGCTGGAAGAGGCGCTCACGGTGCGCAGCCAGTTCGAGGACCTCATCGGCCAGTCGCCGCAGATGCGCTCCGTCTTCAAGCTGGTGGAGACGGTGAGCCACTCCACGGCCACCGTGCTCATCCAGGGTGAGAGCGGCACGGGCAAGGAGCTGGTGGCGCGCGCCATCCACTACCGCAGCTCGCGCAAGGACAAGCCCTTCGTCGCCGTCAACTGCTCGGCGCTCACGGAGACGCTGCTGGAGAGCGAGCTGTTCGGCCACGTGAAGGGCAGCTTCACCGGCGCCACGGGCAACAAGAAGGGCCTGTTCGAGGCGGCCGACGGCGGCACCATCTTCCTGGACGAGATTGGCGACGTGCCTCCCGCCACCCAGGTGCGCCTGCTGCGCGTGTTGCAGGAGGGCGAGGTCAAGCGCGTGGGCGCCAACGAGCCCGTGAAGGTGGACGTGCGCGTCATCGCCGCCACGCACGTGGACCTGTCGCGCGCCAAGGAGCAGGGCAAGTTCCGCGAGGACCTGTTCTACCGCCTCAACGTCATCACCATCGACCTGCCGCCCCTGCGGGACCGGCCGCAGGACGTGCCGCTGCTCGCGCACCACTTCCTGAAGCTGTACGCGTCCAAGGCGGACAAGAAGGTCACGGGCATCTCCCCGCGCGCCATGGAGGCCCTCACCTGCAACCGGTGGACGGGCAACGTGCGCGAATTGGAGAACGTCATCGAGCGCGCCGTGGTGCTCACGAGCAACGAGGTCATCGACGTGGAGGACCTGCCGCCCGGCTTCCAGTCGGCGCCGCAGGCCGACTCGGCGGTGGAGGTGTTCAGCCTGGCGCACCTGCCGTACGCGCAGGCCAAGCGCCTGGCGATGCGCGCCTTCGAGCGCCGCTACCTGTCCGCGCTCCTGGAGAAGAACAACCAGAACGTCTCCAGCGCCGCGCGCGCCGCGGGCGTGGACCGCTCCAACTTCCGCCGCCTGCTCAAGCAGTACGAGGTAGCGGGCCGCTCCATGAAGCCCCGCGTCCTGAAGGAGGACTCGGAGGCCGCCGAGCCCATGGAGGCCGCGTCGTAGTCCGCTTCACCCGTCCTCGCCGGGCTCGCGGAGTCGCTCCGCGAGCTGGCGCTGGATGTCCTCGTAGCGCTCGGACAGCTTCGCCTCCTCGCCATTCTGGGACGGGCTGTAGAAGCTCCGGGCGCGCAGGGCCTCGGGCAGGTAGTCCTCCGGGACGTAGTGGCCCTCGAAGTTGTGCGGATACTTGTAGCCGCCCCCGTACCCCAGCGACTTCATCAGCTTCGTCGGCGCGTTGCGCAGGTGCAGGGGCACCGGCAGCGCGCCTTCCTTCGTCACGGCCGCGCGCGCGGCGGTGTACGCCGTCAGCACCGCGTTCGACTTGGGCGCCAGCGCCAGGTACGTGACGGCCTGGGTGAGGGGCAGCGTGCCCTCGGGCAGGCCGACGAGCTGGAAGGCTCGCAGCGCGTCCACCGCCACGCTCAAGGCGCGCGGGTCCGCGTTGCCGATGTCCTCCGAGGCGAAGATGACCATGCGCCGGAAGAGGAAGATGGGGTCCTCACCCGCCTCCAGCATGCGCGCCATCCAGTACAGCGCCCCATCCACGTCGCTGCCGCGCATGGATTTGATGAAGGCGCTGATGACGTTGTAGTGCTCCTCGCCGCCCTTGTCGTAGAGCAGCGTCTTCTGCTGGAGCGCCTCCTCCGCCGCCTTGCGGTCCACCTTCGCGCCGCCGTGGGCCGCCGCCACCTCCAGCCCCGTGAGGGCCTTGCGCGCATCGCCGCCCGCGGAGGCCGCGAGGAAGTCCAGCGCCGCGTCCTCCACCTCCACCTTGCCGTGAAGGCCCCGCTCATCCGCCACCGCGCGGCGCAGGAGCGACACCAGCTCCTCCTCCTCCAGCCCGCGCAGCGTGACGACGCGGCAGCGTGACAGGAGCGCGGCGTTGACCTCGAACGAGGGGTTCTCCGTGGTGGCGCCGATGAGCGTCACCGTGCCCTTCTCCACGTGGGGGAGCAGCGCGTCCTGCTGCGCCTTGTTGAAGCGGTGGATTTCGTCGATGAAGAGGAAGGTGCGCTGGCGATGCAGGTTCCAGCGCTCCTGGGCGCGGGCCACCGTCTCGCGGATGTCCTTCACGCCCGCGAGCACCGCGGACACCGAGTCGAAGGCGGCGCCCGTGGAGCGGGCCACCAGCCCCGCGAGTGTCGTCTTTCCCGTCCCTGGCGGGCCCCAGAGGATGAGGCTGGGGACCTGGTCGTTCTCCAGGGCCCGGCGCAGGAAGCGGCCCTCCGCGGTGAGGTGCTCCTGGCCCATGAACTCGTCCAGGGTGCGGGGGCGCATCCGCTCCGCCAGCGGGGCCCGGCGTGCCTGCTCCTGCTGTCCGGCATGTGCGAAGAGGTCCATGGGAGCCCCAAACCTAGCGTCCGGGACGCGGACCTGCCGGGGCGTCTGTCCGGTGGGCAGGCCCCCCGACAAATCCTGGAAGCGCCCGGGCGCCCGCCTGGATTATGAAGAGGGGCGCGTGCAGACCCTCGTCATCGTCGCGAAGAAGGACAACCCCGAGGCGGCGGCCCTCGCGGCCCGCATCCGGGAGCGCTACCCGCACCTCACCGTGCTGGGGGACCGCTCCCTGGCGCATGTCCTGGGGTGGGCTCGGGTGGAGGACCGGGAGCTGGCGGCCCGGGCGGACCTGACGGTGGTGCTGGGCGGTGACGGCACCCTCATCTACGCCGCGCGGCTGTTGGGCGGGCGCGGGGTCCCCATCCTGGGCGTCAACCTGGGCAGCCTGGGCTTCATGACGGAGATTCCCGTCGAGGAGCTGTTCTCCACGCTGGACGAGGTGCTGGCGGGCCGCTTCCAGGTGGACTCGCGCATGAAGCTCACCTGCCGGCTGGTGCGCGGCGGGCGCGTGCTCATCGAGGACGAAATCCTCAACGACGTGGTCATCAACAAGGGCGCGCTGGCGCGCATCGCCGACCACGAGACGTCCATCGATGGGGTGCCCATCACCACGTACAAGGCGGACGGCGTCATCCTCGCCACGCCCACGGGCTCCACCGCGTACTCGCTGTCGGCGGGCGGGCCCATCGTCCACCCGTCGGTGGACTGCACGGTGCTCTCGCCCATCTGCTCGCACGCGCTCACCCAGCGCTCCATCGTCGTTCCCGCGGACCGGGTCATCCGCATCACGCTGCGCAGCGAGACGGCGGACACGTACCTCACGCTGGACGGACAGACGGGGCACGGCCTGCAAGGCGGCGACTGCATCGAGGTGGTGCGCTCCGCCAACCGCGTCAACCTGGTGCGCAACCCGCGCGTGGCCTACTTCTCCATCCTCCGGCAGAAGCTCCACTGGGGAGAGCGCTGAAGGACGCGGGAGGCGCGTGTTCCTGTTCCTCTCGAAGGTGCTGGACCTCTTCCTGGCGCCGCTCACGTGGGCCCTGTTGCTGCTGCTCGCAGGGGGCCTCGTGCGCGGGCGGCCTCGGCTCTCCCGGGTCTTCTCGGGCATGGGGCTCGCGGTCCTCTACCTCTTCTCCACGGAGGCGGTGTCCACGCTGCTGACGTACACGGCGGAGAAGGACGCGCGGGACACCTTCCAGCCGGGCGTGACGTATGACGCCGTCATCGTCCTGGGCGGTGCGCTGGACCCGTCCGCCATGGAGCGCTCCGGGCACCTGGAGCTCAACGCCGCGGCCGACCGGGTGCTGCGCGGCTACGACCTCCTGCGCGAGGGGCACGCGCGCCACGTCCTCATCTCCGGCGGCTCGTTGGACCCGCGCCCCGACCCGGTGGTGGAGGCGGACGTGCTGTCGCGCCAGTACCAGGCCTGGGGGATTGCCGCGGAGCGCATCGTCACGGAAGGGCGCAGCCGGAACACGCGGGAGAACGCGGTGGAGTCCGCGCGCATCATCCAGGAGCAGGGGTGGAAGCGGCTGCTCCTGGTGACGAGCGCGGCGCACATGCCCCGGGCCGCGGGCTGCTTCGCCGCGGTGGGGCTTCGTCCCGACACGCTGTCGGTGGACGCGCGGATGCCCGCCACCGAGGGGCGGAGGCTGACCTGGATACCTCGAGCCTCCGCGCTCTCCCAGAGCACGGACGTCCTGCGCGAGCTGGCGGGGCGTGTCGTGTACCGGCTGCGGGGCTGGACGTCGCCCTGAGGTGAGCGTCAGCCCGCCGCGCGCTGGAGGGGCACGGCTTCCAGGGGCGCGGTGCGCAGGACGGCTTCCTGCCGGAGCCACGACAGCGTGGTGAGCCGGCTCTCGTCGAGGATGCGCTGGGTGGTGACGCGGTCCGGATAGGAGCGCATGAACATGTTCGTGAAGTGCGTGCCGTAGTGGATGTACTCGTCGCGCGTCGGAGCGGAGAGCGGGCGCACGCAGGCCTCGAACTGGGGCTCGTGGAAGTAGGCCAGCGCGAAGCGCTCGCGCGTGTTGAGCACGACCTTGTGCGGCGTCGACAGCAGATAGCCTCGCGTGAGGAACTGGAGGATGTCGCCAGGGAACACGGTGAGGACCCCCGGCACGGGCTTCACATAGGTCCAGGGCTCGTCGTGCTCGTACATGCCCGCGGAGCTCTCGTGCGGGAGCCAGTTGCGGGGCCGCTTCTCGCCTTCGACGGGAGGCCGGACGTACAGCCCGCCCACGTCGTCCTGCGCGGCGATGACGAGCAGCCCGTAGTCGGTGTGGGCGCCGATGCCTCGCGTGGTGGTGGGGGAGCGCGCGGGGAAGCGCAGCACGCGCATGTGGTGCCAGCCGTCATGCGTCAGCGTGGTGAGCGCGTCGATGTCCAGGCCCAGGCCCAGCGCGATGAGCCGCAAGAGCCGCTCGCCCACCGAGCCGAGCTCCTCGGCGTGGGCCTGCATGCCCTGACGCCAGGACTCATCGGGCCAGGGGCCCGGGCCGTGGCAGGGCCACTTGGATTGCACGCGCGGGTCCGTGAGGGGCACGTCCCGGCAGACGGTGAAGACCTCGGACAGGTCCGCCTCGGACGCGGTGAGCTCCTGGCCCGACGCGATGTAACCGGAGTACGTCAGGTCGCTCACGCAGCGCGCCTTGGTCTCCAGCGACTGGCGAAAGAAGTGACGGCTCAGCTCGAAGGCCCGCTGGCTCTTCTCCGCCTGGGCGGGGCTCATGCGCACCTGGAAGATGCCGTCGCGCCTCCAGGCCCGGACCATGGTCAGCCCCAGGGCGATATCGGCCTCGCGTCCACTCACGGACTGCGGCAACTGGAATGTCTCCAACTCGATCATGGGAACTCCCGCGTGAGGGCGATGGAGAGCTTCCCGGGCTCGGGTTCTGACGTCGGAGATGAAGGGGGAGCTCCGCCGGCGCGCGAGTGGAGCAATCCCGCGCGTTCATCACCAGACGCGGGGCGGAAAACACCCAGGCTCCAGGCCGTGTTTGTGTCTGGAACTGGATGCTTACTTGAGGGGAGGCGCGGGGCGGCGCGCGTCGGGCGTGAGTCCCGCGGCGTCCACGCGGGTGATGCGGCCCTCGGGCTTCGCGCGCGGCGCGGGGCGGCCCGTGCGGAACAGGTCCGCGAGCACGTCCAGCGGCGTGCGCCCGTCCTTCAGCGCGGGCGTGGTGGGCAGGCCCTTGAGCATGTCGTAGCCATCCTTGCCGCTGGCGAGGAAGCTCAACGTGGCGATGCGGTACGTGGCCGCGGGGTCCAGCGGCTTGCCGTGCACCGTCACCTCCAGCACGCGCTCCCCGGCGGGACGGCGCGCGTCGTACTTGAAGCGAAGGCCCGACACCTGGAGGAAGCGGCCGGGGCGCGAGTCCTCGCGGCTCAGGCTCACGCCATTCTCCAGGACGGCGCGCAGCGTGGCGCCGGGGACCTCCATCACCACGAGCCCGTCCGTGTACGGCATCACCGAGTGCAGGTCCCTGCGCGTCAGCACCCCGGCGCGCAGCACCGAGTCCGCGCGCAGCGCGCCCCCATTCACCAGCGCCACGTCCGCGCCCGAGGCCTCGCGGAAGGCATCCGCCACAAGCGAGCCCAGGTTCGTCTCGCGCGTGCGCATCTGGGTGCTGCGTGCGTCCAGAGCCACCGGCGTGCGG
This sequence comes from Myxococcus stipitatus DSM 14675, assembly GCF_000331735.1. Taxonomy (GTDB): domain Bacteria; phylum Myxococcota; class Myxococcia; order Myxococcales; family Myxococcaceae; genus Myxococcus; species Myxococcus stipitatus. Next base: position 7,638,273 of record NC_020126.1, on the reverse strand, counting down.
CCCACGGGCTCCGCCAGGCGGGCGAACAGCGCGTGATAGGGCTGCATCGCCTCGTTGAACGCCGTGTCCTCGGGGACCTTCTTCGTGACGGGAATCAGCGACCAGGACACCTTGCGCACCGTGCCCGTCGCCGTGTCCACGTCCACCGTGAGCCGGCCCAACTCCAGCGCGTCCGAGTGCACCTTGAAGATGGGCGTGCCCGTGGAGCGGTCCGCCGCGCCCACGTGGTCATGTCCGCCCAGCAGCGCGTCGACTTTCACGCACCGGGCCAGCGCCTTGTCCTCCGCGAGCGACAGGTGCGTGAGGCCCAGCACCACCTTGGCCCCCGCGTCGCGCAGCTTCGCCACGGCGTCCTTCGCGGCCGCGCAGACGTCACCGAACTGCGTGTCCGGCCCCGCCTTCGTGGTGGTCTTCGTCTCGGGAATCACCACGCCGAAGAGGCCCACCGGGATGCCGCCCAGCTCGCGAAGCTCGAACGCCTTCACGCCCTCGAACAGCGCGCCCGTCTTCGAGTCCGTCACGTTGGCGCCCAGCCACGGGAAGCGGGACTGACGGATGCGCTCGCGCAGCACGTCGTCGCCGAAGTCGAACTCGTGGTTGCCCAGCACCGCGACGTCCAGGCCCAGCGCATTCCACGCGTCCACCATGTGACGGCCCTTGAGGGGCTTGCCGTCCAGCTCCAGCAGCGACTCCACCGAGGGCGACAGCGTGTCGCCTCCCAGCAGCGTGAGGACGTGCGGGGTGGGGGACTCGGCCAGCACGCGCTTGCGCAGCGTCGACACCCGCGCGAGCCCACCCCGGCCCCCGTGCTCCTGCGGCTGCACCTGATACACGTCCGCCAGGTGGAGGAACGTCAGTCGCGTCGTGCCCGGAGCGGGCGCGGCGGCCTGGGAGGTGCCCGGCGCCGACGCCAGGAACAGCGCGAGCGGCAGGAGCAAGACCCCTCGGCGGGCCAGCGCTGTCTTCGTCGTCATCGCGAGTCGTTCTCCAGAGGCGCCCGCACGGCGCCGGGCTCGCGGACCTACCGCACTCAGAGGACGAACGCGAGCACCCCGCCCGCACCCCTGTTCTTCCTCGGAGGGAGGGAGGGAGGCTGCTGCGACGTGTCATCGTGTGAAGTTACAGATTTGATGTGAATGCGGTTTGCTCTCGCTTTGCTGTGATTGCTAGGACCCATCCCATCAACGACAGGGAGGTCGTCACCATGCGACGCAACATGTGGAGTGCGCTGCTGCTGGCCGGAGTGTTGGGCTGCGCAGAGAGCGCGCTCGAGAATCCACTGGGCACGAAGGGCGAGGAGACAGGACAGGTCGTCCAGCGCCTCAGCTCCTCGAATCGGCCGGGCATGGGGGCGGTGGTCTACGGCGGCGGCACGACGTTCCGCGTGTGGGCGCCACTGGCCTCCCAGGTGTTCGTCGCGGGTGACTTCAGCAGTTGGGGGTGGGTGGAGCTGGGCAACGAGTTCAACGGCAACTTCTCCGGCGACGTGGCGGGCGCGGTGAAGGGGCAGAAGTACAAGTTCGTCACGCGCAACCAGTGGGGGAGCGATTCCTGGCGCGCGGACCCGCGCTCGGCGTGGCAGGAGAACTCCACGGGCGCCAGCATCATCTACGACCACGGCGAGTACTGGTGGAACGCGCAGCAGTTCAGCACGCCGGCCTTCCACGAGATGGTCATCTACGAGCTGCACGTGGGCACGTTCAACGACTCGCCGGGGTGGGGGCCGGGCAACTGGAACAGCGCCATCGCGAAGCTCGACTACCTGCGGGACCTGGGCGTCAACATGGTGAAGGTGATGCCGGCATACGAGTTCGCTGGCGACTTCTCCTGGGGCTACAACGTCGCCTTCCCGTTCGCGCCGGAGAGCGCCTACGGCCACCCCAACGACATGAAGCGCTTCGTGGACGAGGCGCACTACCGGGGCATCGGTGTCATCGTCGACGTGGTGCACAACCACTGGGGGCCCAGCGACCTGCCCATGTGGTGCTTCAGCGGCAACTGCCTGGGCAACGGTGGGGAGTACTTCTTCACCGACAACCGCAAGTCGACGCCGTGGGGGGACACGCGTCCGGACTACGGCCGCCCCGAGGTGCGTGCGTACATCCGCGACTCGATGATGAACCTGCTCGACAACTTCCGGGCAGATGGCCTGCGCTGGGATGCCACGAAGTACATGCGCACCATCGACGGCGCGGGCGACATCGCGCCGGCGTGGCAGGTGTTCCGCTCCATCAACCGCGAAATCAACGCGAACAAGGGCTGGAAGATCTCCATCGCCGAGGACTTCGGCGGCGGCGACTCCATCACCAACGACGCCACGTCCGACTTCGCGGGCGGCGCGGGCTTCGACGCGCAGTGGTCGGCGGAGTTCGTGCATCCCATCCGCACGGCGGTCATCGAGCAGAACGACGCGAACCGGAACATGTTCGCGGTGCGCGACGCGATTACCCAGCGCTTCAGCGGGCGGGCGCACGCGCGCGTCATCTACTCGGAGAGCCACGACGAGGTGGCCAACGGCAAGCAGCGGTTGCCGGAGGAGATCTGGCCGGGACAGGCGGGGAGCTGGGCGGCGAAGAAGCGCTCCACGCTGGCCGCGGGTGTCACTCTCACGTCTCCGGGCATCCCCATGCTGTTCCAGGGACAGGAGATTCTGGAGGACGGGTTCTTCGCGGACGGAGACCCGGTGGACTGGGGCAAGCTCAGCACCTACGGCGGCATCCACGACCTCTACCGGGACCTCATCCGCCTGCGCCGCAACTGGAGCAACAACACGCGCGGCCTGCGGGGAGGCAACGTCAACGTCCACCACGTCAACAACACGGGCAAGGTGCTTGCCTATCACCGCTGGGACAGTGGTGGGCCTGGGGACGACGTCCTGATTGTCGCCAACTTCAGCGGCACCTACTTCCCCACCTACAACATCGGCTTCCCGCGCACGGGCACGTGGTACCTGCGCTTCAACAGCGACTGGAACGGGTACTCGTCCGACTTCGGCAACACCGCGTCGGCCAACACGGTGGCGTATGGCGGCGCCAAGGATGGCATGGCGAACAACGCGTCCTTCGCCATCGGCCCCTACTCGCTGCTCATCTTCTCGCAGTAACCGGTGACAGGGGTTTCGGGCGCCCGGGGCTCGGGCGCCCGATTCCTACACGGTGTAGCGGCGGCCCTGACGCAGGGGCTCGATGACGCTGGCCTCGGTGTCGAAGTCATCCGGGTAGTGGATGAGGCGCATGCGGGCGCGCAGGTCCGCGGGCAGCGCGGCGAGCTTCTCGTAGGGCGTGTGGACGCCGTAGTTCGTCTCGTGGATGACCAGGTCCGCGCGAGACAGCCAGTGGATGAGCCCCTCGTCGAAGGCGGTGTCCGCGCTGTAGCCCAGGCACTTGCCCCCCGCGTGGATGCGCAGCGCGGTGGTGGGCACGTGGTGGTACGTCATGCGGGACTCGATGAGGAAGGGGCCGTGTCGCACGGCGGCCTCGGTGGAGAGCGGCGTGTGCTCGAAGTAGTCCTCGAAGTGCTTGTCGTTGGGGGCCTCGCCGCGCTTCTCGATGAGGCACTCCATGCCGGCGGCCAGGTGGCCTTCCCAGAGTCGCTCCGCCACGGCGGGGTGCGCGAGCAGCTCCAGCTTCCTGTGCAGGAGGAAGAAGGAGAAGTAGCCCATGCTCTCCAGTCCAGAGGAGTGGTCCGCGTGGAGGTGGGTGAGGGCCACGGCGCTGACGCGGTCCACGTCCAGGGGGATTCCGGTGGCGAGCGAGGCCTCGCGCATCATCTTGCGGATGGGGTGCGGGCAGTCCACCAGGAGCACCTGGTCCTCGGCCTCCACCGCGAGACAGGACGAGTAGTGGAGGGCGGAGAAGGCATCCCCGACGCCCAGGGGAATGAAGGACAGGCTCATGGCTGGCTCCGAAGGGACGGGTCGAGTCGCTCGCGCAGCTTCGCCGCGACCGTGGGCGGACAGAAGGCCGAAACGTCCTCGCCTCGCGAGACGCGCTGCTTGAGGCCGCTGCTGCTCACCTCGGCGAGGTGGGCCTCCGCGGGGAGGAAGAGGGTGGAGATTTCGGGCGCGAGCGCGCGGTTGTTCTGGGCGAGCTCCGTCTCGAACTGCGCATCGGTGGCGCCGCGCACACCGCGCAAGAGGACGCTGGCGCCGATGGCTCGCGCGTAGTCGACGATGAGCCCTTCGGTCCACGCCACCGAGACATTGGGGTGCATGGCCACGGCCTCTTTCACCAGGGCCACGCGCTCATCGGGCGACAGCAGGGTGTTCTTCGCGGGGTTGATGGCCACGACGACCACCACGTGGCCGAACAGGCGCGCTGCCTGACGGACCACGGACAGGTGTCCCGCGGTGACGGGGTCGAAGCTTCCTGCGTAGACGGCGATGGTCATGACGACACCTCGGGCGCGGGGGCCTCGTGCGTCGGGGATGGGCGGAGGGCGAAGGGGACGTAGAGCGTGCCGGCGACGCAGAGCAGCGCGGCGAGGACGAAGTGTCCGGGGTAGCCGAGCGCCTGCGCGCTGAAGCCACTGAGCGCCGCCGCCGCGCCCGTGGCAATCACCACGAGCGAGGCCTGCACCGTGTAGTCGGTGGCGGCGTGCTCGGGGCGGCAGGCATCCATCATCGCGGTGAAGAGCGTGGCGGTGGCCATGCCGCTGGCGATGTGCTCCACGGCGCAGACCGCCGTCAGCCACGCCATGGACGACGGAGTGCTGGCAACGACCGCGTACAGCAGCACGGCCGCCGCCTGGACGAAGCCGAAGAGGAACAAGGCCCGCCGCCGCCCCAGCTTCGCCACGAGGCTGCCGCCCGCGAGCGCTCCCAGGAGTCCCGCCGTGAAGCCCACCCCGCCGAGCATCCACGCGATGTCCGTGAGTGACAGGCCCCGGTCCACCAGGAAGGTGCGCAGCATGCCCGTGGCCAGCGCTTCTCCCGCCTTGTAGGCCACGAGCAAGGTGAGCCAGGTCGCGGCGCCGGGCCGTCGCAGCCACCACTGGAGGCCCAGGCTCGCGCGAGGCGGGGGGGCGGTGGCGGGCTCGCGGTAGAGCGCGATGGGCACGGTGGCGACGAGGAGAATCAAGCCCAGCGCCAGGAGGGTGGGGCGCCAGCCCGCGACGTCGAAGACGGCGAGCATGAGGCCTCCACCCAGAATCATCCCCACGCGATACGCGGCCACCTGCACGCCGTTGCCCCAGCCTCGCTCGGAGGGAGAGAGCAGCGTCACCGCGAGGCCATCCGTCGCGACGTCCTGGGTCGCCGCGAGCAGGTTGACCCCCAGCACCGCGGCGAGCAGCCAGTGTGTGTCCACGGTGGACTCGGGCAGCGCGAGCGACAGCAGCAGGCCCGCGCTCATGCACTGCAGCGGGAGGATGTAGCCTCGGCGCAGTCCCCAGCGCGCGGAGCCGTGCCGGTCCATGGATGGCGCCCAGAGGAACTTCAGGGCCCAGGGCAGCGCGAGCAGGTGCGCCAGTCCGATGGCCGGAAGCGAGAGGCCCTGGTGCCGCAGCAGGACCGGGAGCGCCTGGGTGAAGAAGCCGAACGGCAGGCCCTGGGAGAGATAGAGGCTCGACAGGAGCCCCAGCTTCACGGGCGTCTTCATGCGCCCTCCTTCGCGGTCGCCGTGTCGAGCAGACCCGCGGCCATCTGCTTCACGGTGTGGGCGGCCGAGCCCGAGGGGACGAGCCCCGGTGCGCTCGCGGAGAGCACGAAGTAGCCCTGCACCGCGGCGAAGAGGCCCACCGACAATGCGCGGGCCCTCCGCTTGCCGACCACGGACGCGACCAGTCCCTCGAGGTGCTCCAGGTCCGCGCGCACCACCTGCTCGTAGGCGTCGCGGACCTCGGGCTGCCGGATGGCTTCCGCGCTGATGGTGACCCAGCCGGCCACGGCGCTCGGGTCCGCGTCCGCGCCCGTCGCGAGGAAGGCGTCCAGGAACGCCTCCACCTTGCCTCGCGCATCCTCCGGAGCGATGCGGGCGACGCGCCTGGCCACCCGCTCTCTCGCACGGGCCGCGAGCTGCTCCACCAGCACGAGGAGGATCTCCTGCTTGTCGCTGAAGTGGTAGTGCACGAGCCCCGGACTCAGCCCCGCCGCCTTCGCGATTTCGTTGACGGAGGCCCGCTCGTAGCCGCGCTCGGACATCACTCGCAGCAGCCCCAGGACGATTTGCTGACGGCGCTCTTCGGTGTTGGACGGACGAGGCATGGGGGTCTTGTTTATTGGTTGTGTGACCAACTTATAAACAGGGCCGCGGGCGCCGTCAACCCGGCCTGGGGCGAGGAGGTCAGTCCTGGGCGTCCGGGCCTGTCCTGAGGGTGGTCCGCTGTCCGGAGACCAGGGCCTCGATTCCCGCCGCGACGAGGTCGGGCACCTCGAGTGAAGGCAGGTGGCTGACCGCGGGCAGCTTCATGACGTGGAACCACGGGTGGGTCGCGCTGAAGGCCACCTGCTCCTCCAGGTAGTCCTGGGCGTCGGGCTGGGCATACAGGTGCAGCGTGGTGGGCGCGGGGTTCAGGCCCGCGAGCGCGCGCAGGGGTGTGCCGTGTCGCGCCTGGCTCGCCGTGATTTCCCGCGCGGCGCGTGCCCACATCTCCTCGGGGACTTCGCGCATGTCCCCGCGAAGGGTGCGCAGGACGTCCGGGTGCTCCACGCCGTGGGCCCAGGTCTCGAGCAGCTCGTCGCGTGCGCGCCCCCAGCGCTCGGACATGAGGCCGCGCAGGAGGGAGGCGAAGGCGGGAGTCGGCTCGGTGACGAGCCAGTCCAGGAGCACGAGGTGGGGCACTCGCCGCGGGCCCCATTCCCGGTGGAGGTCCACGGCCCAGTAGCCCGCCGTGGCGATGCAGACCGGCACCACCCGTCGCGCGCCGCTGGCCCTCAGCACCGCGAGCAGGTCATCGAGCACCGTGCCGCTGTCGAAGTCCCCGGTGCCTCGCTCCGAATCGCCGTGGCCTCGCAGGTCGACACAGAGGACGCGGTGGCGCTCGGCGCAGCGAGGCACCAGGGTGCGAAAGACGTCGCGCCGTGAGCACCATGCGGGGATGAAGAGCAGCGGGGTATCGCCCTGGCCCACGTCGTCGTAGCGGATGCGGACCCCGTCGCTCGCGCGCACCTCGGGCATGTCTTCCTCCCCCTGTTGAACGGGACGCTCTCCTCGTCAGGTGGCCATGCGCGGGTGGCGCGACAGCAGCCGGGCGAAGGAGGGGAGGGGGCCTGGGTCGGCCGGGCGTCAGAACGTCAGCAGGGTGGTCACCTTGTCGCGGCCCAGTCGCTGGGGGCCTTCGAGGAAGTCGAGGCTGATGAGGAAGCTGAACCCGACGAGCTCACCGCCCAGCCGCTTCACCAGCTTCGCCGTCGCCTCCGCCGTGCCGCCGGTGGCGAGCACGTCGTCCACCACCAGCACCCGCTCTCCCTGGAGGATGGCGTCCTCGTGCATCTCCACGCCGTCCGCGCCGTACTCCAGCGAGTAGCGCTCCACGACGGAGCGGTGGGGCAGCTTGCCGGGCTTGCGCGCGGGGACGAAGCCCGCGTCGAGCGAGAGCGCGATGGGGGCCCCCAGGAGGAAGCCTCGCGCCTCCACGCCGACGACCTTGGTGATGTGCTGTCCCCGGAAGGGCGCGGACATGGCGTTGATGACGCGGCCGAACAGGCGCGGGTCCGCGAGGACGGGGGTGATGTCCTTGAAGACGATGCCGGGCTTGGGGAAGTCCGGCACGTCGCGAAGGCGGGCCTGGAGGTCGGCGACGAGCGTGGTGTCGGAGAGGCTGGCGACAGGCTGGGTCATGGGAAGACCTCGGGGTTGACGCAGTGGGGAGGCCGCCGTCCCTCGAGCGCGGCCAGGAGGTTGTCCACCGCCATGGAGGCCATGCGGCCCCGGGTGGCGTGCGACGCGCTGGCGATGTGCGGCGCGAGCAGGACGTTGGGCAGGGTCATCAGCGGGCTGTCCGGTGGAAGGGGCTCGGGGTCCGTCACGTCCAGGGCCGCGCCGCCCAGCCGCCCGTCCCGCAGGGCCTCGACGAGCGCGACCGGGTCCACGACGCCACCCCGCGCGGTGTTGACGAGCAGCGCCCCGGGCTTCATCGCGGCCAGTTCCCCGCGGCCCACCCAGTGTCGGGTGGCGGGCGTCAGGGGCACATGCAGGCTGATGATGTCCGCTTCCGCGAGCAGCGTGGCCTTGTCCACCCGGACGGCGCCCGTCTCCACCTCCAGCGCGGGACGGGCCTCCCGCCCCACGTAGAGGATGCGCATCCCGAAGCCTCGGGCCCGCCGGGCCACCGCCGAGCCGATGGCTCCCGGGCCGACGATTCCCAGCGTCGCCCCGTACACATCCGTTCCCAGCAGGAGGGTGGGGCTCCAGGTGCGCCAGTGGCCGGCCCGGATGTACGCGTCCGCCTCCGCGACCCGCCGTGCGAGTCCCAGAATCAGCGCGAATGCGAAATCGGCCGACGTCTCGGTGAGGGCGCCTGGGGTGTTTCCTACCGCGACGCGGCGCTCCGTACAGGCCCGAACGTCAATGTTGTCGTAGCCAACAGCCACGTTGCTGACCGCCCGCAGGCCGGGGGCGGAGGCAAGCAGGCGGGCATCCACACGGTCCGTCAACAAGGTGACGAGGCCGTCGGAGCGGGCGGCCTCGGCCAGGAGCGTCTCGGGCGGGGGCGGCAGCTCCGCCTCCCAGACGGAGAGGTCTACCTGCTTGCTCAGTCGCCCGAGGGCCTCTCCGGGGAGCTGTCGAGTGACGAAGACTCGGGGGCGGAGGGTCCGGGGCATGGCGAGCGTTGATGGTCTCATAGCCTGATGCCGGTGGCTGCTTCCGCTGGCGGACTCAACCACATTTCCCGCGAGCGGGAGCGTCCTTGCTGTGCTAGTGGCAGGGGTTCCCCGGCGCTAGGAGCCAGGGGCCCTGCCTGTGCCAGCCGTGCAATCCACCGCCGACATCCGAGACGCCCTCCCTCCTCAGGACACCCAGTGGCTCAGGGCCCTGAAGGCTGAAGTCCAACCCACCATCTTCAAGAAGGGCCGGGAGGTGGCGGAGTCCCGCCGCGTCTTCGGGCTCCAACGTGAAGGGGACCGCATCCGCGCGCAGGTCGCGGGCTCCACCGGTGAGCGCTATGAAGTCGCGCTCATGGTGGGCGACGGTCGCGCCACGTCCTCCTGCACGTGCCAGTCGTGGAACACGTACGGTCCCCACTGCGAACACGTGGTGGCCGCCGCGCTCATCTACGCGGCGCGGTTCCGTCCGCCGCCTCGTCCGCAGCCCGTTGCTCCGCCGCCGCCCGCCGCCGAGCCCCTCGACTCCGCCGCCAACAACGAGGTGGTGGACGCCGAGGTCCCCGTGGAGCCCGACGCTCCGGTGGGGGACGCCGTCAGCCTGCCCGCGCTCGCCAAGGTGGAGAGCTGGCTGGGGCTCTCCGCGCAGCCGGACTATGAGTTCTTCTACCGGTTGACGGCCGCGAGCACGAACGCGGGCACGCGTCAGTGGGTCATGGACGTGCGCCGGCAGGATGCGCAGACCAAGGGCCCCATCCACGTGAAGCGCACGCTGCAGACGGGGGGGCGCATCTCCCCCGCCGACGAGCGCGTCTTCATGGGGCTGTCCCGTCACGAGCATCGCTACGACTCGCGCATCGTCCTGTCGGACGAGGAGCTGAGCGAGGTGATGGACCTGCTGCGCCAGCGGCGGGTCATCTACCGGGGCACGGCGCTCATCAACACGGAGGTGCCCGTGCGTCCGCAGATTCGGCTGGAGTCCCGGCCGGACGGCGCGACGGCGCGCATCGAGCTGCTGTTCCCGGACGGCGCCAGCTACTCGCTCAAGGACGTCATCCTGCTGTCGGGCCGTCGCACCTGGGTCATCCAGGGGCAGAACCTCCACCCGGTGGAGCCCGACTTCCCGCCCCGGCTGCTGCGCAAGTGGCTGCTGGAGCCGAGCATGTCCTTCCCCTCCGGACAGCTGGACCGGGTGCTGACGTTCTTCGCGGCCCACCTGCCTCGCTTCCGCATGTCGCTGAAGGCGGACGACATCGAGGTGGACGAGGCGGTGGAGCCTCACTTCGTGCTCACGCTCGAGGGCAGCCCGGAGCGCGTGAAGGTGCAGCTCGCCGCGCGCTACGGGCAGACGACGGCGCCGGTGTCCCCCACGGCCACGCACCTGGGCTACGCCAGCGGCGTGGGCGGGGACAGTCGCAAGCTGTACCGCCGTCGTGAGGACCTGGAGCGCTCGGCCGGGAAGCTGCTCCTGGACCTGGGGCTGCGCTTCGAGCCCCAGTCGCATGTGTTCGACGCGACGGGCGACGTGGCGCTGGAGTTCTGGGCGCGTGGCCTGGCGTCGCTGCCCGCGGAGTGGGAGCGCTTCGGGGTGCAGGCGCCCAAGGTGCGGCTGCGTCCCAAGCTCAAGCCGCGCATCCGCGTGGGCATGAGCGGCGTGCAGTGGTTCGACCTGGACGCGGAGTTCGTCACCGACGACCAGGCCGTGGACCTGGGCGCGGTGCGCATGTGGCTGGACTCTGGCCGCCGCTTCGTCCCGCTGAAGGATGGCACCTTCGCGGAGGCGGACCCCGTCGAGCTCAAGCGCGTCGCGGACTTGTTGGAAGAGGCCGGCGCGATGCCGGGTCGCTCGCGCACGCGGCTGCCGTTGCATCAGGCGGTGGCGTTGGACCTGCTCGCGGACCTGGGTGAGTTCACCGAGGTGGAGGCGAAGGCGCGCCAGGCGATGATGGAGCTGCGCGAGTCGGCGGGAGTGCCCAAGGTGGGCGTGCCCGACGGCCTGCACGCGACGCTGCGCCACTACCAGGAGGCGGGCCTGTCCTGGCTCTGGTTCCTGCGCCGCCACGGCCTGTCCGGCATCCTCGCGGACGACATGGGTCTGGGAAAGACGGTGCAGTCGCTCAGCCTCCTGCAGAAGATGGCCAATGACGAGGGGCGCAAGCCGTCGCTCGTCGTCGCGCCCACCAGCGTGCTCGCCAACTGGGAGCGCGAGGCGGAGCGCTTCACGCCGGGCCTGCGCGCCATGGTGTGGCACGGCCAGGACCGCAAGGAGCGCGCCGAGGACCTCAAGGGCATGGACCTGGTGCTCACGTCCTACGCGCTCGTGCGCCGGGACTTGGACCAGCTCTCCCAGGTGGGCTTCCGCTTCGTGATTCTGGACGAGGCGCAGAACATCAAGAACGCGGACAGCGCCACGGCGCAGGCGTGCAAGTCGCTGCCCAGCGAGACGCGCCTGGCGCTGACGGGTACGCCGCTGGAGAACCGGCTGTCGGAGCTGTGGAGCATCTTCGACTTCCTGATGCCGGGCTTCCTCGGCAGCGCGGACAGCTTCGGGGACCGCTACGAGCAGCCCATCCAGGTGGCCAACGACGCCTCCGCCCGGGACAGGCTGCGCCGCCGCATCCAGCCGTTCATCCTGCGTCGCTTGAAGACGGAGGTGGCCAAGGACCTGCCGCCGAAGACGGAGAGCGTCGCGTGGTGCGAGATGGAGCCCGGCCAGGCCGCCCTCTACCGCGAGGTCATGGAGGAGAGCCGCCGCAAGGTGAACGAGAGCATCGAGAAGGTGGGCTTCAAGCGAAGCCGCGTCTCGATTCTCGCCGCGCTCATGCGGCTGCGGCAGGTGTGTTGTGATCCACGCCTGCTCAAGCTGCCGCCCGGGACGCTCCTGCCCTCCAGCGCCAAGGTGGAGCGCTTCATGGAGCTGGTGGAGGACCTGGTGGCGGAGGGCCACCGCGCCCTCGTCTTCAGCCAGTTCACGGAGATGCTGGAGCTGCTCAAGCAGGAGGCGGACAAGAAGGGCCTGCGCTACCTCTACCTGGACGGTCGCACCAAGGACCGCATGGGCAAGGTGGACGAGTACAACCGCCCGGATGGACCGCCCCTGTTCTTCATCTCCTTGAAGGCGGGTGGCACCGGTCTCAACCTCACGGCGGCCGACTACGTCATCCACTTCGACCCGTGGTGGAACCCCGCCGTGGAGGACCAGGCCACGGACCGTACCCACCGCATCGGCCAGACGCGCGCGGTCATCAGCTACAAGCTCATCACCCGTGGCACGGTGGAGGAGAAGATTCTCTCCCTCCAGCGCCGCAAGCGGGACCTCGCCGCCGGAGTGCTCGGTGGGGATGGGGATGAGGGTGCCCGCACCCTGACCGAGCAGGACATCCAGGAGCTGTTCACCGACGCATCTTCGTGAGTCGCAAAGGTTGGGGCTTCGACGGAAGCCCCAGCCTCCCCCGCCCCCATCCGTGTGGCTGACCGGAACGCCTGTGCAGTGTCAGAGGGACCTGTTAGGGTGTTCAGTGCCAGGGCCGTCGTACGGACATTGGAGGGCGCGCGTGCTGCTGGGTCTGCGGATTGCGAACGTGGCGGTGATAGAGGAGGTGGAGGTGGCGTTCGGAGCCGGCCTCACCGTCCTCACGGGAGAAACGGGGGCGGGTAAGTCCATCCTCGTGGACTCATTGAACTTGCTCCTTGGTGGGCGAGCGGACGCGGACGTCATCCGCGCCGGGTGCGAGGAGGCGTCCGTCGAGGGCGTCTTCGCGCGCACCCCGGTGCTGGGCGCGCGTCTGGAGGACCTGGGCCTGCCGGACCTGGGGGAGGAGGTGCTCGTCCGCCGGGTGCTGGGACGCACCGGACGGGGCAAGGCCTACGTCAACGGCGCCCTGGTGACGGTGGGCGTGCTGGGGAAGCTGACCCGAGGGGCGGTGGACCTGGCGGGCCAGCACGAGCACGTGAGCCTCTTCGACTCCGGCCTGCACCGCGTGCTGTTGGACCGGTACGGGGAGATGGAGACGCCGCTGGCGACGTACTTCGGGGAGTACTCCGCGCTGCGGGAGGTGGACGCGCGCATGGAGGCCCTGGGCGGGGACGAGTCGAAGGTGCGCGAGCGCGCGGAGTTCCTTCGCTTCCAGCTCGATGAAATCTCGCGCTGGGACCCGGAGCCGGGGGAGGACGCGCGGCTGGACGCGGAGCGCAAGCGCCTGTCCAGCGCGGAGAAGCTCAAGCGGCACGGCGCCGAGGCGGAGCTGCTCGTCGCGGGGGATGAGTCCTCCGCGCTCGAGACGGTGGGGCGCGCGCTGGGGCTGGTGCACGAGGCCGTCAAGTGCGACGCGACGCTGTCGCCCGTGGCCCAGTCGCTGAGCACGGCCCTGTCGGAGCTGGAGGAGGCGCAGCGCCGGCTCAACCGGTACGTGGAGGGGCTCGAGTCGGACCCGACCCGACTGGCGGACGTGGATGAGCGGCTGGATGGCCTCAAGCGGCTGTGCCGCAAGCACGGCACCACGCTGGACGGCGTGCTGAAGAAGCGCGGAGAAATCGAGGCCGAGCTGGGCACGCTGGAGAACCGCCAGGAGGTCCTGGAGGAGCTGGCGCTGGAGCGGCGCAAGGTGGAGGAGCGGACGCGCAAGGCGGCCCTGGCGCTGTCCAAGGCCCGCTCCTCGAGCGCGGTGGAGTTCTCCGCCCAGGTGCGTGAGGGCCTGGGGCACCTGGCCATGGGCAAGGCGGCCTTCGAGGTGCGTGTGACGCCTGGGGAGACGCTGCGTCCGGACGGTCTGGACGACGTGGAGTTCTTCTTCAGCGCGAACCCGGGAGAGCCGGCCCGGCCCCTGGCGAAGGTGGCCTCCGGTGGCGAGGCGAGCCGCCTCCTCCTGGCCCTGAAGCGGGCCCTGGCCGGCAGCGACGCGTGTGGCTGCTACGTGCTGGATGAGGCCGACGCGGGCGTCAGCGGCGCCATCGCGGACGTGGTGGGACGGATGATCAAGGAGGTGAGCAGCCACCGTCAGGTGCTCTGCATCACCCACCTGCCGCAGGTCGCGGCCTATGCGGACGCGCACCTGCTCATCCGCAAGGCGGTGAAGGCGGAGCGGACCGTTTCCCAGGTGACGGTCCTGGCGGCGGGGCCGGAGAGGACGCGGGAGCTGGCTCGGATGATGTCGGGCGTGGAGGTCACCCGGGAGGCGCTGGGGGCGGCGGAGGCCCTGGTTCGCTCGGCCCATCGTTCCCTGGGGTCTCCCAGGGCCCGGAGGGAGTCCGGACCCGAGGGAACCCCCCGGGGACGCCTGCGGCGGACGGCTTGACGCACTGCAAGGTCATCCGTGTCCTTGCCCCATCCCAGGGTCTCACATAGCATCCTTGGTGTGTCCAACACCGCAGGGCAGACCGCGGCCTCCCGAATGAAAGTCGTCTCCGCTGGCCTGACGGACGTCGGGCGGAAGCGCAATCACAACGAGGACAGCTTCCTCATCGACGATGAGCTCCAGCTCTACGTCGTGGCGGATGGCATGGGCGGCCATGCGGGGGGCGGTACTGCCTCGCGCATCGCCGTGGAGACCATCGACAAGGAGCTCCGGCGGGCTCGGGAGAGCAAGGACAATCCGTTCCTGTCCGTCCCCAACCTCCAGGAGTCACCCATCCCGGAGGCGCTGCGCACGGCCGTGGAGAGGGCGTGTCTCGCCATCTACACGGCGGCGCAGGAAGACCCGCGGCTGTCCGGCATGGGCACCACGGTCATCTCCCTGGTGGTTCGTGACGAGCACGCGTTCTTCGCGCACGTGGGAGACAGCCGCGCGTACCTCATCCGCGGCGACCTCATCCAGCAGATTTCCGAGGACCACTCGCTGGTCAACGAGCAAATCAAGGCGGGGATGATCACGCCCGAAGAGGCCAAGCATTCCCGCTACAAGAACATCATCACCCGTTCCGTGGGCTTCGAAGAGGAAGTCCAGGTGGACGTGATGGGGCTCGTCTCCGAGCCCGGTGACGTGTTCCTGCTGTGCTCCGACGGCCTGGCCAACATGCTCGAGGACCGCGAAATCCACGAGGTGGTGGCCAACGCGAAGAGCTTCGACGATGTGCCCAAGCGCCTCATCGACTTCGCCAACGAGCGCGGAGGTGATGACAACATCACCGTCATCGTCGTGCGCATGGCCACCTGAGCCACGCGCTGCGTGGTCGAGAAACACCTCGGCCAGTCACTGTTGACCTTGACACTCTTGGAAACTGAATGGTAGCTGCCCAAACGTTTCCAACCCTGGCAGACGCAGCCAGCGGACGGAGCTGAAGGGGTGTGGCGGTGGGGGGAGGTGTTGGGCGTGCAGGAGTGACTTAGCTTCTGACGCCGGATGTCCCACGCAAGCAGGGAGCTGTCCCGTGGCGAAAAAGTCCTTCACGTTGATGGTGATCCCGGACCACGACGCGCCGGTGAAGCGGTACACCATCCAACGCTCGTTCCTGATGCAGGTGGGGATGGGGTTGATGCTTGTGGTGGGACTGGGCGCGGGCGCGAGCATCCATTACTTCCAGGTCGCCGCGGATGCCTCGGAGAACCGCATCCTGCGTGAGGAGAACCTGACGCTGCGCTCGCAGCTGAAGTCCGTGCGGGAGCGCATCGAGCACATCGGCTCCACGTTGGACAGGGTGGAGCGCTTCGACCAGAAGCTGCGGGCGATGACGCTCTTGTCGGACCCTCAGCGGAATCTGGCCATGGGCCCCACGGAGCCGGAAGCCGGGACGCAGGTGCCGACGACCGACACCCAGTTCACACAGCTCACCACGACGGAGACGCCCAAGCTGTTGATGGGGCGGCTGGACAAGCTGAGCGCGGAGGCCACCCGTCAGGAGCAGAGCCTCCAGGAGCTTCAGGCGTACTTCCAGGACCAGAAGTCCATGCTGGCCTCCACCCCGTCCATCTGGCCGGCGCGCGGCTGGGTGACCAGCGACTTTGGTCAGCGAGTGGACCCGTACACGGCCGACCGGGTCATGCACGCGGGCCTGGACATCGCGGCGCCGCACGGCAAGGAAGTCTATTCACCGTCGGACGGCACGGTGGTGTTCGCGGGCTTGGAGGGTGGCTACGGCAACGTCATCGTCGTGGACCACGGCTATGGCATCAAGACGCGCTACGGCCACCTGGCGAAGATGCTGGTGAAGGCGGGCGACCGGGTGAAGCGCGGCGCGCTCATCGCGGCGGTGGGCAACACGGGTCGCTCCACCGGTCCGCACCTGCACTACGAGGTCCGCGTCAACGGCATCCCGCAGAACCCCCGCAAGTTCATCCTGGAGGAGTAGCGGTCCGCCGGGCCTCCCGAGGTCCGCCCCAGGAAGTGCCGCGAGCAAGAGGGCCCCGAGTCGGGCCCTCTTCTTTTTGGGGCCTCAGAGCGTCGCGGGACCCGGGATGGACGCGTCCAGCCGCAGACGTCTGCGCTGGAGTCCCTCCGCGCGGCCGCTGCGCTGCATGACGTGCGCGCGCTCCAGCTCCGCCCAGAGCAGGGGCCCCAGCACCTGCCAGTGCGAGGGCGAATCCACCGTCACCTCCAGCAGGCTCACCGTCCACGAGGGGATGTCGGCGTCGGGCGTGCCCTCGGGGAGGACCCGGCGCACGTCGCGCGACAGTCGCTCGTGCGTGGGGGCGGCCAGGTCCTCGCGCACGGTGAGCTGGGAGGTGGGCACCAGAAGGGCCGCGAAGGCGTCCGGGTGCAGGCGAACCACCTTGGCGCCCGGGTACTGCGCGGCGAGCGACTCCACGGTGCCGCGCAGAATCGCGTCGCCGGTGGCGAAGCCGAAGCGGGCGTTGAGGTTGATCATCCCCTTCACGTCCGCGATGACCGCGCCCACGCGCCAGCCGTCATGGTGCGCGTGCGTGGACAAGTCGTATTCCTCCTTGAGGAGGTTGCCCTGGGTGAGGGCGGGCACCTGGAGCGCGCCCGTCTTCGCGTCCGGGTGGCCGCGCCGGGCCTGCTCGGCCTGGAGGAGCGCCTCGACGGCGGCCTGCACGGGGGCCTGCGGGCTGCGGGTCAGCACCCACGGGTAGAGGGCGATGAGGGCGGTGGCGGTGGCGTCGTCGAGTGGGTAGGGCATCGGGCGGGTTCTCTAGCGTGTCGAGGGCTGTCGCGCAGGTGCTTCCCCTCAGCGAAGCTGGTGGGCTGTCACCGTCACTTCATCCCGGTCGTGGTAGAGCTGCCGGAGGGTGAGCTGCTTCCAGCCGCCGTCCTCGACGAGCGTGTGCCGCACCCGCAGCAGCACGGAGTTCTTGTCCTTCATGGGCAGCTTGATGTTGGCCACCAGATGGCTGGCCCAGCCTCGCCGTCCCCACTTCGCGAGCAGCTGGGCGACCTCCAGCGGGCGCCAGGCCATGTCGCAGAAGAGCCAGTCGACGGGCTCCTCGGGGGTGTAGGCGAAGGCGCTCTCCTGCACGTGCTTCACCCGACCGTGGGCCGCCAGCTCCGGCATCAGCTTCGCCGGGTCCACGGCCACCACCTTCGCGCCTCGGGCCACCAGCCGCTGCGTCCATCCGCCCGGCGCGGCGCCCAGGTCCACGCAGACGTCGCCGCGCCCGGGCTCGAAGGGCAGTCCGTCCAGCGCCTCCTCGAGCTTCATCGCGGCCCGGGACGGGGACTCGCCCTCGCGCCGCATGCGCCGCCGGCCTCCGGGGGCAAGGGAGATGGCCTCGCTCGCCGAGACGAGCCCCAGCACCGTGACGCCGTCCGGCGCGACACAGAGGGACACGAGCAGCGCGCGGGACTCCCGGGCGCGCCCCGCGTCGTCGAGCAGACGCTCCGAGGGGAGGCGTGCGCGGACGGCCGCCTCCAGCGCCTCCGCGGAGGCGGCCAGGGTGTTGCCTCGGGGGCTGTCGGGCGTGAAGGCCTGGACGACCCACGGGCGGTTGCTGGAGAGGGTGCCCAGGGCCCGAGCGACGGCCTCCGCCTGCGCGTCGGGTGGACCCGAGGGCAGGGAGGCGACCACCTGATAGGCGGCACGCGCGAAGGCGGGGACGGTGGCGGGCCGCTGTTCACTCTCCACCAGGGCGTCGCCGAGCAAGCGAGGGTGGGTGTCCGCCCAGGCGAGCTCCTCGAAGAGGTGAGGCTCGAAGCCCGCCCGGCATGTCCACAGCCAGCGCCCCGGCTGAGGGACGTGGGTCTGTGGGGGCATGGGGGGAATGCGCGCCCTGGGCGGAGCGGGAGGGGGCGGCGCGGCGCGTGCAGGCGTGGCCCCACCCGGGGTGGGCGCCTTCCTGGGTTGGGGAGGGCCGGGGCGGCGAGGCGGCTTCTGGGGAGCGCCCCGGACAGGCCGGCGGCGTGGATTTCGCGGAGGGGACATTGCGTAGGCTCGGTTCCGCTTTACTCTGAACCGATGCGCGCTGGGCAACCGGCCGAGAGGAAGTTTCAGGGGGCGCGCGTGGTTTCCCACGAAGCCTCCCTTACATCTCCAGGGATTTCCCTTCACTCGCCGCCGTCCTTCGAGGATTCTCCGGCGCCGAGAGAGTCTACCGAATGATCGAATGGACGCTGAAGAAGCTCATCGGGACCAAGAATGAGCGTGAGCTCAAGAAGGCCCGCGAGAAGGTCATCCGCATCAACGAGCTGGAGAGCCGGATGCGGGCCCTCAAGGACGAGGACTTTGCTGCCGAGACGGCCCGGCTGAAGCAGGAGATCCAGAACGGAAGGCCGCTGGACGGCCTGCTGTTCGAAGCCTTCGCGCTCATCCGCGAAGGCTCCCGCCGTGTCATCGGCCAGCGTCACTACGACGTGCAGCTCATCGGCGGCATGTTCCTCCACGAGGGCTGCATCGCGGAGATGCGCACCGGTGAAGGCAAGACGCTGACGGCGACGCTGCCTTGCTACCTCAACGCCCTGTCCGGGCGCGGGGTGCACGTCGTGACGGTGAACGACTACCTCGCCCGCCGCGACGCGGAGTGGATGGGGCGCGTCTACAAGTTCATGGGCATGACGACGGGCTGCGTGCTCCACGAGCTGTCCGACAAGCAGCGGCAGGAAGCGTACCGCTCGGACATCACCTACGGGCAGAACAACGAGTTCGGCTTCGACTACCTGCGCGACAACATGAAGTTCCGCTTGCAGGACTACGTCCAGCGCGAGCTGAACTACGCCATCGTCGACGAGGTGGACTCCATCCTCATCGATGAGGCGCGCACGCCGCTCATCATCTCCGGTCCCACCGAGGACAGCACGGACAAGTACTACCGGGTGGACCAGGTCATCCCGGGTCTCGTGCCGGACCAGGACTTCACGCTCGACGAGAAGCACCGCTCCGTGTCGCTCACGGACGACGGCATCGAGAAGCTGCAGAAGCGGCTGAGCGTGTCCAACCTCTACGACCCGGGCGAAATCGAGACGCTCCACCACGTCGAGCAGGCCCTGCGCGCGCACACGCTCTACAAGCGCGACAAGGACTACGTGGTGAAGGACGGCGAGGTCGTCATCATCGACGAGTTCACCGGCCGCTCCATGCCGGGCCGCCGCTGGTCCGACGGTCTCCACCAGGCCATCGAGGCCAAGGAGGGCGTGAAGATCGAGAACGAGAACCAGACGCTGGCGACCATCTCGTTCCAGAACTACTTCCGCATGTACTCCAAGCTGTCCGGCATGACGGGCACCGCGGACACGGAAGCGGAGGAGTTCGCGAAGATCTACAACCTGGACGTCCGCGTCATCCCGACCAACCGCCCGCCCATCCGCAAGGACCAGCAGGACGTGGTCTACAAGACGGAGCGCGAGAAGTTCGAGGCGGTGGCGGCTCAGATTGAGGAGCTGCACAAGGCGGGGCAGCCAGTGCTCGTGGGCACGGTGTCCATCGCCAAGAGCGAGGTGGTGTCCAGCTTCCTGAAGAAGCGGGGCGTCCCCCACAACGTGCTCAACGCCAAGCAGCACCAGCGCGAGGCCGACATCGTCGCGCAGGCCGGCCGCAAGGGCGCGGTCACCATCTCCACCAACATGGCCGGCCGCGGCACGGACATCCTCCTGGGCGGCAACGCGGAGGTGCTGGCGAAGGCGGCCGTGGGCCCCGCGCCGGAAGCCCCCGCGCCCCAGCCCCCGCAGCCTCCCGCCGCGGAGGGCGCAGCGCCGCAGCCGGACCCGATGGTCGCCTACCAGCAGGCCCAGGCCGAGTGGGAGCAGAAGCTGGCGCAGACCCAGGCCAAGCTGGACGAGGAGACCAAGAAGGAGCGCACGGAGGTGATGGAGGCCGGCGGCCTGTTCATCATCGGCACCGAGCGCCATGAGTCCCGCCGCGTGGACAACCAGCTGCGCGGTCGCGCGGGCCGTCAGGGTGACCCGGGCGCCAGCCGGTTCTTCCTGTCGCTCGAGGACGACCTGATGCGCATCTTCGGGTCCGAGCGCATCCAGGGGCTGATGGAGCGGCTGGGCATGGAGGAGGGCGAGGTCATCGAGCACATCTGGCTCACCCGCGCCATCGAGAGCGCCCAGAAGCGGGTCGAAGGCCACAACTTCGACATCCGCAAGAACCTGCTCGAGTACGACGACGTGATGAACCAGCAGCGACGCACCATCTACAAGCTGCGTCGTCAGGTGCTGGCCGCGGGCGCGGGTGTCCCCTTGGTGGAGTACACCGAGGACCCCAAGACGCGCGTGAAGACCCGCTCCGAGCAGACGGTGACCTGGGCGGACTTCAAGGAGATGGTGCTGGACGCGCTGGAGGACGTCATCGTCTCCATCGTCGACACGTACGCGCCCACCAAGGGCTCGGACGGGTGGGACCTGGAGTCGCTGTCGAAGAACGTCAAGGAGACGTTCGACCTCGACATGAACTTCGAGGGCGTGGGCAACCGGGACGAGCTCCAGGACCACATCTTCAAGGCGGCGGAGAAGGTCTTCCGCACGCGTGACGAGGAGTTCGGCGAGAACTTCCTGCGCTTCCTCCAGTACAACTACCTGGCCACCATCGACCGGCTCTGGAAGGAGCACCTGCTGGGCATGGACCACCTGCGCCAGGGCATCGGCCTGCGTGGCTACGGCCAGAAGGACCCGAAGCAGGAGTACAAGCGCGAGGGCTACCAGGGCTTCATCCAGACGCTCTCCGCCATCAAGGCGCAGTTCGTCTCGCAGCTGATGCGCGTGCAGCCCCGGTCCGCCACCAGCGCGGAGGAAGAGGCGGTCCGCATCCAGCGCCAGCTGGCGCAGCAGCAGAAGCGGGCGGTGGAAGGCCGTGGCACGGCGGAGGGTAAGCTGGACGAGGCCTCCGTGGCCGCGGCGGCCCGGCCGGCGGCCGCTCAGCAGGGCCCCCGCGTGGGCCGCAACGACCCCTGCCCCTGTGGCAGCGGCCGCAAGTACAAGAAGTGCCACGGCGCGGCGGAGGCCAGCGTCTAGGCAGCCCTCCCGGGACCTCCGGGAGCAGGGAGGCCCCCGGCGCGGCGGCTGCTCCAGATCGGAGCGGGCCTGTCCGCGCCGGTCGTTTTTGTGACGCGAGGCCCAGGCCTAGGGGCTTCAGAAGGCGGGCTGGGGGACAGGGGGCCGGGCGGGGGCCTCCTACCCGCCACGCCCGGTGAAGCGAAGCTTGCGCCTGCCGGAAGGGTTCTGTTAAGGACCCCCCGCCTCGTAGTCGGGGGCGGGGCCCCTGGCCTCGGGTAGTACCCACTTCACACACGCCCGTGCCGGTCGCCGGTGCTCCCGTGAGTGGAGGTCTCCTCTGAAGAAGAGGGCCTCGCTCGACGGAGGTCACGGCCGGAGCAGCACTCGGGTGTGGCGGACATAACCGGAGAAACAACATGTCGATCGACACGCAGGAAACGCAGACGCAGCAGCAGGCCATGGCCGCCGCCGGCGGCATCACGATGCGGCAGCTCCTGGAGGCCGGTGTTCACTTCGGCCACCAGACGAAGCGCTGGAACCCGAAGATGAAGCCGTACATCTTCGGCGCCCGGAACGGCATCTACATCATCGACCTGCAGAAGACGGTCTCGATGGCCCGCGCGGCCTTCCGCTTCGTGGCGGACGTGACGGCGCGTGGTGGCTCGGTGCTCTTCGTCGGCACCAAGAAGCAGGCGCAGGACGTCATCCGCGAGGAGGCGTCGCGCGCCGGTCAGTTCTTCGTCACCAGCCGCTGGCTGGGTGGCACGCTGACCAACTTCAAGACCATCAAGCAGGGCATCGACCGGCTGAAGACGCTGGAGAAGATGGCCGAGGACGGCACCTTCGAGCGTCTGCCGAAGAAGGAAGTCGCCTCGCTGGAGCGTGAGCGCGAGAAGCTGGAGAAGAACCTGGGCGGCGTGAAGGAGATGTCCAAGCTGCCCCGCTGCGTCTTCGTCATCGACCCGAAGAAGGAGCACATCGCCATCCACGAGGCGACCCGTCTGGGCATCCCCGTGATTGGCCTGGTGGACACGAACTGCGATCCCGACGGCATCGACTTCGTGATTCCCGGCAACGACGACGCCATCCGCTCCATCAAGCTCTTCACGTCGAAGATCGCCGAGGCCTGCATCGAGGGCGCGGCCCGTTACCGTGCCTCGGGCGCGGCGGAGCGCGACGAGCAGGAGGAGCGCGAGGGCCGTGATGACCGCCGTGAGCGTGACGACCGCCGTGGCCCGCGCCGTGGCGACCGTGACCGTCGTGGCGGTGGCGACCGTGACCGGGGCGGCGAGCGCCGTGGTCCCCTCGTCGAGATGAAGGGCGCCCCCGCGGTGGCCGATGCTCCCGCCGAGGCGGCTCCTGGCGAGGGTGGCGAGGCGGCGGCGGAGTAGTCCTCCCCTCTCACTTCGAAGTCTTCGTGGCGGCCGGGTGGCGCATCAGGACGCTGTCACCCGGCCGTCCGTGTTTTCCGCCGTACGCAGTATCCCCTTGAACCTATTTGCTCCGCCCGGCGCATGGCGCCCTCATTCGAGGCGGAGGCAGGAGACGAAGATGGCTGAGATCACCGCCCAGATGGTGAAGGACCTCCGCGAGCGGACCAGCGCGGGCATGATGGACTGCAAGAAGGCGCTGGCCGAGACGGGCGGCGACTTCGCGAAGGCCGAGGAGTGGCTGCGCAAGAAGGGCATCTCCCGCGCCGCTGGCAAGGAGGGCCGCGTCGCCGCCGAAGGTCTGGTCGGCACGTACGTCCACGGCGGCCGCATCGGCGTGCTGGTGGAGGTCAACTGCGAGACCGACTTCGTCGCTCGCAACCCGGACTTCCAGGACCTGGTGAAGGAAGTGGCGATGCAGATTGCCGCCGCCAACCCCAAGTTCGTCCGCCGCGAGGAAGTCCCCATGGACAACTTCGAGAAGGAGAAGGACATCCAGCGCGAGCTGCTCAAGCAGCAGGGCAAGCCCGAGGCGATGCTGGAGAAGATCCTCGTGGGCAAGATGGAGAAGTACTACGAGGGCGTCTGCCTCGTGGACCAGCTCTGGGTGAAGGACGACAAGAAGAAGGTCAGTGACATGATCACCGAGCGCGCCGCCAAGATTGGCGAGAAGGTCTCCGTGCGCCGCTTCGTCCGCTTCGAGGTGGGTGAGGGCATCGAGAAGAAGAAGGACGACCTCGCCGCCGAAGTGGCGAAGACGCTGAACCAGGGCTGAGTGCCATCCAGCCCCTCCGGGGCTGGAGCCACCCTGAGAGGGCCGTGTCACCCGTCCGGTCGGGATGGGGGGCGCGGCCCTCGTCATTGCGGGCTCTTGCGAGCCGGGGCGATGGGCAGCGGACGGTGTGCGCTCCGTGTCCGACTCGGGCGTTGATATGGCGCCAACCGGGGGATAGAAGCAAAAACGCATGTCCTCCGACACAAAACAACCGCTCCGTTACAAGCGCATTCTCCTCAAGCTCTCGGGCGAGGCCCTGATGGGGGAGGGGAAGTACGGCATCCATCCGCCCACGCTGAGTGGCATCGCCGATGAGGTCATCGAGCTGGCCCAGGCGGGGGTGGAGGTGGCCCTCGTCATTGGTGGAGGCAACATCTTCCGCGGCGTCGCCGGGGCGACGGAGGGGATGGACCGGGCCAGCGCCGACTACATGGGCATGCTGGCCACGTGCATCAACTCCATGGCCATGCAGGACGCGCTGGAGAAGAAGGGCCTGCACACGCGCGTGCTGTCCGCCATCAAGATGGAGCAGATTGCCGAGCCCTACATCCGCCGGCGCGCGGTGCGCCACCTGGAGAAGGGCCGCGTGGTGATTTTCGCCGCGGGCACGGGCAACCCGTACTTCACCACCGACACGGCCGCGTCGCTGCGCGCCATGGAAATCAACGCCGAGGTCATCCTCAAGGCGACGAAGGTGGACGGCATCTACAACGCGGACCCGAAGAAGGAGCCGACCGCGCGCCGCTACCGCTCGCTGACGTACATGGACGTGTTGAAGCAGAACCTCAATGTGATGGACTCCACGGCCATCTCACTGTGCATGGACAACAAGCTGCCCATCATCGTCTTCGACCTCACGGTGCAGGGGAACATCCGGCGCGCGGTGTTGGGCAATGGCGAGATTGGTACCGTCGTGGGTGGCAGCGAGACGGCGTGGGCCTGACCTCGCGGATGCACCCGGACTCGCGTTCAAGGAGAACTCGACTATGAGCGGAGATGTCGTCGTTGAATTGAAGGGCCGCATTACGAAGACCATCGAGGACCTCAAGCGGGAGCTGAGCAAGGTGCGCACCGGTCGCGCCAGCACCGCCATCCTCGACAACATCCGCGTGGACTACTACGGCACGCCCACGCCGCTGTCGGGTGTGGCCAGCGTCAATGCCCCCGAGCCCCGGCTCATCATCATCAAGCCGTGGGAGAAGAGCATCCTGAAGGAAATCGAGAAGGCCCTTCGCGAGGCCAACCTCGGCATCAACCCGATGAACGACGGCGAGATGATTCGCCTGCCCTTCCCGCCGCTCACCGAGGAGCGCCGCAAGGACATCGTCAAGCAGGTGAAGGCGAAGGGCGAGGAGCACAAGGTCGCCATCCGCAACATCCGCCGCGACGCCAACGAGTCGGTCAAGGCGCAGCTGAAGGACAAGAAGATCACCGAGGACGACGAGAAGCGCATCTCCGAGAAGGTCCAGAAGGAGACGGATGCGGGCGTCGCCGAGGTCGACAAGGTGATTGTCGCGAAGGAGAAGGAGGTCATGTCGGTCTGATGGCCTTCGTGCTCCTGGCCGAGCCCGCCGCCTCCGTGGCGGGCGTGCTGCGCCGGTACCTGGAAGGGGCCGGCCACGAAGTGACGTCGGTCGCCAGCGCCGAAGAGGCGCTGCGCGCCGCGCGTGAGCGTCCCCCTGCCGTCGTGCTGGCCGCAGGGACAGGAGCACTGGATGGAGAGGCCCTGTGCCGGAGCCTGCGCTCGCAGGGGCTCCAGGTGCCAGTGCTGTTGATGTACTCGCCCGACGAGGAGCACGCGGAGGAGCGTGCCGCGCAGGCGGGTGCCGAGGGAGGACTGGTGGGCCCGCTCAAGCGCGCCACCGTCCTCACCTGCGTCTCGCTCCTCGTCCAGCGTGACGAGGCCCGCCGCGCCAGCGTGCCCGCGGCCCGGGTGCCCTCGCAGCCCCAGCCGCCAGTGCCCATGGCCCGGCCCGAGCCCGCGTCGACGAGCACGTCCGCGGACTTCGAGTTCCTCAAGCGCTTGATGCTGATGGAGGTGAAGCGCAGCCGCCGCTATCGCTACCCCATCGCCTTGTTGATGGTGGAGCTGGATCGCTTCGCGGAGCGCTCCTCGGCCCTGGTGCCGGCCGCGCGCAAGGGGGCGCTGGCGGAGGTGCTGGGTGTCCTGGTGGAGGGCGTGCGCGACATCGACGTGGCGGTGCCCTTCGCGGACAGCCGCTTCGTCGTCTTCCTCCCTCACACTCCGCGCTCAGGGGCGCGCATCGTGGCGGAGCGCCTGCGGGAGAAGCTCAAGTCCGTGGCGGGCCTGCCCTCGGGCACGGCCTCCGTGGGGGTCGCCGTGTCGGAGCCTCCCGCGGCGCGCAAGGACGCGGCGCCGGGCGCCCCGGGCCAGGCCGTCAGCTTCGGCGGCCTGCTCAAGGACGCGGGCGATGCGCTGCGACGGGCGCAGGCAGCGGGCGGTGACTGGGTGGAAGTGGCCAGCGACGCCAGCCGGCCCGGCTAGGACGGGTAGACGAAGTCCGCTTCGCTGATATCGCGGACCACGCCGGCGACGAACTGGAAGAGCTCGAGCCCCCGGCCCTTGTCGTCACGCCAGGTGCCCGTGGCGTCGTCGTAGCTGAAGTGGATGCCCTGGCCTCGTCCCGCGACCCAGATCTGCTTCACGGCGCGCTGGGTGTTGACGATGCACTTCTCCCGGGAGGGGGCGGTGAGGGTGAGCATGTCGCCCGTGCTCTCCGCCTCCAGGATGTCCGGGTCGATGGCGTCCGCGGCGGAGAGCATCCGCTTGAAGACGGCGGCCACGAGTTGGTTGTAGCGGGCTTCGTCCATCATGGCCGTACGGGCCTCACTGGATGACGTCGAGCACCTGCTGATTCGGGGCCGCGTAGAACAGGAACTTGTAGTGCGGCGCCTCGCCCTCGGTGCGCTCCAGGGCGATGACGGTGCCCGGGTTGACGGGCTTCGGGAAGGACTGCATCCCGAGCAGGTGCGCCGCCAGGGCGCCCATGGTGGGCTGGTGACCGACGAGGACGAGGTTCTCGTCCGCGTGCTCGCTCAGCACCGAGTCGACCGTGCCCACGGGCACGTCCGGCAACAGGCTGCGGTGCGCCCGGAGCAGACCCTCGTGCTTCGCGACGAAGGACAGCAGCTGCGCTGTCTGCACCGTGCGAACCAGCGGGCTGGTCAGGATGAGGCCCAAGGGGCCCATACGCTCGGAAAGCGCTGCGAAGTGCGCGGCCATGTTTGCCCGAGCCTTCGCCGTGAGCGCGCGCGCTTCGTCGCCAAGACCCTCCGGGATCTCCGCGTCCGCGTCGCCATGCCTAACCAGGAAAATCCTCAAAGTCCCTCCACCAGTGCGACAGGACCGCGGTTCGTACACGACCGCAGCCGGGTCGGTCAAAGGTAATGCGGCGATTGTTCAGTGGCCTGAACAGCCGCGGCGTGACAGACAGGACGGAGGCCGCCCTCCCTCCCCACGCGTCCGCGCAGCATATACGCGGGGACTGACGGGCCGTCTCTCTCTGGAAGGAGTCGAAATGCGCAAGGCGCTGTGGGTCCTGGCGGGGCTGCTGGCCTTCTCGGGCTGTAAGAAGGATGGGGCCACGGGTAGCGAGGCACCCGGGGTGGAGGATGCGGGCCCCGCCGCCCAGGCCGCCGAGGAAGCAGCCGCGGCCGGGCCCTATGTGGTGACGCCGGAGAAGCTGACGGCCTACGTGGCGTACCAGCGGAAGATGCTGGAGGTGTACGGCTCCCAGGTGAAGGGGCTCCAGGGGCTGGGCGCGCTGGTGGATGCGGGCACGCCCGAGGCGATGGCGGAGCTGCGCGCCGGCCTCAAGGTGGTGGAGGCAAAGGCCAAGGCGGAGTCGGAGGCGCGCGCCGAGGCGGGGCTGAGCGTGACGGACGTCAACGGCATCGCGGAGGTCGTCACGGCCGTCATCGGCCAGCGGCAGCTGGGGCGCACGCTCCAGTACGAGGAGGAGCTCCACAAACTGGAGCAGCTCCAGGAGAAGCTGCCTCCCGAGCAGCGCACGGAGCTGGCGGCGCAGGTGGCGTCCATGCGCGCGCAGGTGGAGTCGTTCCAGAAGCTCGCGGACGTGCGCCGCCAGTTCGGCGACGCCAGCGTGGACGTGGTCCTCACGCGCGAGGAGGACCTGATGAAGAACTACCAGGAGATGATTCGAGTCTTCACCGGCACGCGCCGGTGAAGACCCGTTGAGCCCACCGCCTCAGACGCGCTTGAGGTGGGGCGCCTTCTTGAGCAGCTGCGCCAGGAAGAGGTCGGCGACCTTCTCCATGACGGTGTTGCCGCGCAGGCGCTGGTTGAGGTTGACGAAGTCCACCTGGTCCAGCCGCTGGTCCTGGTTGTAGCAGGAGAAGACCCACGTCTCCTTGCCCGTGCGCGGGTCAACGTGCCGCTGGAGGCACTGGGCGCAGATCTCCTTCATCATGCACTGCATCGGCGAGTTGATGGAGCCGATGGCCTCGTGGTCCGGCTTCAGGTGCGGCTGGAGCACGCCGTGCCGGGCCTCGGCCACCGCGCGCATCATCCGGTCCGAGCCGATGGCGATGATGCGGTCCACCTCGGACAGCTTGATGAGCGGCGCGGCGCTCAGCTTGCCCTCGGCGTAGGACAGCATGGCCTGCACCACGTTGCCTCGGAAGGCGGAGTCCTGCGGGCGCCGGGGCTCGATGGTGTCGCCGGAGTCCACGGACCAGACAATCTGGTCCGTGCCGGCCTCGATTTCGTCCTGCTTGAAGGAGTCCGACTTGAGGCGGTAGCCGGCGAAGTAGACGACGCGGCAGCCGGCGGCCTTGAGCGAGCGAGCGATGGAGAACAGCACCGCGTTGCCCAGGCCACCGCCCACGAGCGCCACCGTCTCGTTGTGGCCAATCTCCGTGGGAGCACCCGTGGGGCCCATCAGCACCACGCTCTCACCCGGCTTCAGCGCCGAGCACAGGCGTGACGAGGAGCCCATCTCCAGGACGATGGTGCCCATCAGTCCCTGCTCCTTGTCCACCCACGCGCCGGTGAGGGCCAGGCCCTCCATCGTCAGGCGCATGCCGTCGACGACGGGCGCGTTCCGCTCGAAGTTCTGGAGCCGGTAGAACTGGCCGGGCTGGAAGTGGCTGGCCGCGAAGGGCGCCTTCACCACCACCTCGACAATCGTGGGCGTGAGGCGCTTGACGGCCACCACCGTGGCGTTGAACGCGGCGTCCAGCTTCGCGAAGTGCGCGGCGCGCAGCTCCTCGCGCCGGGCCTGCGCCACCTCGTCGTCGAAGTCGAGCGCGGCCACTTCCTTGGCGTACAGCCGCGACACCTCCGAGTAGCCATCCTTCGCGCTGGCCATGGCCTTCACCACGTTGCCCGCGTAGGTGGGGTGGTTGTCGCCGTAGAACGAGATGAAGCGCCCGTCCTTCGCGTAGGAGGTGAAGAAGCCCACCTTCGAGTCCAGGTCTTCGCTGGCCTCCACGGGCTCGAGGTGGAAGCCGCCCTCGGACTCCACCAGGGAGTGGCCCTGGAAGTAGTCGCCGGCCTCGTCGAGCTTGAAGGTGCCCGGGTACTCGCGCTCGTACGTGACGTTGGGCGAGGTGCCCGCGGCCACGCACACCGTGCGCGCCGGCAGCTCGAAGAACTGGCCGCTGCCCTTGAGCTTGCCGTCCACCGTCACCATGCGCTCGAAGCGCAGCGCGCGCACCGCGCCCGTCGCGTCCGGCAGGGCCTCCACGGGGCTCATCCGCTCGATGAAGCGGATGCCTTCCTCCAGCGCCTTGGTGACCTCTTCGTGGTTGAGGCGGTAGGCGGGGGACTCCGTGAGGCTGCGGCGGTAGGCCAGGCTGACGCCGCCCCACGCGCGCACCAGCTTGATGAAGTCCGGCGAGCGGCCTTCTTCCTTCGCCTTCGCACGCTCGGCGCGCACGGCGCGGCCATGCTCCAGGAAGGTCTGGTAGGTGGCGCGCTCCTCGGCGTCCAGCTTCGCGAGGATGGCGTCCTCACCCAGCTCCGCCGCGAGCCGCTCGTGGCGCTCGATGGCCTTCTCCACCTGCACCGGGTAGTAGGCCATCAGCTCCGTGGCGGTGTCGATGCCGGTGAGGCCGCCGCCGATGACGATGGCGGGCAGCTGCACCTGGAGGTTCGCCAGCGAGTCCTTCTTGAAGGCGCCGGTGAGCTGCAGCGCCATGAGGAAGTCGCTCGCCTTGCGGATGCCCCGGATGAGGTTGTTCTTCATCCCGATGATGGTGGGGCGCCCGGCGCCAGCGGCGATGGCGATGTGGTCGAAGCCCAGCTCCCACGCGTCCTCGATGGTGAGCGTTCCACCGAAGCGCACGCCGCCGTGGATGCGGAAGCCGTCGCGCCGCGCCAGCGTCAGGTGGATGAGCGTGAGGAAGTTCTTGTCCCAGCGCACGGTGATTCCGTACTCGGACACGCCGCCGAAGCCCTCCAGCACGCGCTCATCCAGCTCGCGCGTCAGCGTGCGCCAGTTGTGGATGGGCTTGAGCGCGTGGCCGTTGCGGCCCACGAGCTCGTCGGCGAACGGCTCGATTTTCAGGCCGTCCATGCCGGTGACGCCGAAGCCCTCGTTGAGCAGGTAGTGCGACAGCGTGTAGCCGGCGGGGCCCAGGCCCACGACGAGCACGTTGCGGCCCACGTAGGGCAGGGCGTAGGGGCGGCGGATGTTGAGCGGGTTCCAGCGCGTGAGCAGCCCGTAGATTTCGAAGCCCCACGGCAAATCCAACACGTCCGTCAGCGCGGCCGTCTCCGCCAGCGGGATGTTCACCGGCTCCTGCTTCTGGAAGATGCAGGCCTTCATGCAGTCGTTGCAGATGCGGTGGCCGGTGCCCGGGCACATCGGGTTGTCCAGCGTCACCATGATGAGCGACGCCAGCGAGTTGCCCTCGCGCTTGAGCAGGTGGGCTTCCGAGATGCGCTCATCGAGCGGGCAGCCCGTGAGGGGGATGCCCAGCGGGTTCTTCTTGTAGCTGTGGCCCTCGGCGACCTTGTCCTTGGCGGGGAAGCCCGTGGAGCAGGAGTCCTTCTCGCGCTCGTGGCAGAGCACGCAGTAGTCCACCTCGTTCATCACGTCGCGCGCGGTGCCTCGGCGGTCGGTGAGCTTGAAGCCGTCGCGGTGGCGCAGGTGGTGCTCCAGGCCCTCGGTGGCCTCGGGGAGCTCCGCGTCCGGGCGCCGCAGCTGCACCAGCTGGTCGAACACCAGGGGCTTGGGCACGCGGTGCGTGGGCCAGGTGTGGAACTGGTCCTTCGTCTCCGGGTGCAGCGCGCGTGCGTACGTCCAGCGGTCCGCCAGCGACAAGAGCGCGCGGACGCACTGGAGCTCCGCGGCGTCGTCGCCGTGGGTGACCAGGCTCGAGCCGAACGCGTCGCGGCCCTCGGCCGTGGCCACCAGCGCGGCGCGCAGCGCGGTCCACCGGGCGCGCAGCGCGTCCGCCTTCGCCTGCTCCTCCGCGGGCAGGTTGCCGGAGAACAGGCGCTCCAGCTCCATGAGGCTGAGCACGGACTCTGCGAGGCCTCGCTCGAAGTCTCCGGCGGAGAGCGCCTCCGGGAAGCCCAGCTGCAGCATCAGCCGCATGCGGGCATCCAGCGAGGGGAACTCGGAGAGCGACGGCCGGTCGGCGGCGCCCTTCTTGAAAACGCGGCGGGTGATGAACTCGCGCTTGAAGTTGAAGAGGGGCAGCTCCCCCTTCAGGCTCCCCATCAACTGCTCGTGCTCCTGCTCGATGCGGAACAGGCGGGCGACGAAGCTCGACACGTGCCGGGCCACGCGCACCAGCAGGTCCGACTCGGCGGGGCCGGTGAGGCCCTGGCCTCCCGCCTGGCGGTAGGCGTCGAACGCCTTGAACAGCTCGGGGTCATCCTCGGCGAGACGCGCATCGAAGCTCTGGGCCAGTCGGCGCAAGCCTCGCGGGCGGTACAGGTCCTCGAAGGTGAATCCCGGCATGCCCAGTTGGAGGGAAGGGCCAGGGTCAGAGGGCAGGTTGGTCAAGGCGCGCATAGGAGTGAAGCAAAGATGTAGGAGGAACCGGGGGCAACGGCTCGCGAAAGGGGCCTATTTCGCGGCGAGTCGGCTGGAATGCAAGCGGCCTCGCGGACAACTCGTGAGCCAAGGAAATGGGAACGAATGGCTCCGGTCCCAGGATGGACGCCCATTCTCCCTGCTCTTGGTTCATCGCGCCATCGGTTGAGGAGTCCCCCCGGGGACGGCTACGGTGCGCCCGCCAGGCGGAACGGGGCCTGTCGCCCCCCCTGGGTGGCCCTTCCGACTCCCCCTTGCCTATGTCTCCCTTGTTCCGGCGGATGCTTCACCCCCTGGTGCTGCTGGTGTTCACCCTGCTGTCGGTGGTGCACACCTGGCCGCTCGTGCCCAAGCTCCACACCCACCTGGTGACGGGGCGGGAGGATGTGCTCGCGAGCGTCTGGCAGACGTGGTGGTCACATCAGGCGCTGTGGGTGGAGCCTCAGAACCCCTTCTTCGCGCCCGGGCTGCACTGGCCCCTGGGAGCGGAGCTGTACTGGCACACGCCGGCCTTCGCGAAGTCGATGTGGGGCGCGGTGCTGGTGCCGTTCATGTCGCCGGAGGCGGCCTACAACCTGCTCATCCTGAGCACCTTCGTGCTGACGGGTTACACGGCGTGGCTGTTGATGCGCTACCTGCTGGAGCGGGCGGGCGTGGCCCCGGTGCTGGCGGCGGTGGCGGCGCTGGCGGGTGCGAGTGTGTTCGACTTCTCCCGCTACCACCTGGCGCATGCGACGACGCACCTCAACCTGTCCGCCCTGGAGGGTCTGCCCCTCTACCTGTACTTCTTCTTCCGCTGGCTGGACGAGGGCCAGCGCAAGTGGCTGGTGGGGCTGGGACTGGCGACGCTCTACACGATGCTGTGTGACTATTACTACCTGGTGTACCTGGCGCTCTTCTCGTTTGCCTGGGTGGTGATGGAGCGGTGGCGTCACGGGCCGCTGGTGTCGGTGGGGACACTCAAGGACGCCACGGTGCGCAGGGCGGGGTGGGCGGCGCTCGCGGCGGCGGTGGCCTGTCTCCCCATGGCGATGACCCTGGCGGTGCACCTCTTCCCCGCACCGGTGTCGCAGCACCATGGGGACTCCGACTACTTCACCGACCTGTATGCCTTCTTCATCCCCGACACCTTGTCGGCCTGGATGGAGGCCCTGCCCCGGTGGGCGCGTGAGTTCTCGGTGAGCCTGGTGCGCGGGAAGATGGCCACCAACGCGGAGGAGGCGGGCTCGTTCCTGGGGTGGCTGACACCCGTCATCGCCGTCTTCGCCTTGTGGCGGGGTGTGCCGGACGGCCGCCGGTGGGTGGGCCTGGGGCTCGCCTTCGCGGCGCTGTCCATGGGCACGGTGCTGAACATCGGCCTGTCGGACCAGACCTCGCCCTTCGTTCCGCTGCTCCTCATCACGCTGTTGGTGGCCAGCGTGCCCGCCTGGCGTGGACGCTCATGGCACCGGGACGTGGTGCTGGCGCTGGGGCTGTGTACGGTGACGGCGGCCGTGGCGCCCTTCACCGCGTTCGGCCACGAGTTCCGCTTCGCCTTCCCCCTGCCGTATCTCGCCTTCAAGCACGTGGTGCCGCTGTTCACCCGAGGCGGCATGCCCGTGCGGCTGGCGCTGCCCGCGACGTTGGTGCTGGGCGTGCTCGTGTCCTTCGGCGCCGCATACCTGGGGCAGCTCGCGTCTCGCTGGGGGAAGGCGGCCATGGTGGGCGCGGCCCTGCTCGTGGCGGTGGTGCCCAACGTGGAGTACCTGAGCCGGCCGCTGAAGATGGTGCAGATGCCCACGCTCCCGCCCATCTTCGATGAGATTCGCGACGCGCCCATGCCGGCGGCGGTCTTCACAGACCATGTGCTGGGGCAGTGGGAGCAGACCCGCCACGGCAAGCCCGTCTCGGTGGCTCGGCAGGCGCGGCTGCCCGTGCGGGAGACGGCGCTGACGAACCTGCGCGTCTACCGCGCGCT